>DAIDKZ010000025.1 GCA_027449745.1 Acetobacteraceae bacterium | reverse complement strand
GCCGTCGAGCCGGCGGTCCGTGTCCAGCACCACGCGCGCGGGCGAGGGGCCTTCGACCTCGCGCGTGGTCAGTTGCGGGTCGTCGGCGCGCAGCGTGCCGGCGCCGACCAGCACCGCGTCGCACAGCGCGCGCAGCCGGTGCGTGTGCAGAATGTCCTCGCGACCGCCGATCCAGCGCGAGGCGCCGGAGGCGGTGGCGATGCGCCCGTCGAGGCTCTGCGCGATGCGGCCGAGAACGAAGCAGCCGTCGATGGCGGCGGGTGTGGAGAGCAGCGGGGCGAACAGCGGCTGCCGCGCGATCTCGCCGGCGTCACGCGCGAGCAGGCGTCGCCATGCGGCCACATCGTTGGCCGGGTCGTGGGCAAGCGGACAGGGCGGCGCAAGTCCCGACACGGTTTCCCCGGATCCCTCCGGGGCCGATGTATCACGCGCGCGCGGAGAGCGCGACCGCAGGAACGGCGGCGCGGGCGCGGGCGCCGCTGGCGAGGTAGCGCGTGCCGGGCGCGGCCACCGCACGCGGCACGGCCCGGGCGATCAGGCCGATGACCCGACTCTGCACCGCGATGGCGTGTTCAAGCAGGCGCTTGTTTTCGGCGACGAGCGCGTCGAGCCGAGAAGAAACGTCCTCGGCGGCCCGGCGCTGCGTCGCGTCGAGCTGCGCCGGCGCGGCGGCGCGGGCGGCGAGGAACCGCTCCAGCGCCTGCGCCTTGGGTTCGGCGAGCGTGGCCGCGCGGCCGAGATCCAGCGCTTTCAGCGCCGCGTTCTCGGCGGCGAGCGTGTCCGCGAGCGCCACGGCGGCGAGGATCAGCGCGGGGGTCACGGGCGGGCCTCCATCGGTGCCGCAGACTGTGGTGAAAAGGATGAACCAAAGGTTGCCGCGCCGCCCGCGCCCCCGCCGCCGCTCGGTTTTCCTTCCTGCAGCCGCAGCATTTCCTGCAGTACCGGGCGGGCGATGCCCAGCCCGCCGTGGCTCGCGATCATCTTGGACATCTCCGTGATCAGCATGGGTTGCCAGGTTTTTTCGGCATCGCCGCCGCCGAAGAGTGAATGGGAGAGATCGACCGTGTCGAACATCGGCTGCAGCATCTGGCCGATGGCCATGGCCTCGAAATCGGCCGCCGTCTTTTCGGCCCGCGCGACGGCCGCGGGCGGCAGGCCCGTCGCCGGAGCCGCGGGCGCGGGGAGGAGTTGTCCGGCCATCACCGCACCTTCAGTTCGGCCTGCAGCGCGCCGGCCGCTTTGATCGCCTGCAGGATGGTGATCATGTCGCGCGGGCCGACGCCGAGCGAATTCAGGTTGGTGACCAGATCCTGCAGCGTCGTGCCGGCGCCGAGCACCGCCAGCTTGCGGTCCCGCCCGTCGTTGATCTGCACGTTGGTGCGCGGCACGACCACGGTCTGGCCGCCGGAGAGCGGGCCCGGCTGGCTCACCTGCGGCGTCTCGGTGACGCGGATGGTGAGATTGCCCTGCGCGATCGCGACCGTGCTGACGCGCACATTGCTGCCCATGACGATCGTGCCGGTGGCTTCGTCGATGACGACGACCGCCGGCGTGTCGGGCCGCACGGTGAGATCCTCGATCCGCGCCAGCGTGTCCACCGGCTGGCGGCCGGTGAGGTCCACGGTCACCGTGCGCAGATCGCTCACCGAGGCCGCCCCGTTGCCGAGCACCTGGTTGATCGCCGCGGCGACCCGCTCGCCGGTGGTGATGTCCGGATTGCGCAGGCCGAGGCGGAGCGTCTTCATGCTGGCCATTTCGAAGGGCACTTCGCGCTCGATCGTCGCCCCATTCGGGATCCGCCCGGTGGTCGGAATGTTGCGCGTGACCTTCTGCGCCGCGCCGCCGGCGACGATGGCGCCGGTGACCAGCGCGCCTTGCGCCACCGCATAGACCTCGCCGTCGGCGGCGAGCAGCGGTGTGACCATCAGCGTGCCGCCGGTGAGGTCCTTGGCGTCGCCCAGGCTGGAGACGGTGACGTCGATATGCTCGCCGTTGCGCACGAAGGGCGGCAGGTTGGTCGTCACCATCACCGCCGCGATATTCTTCGTCGACAGGCTGGCGGCGAGGTCGCGGGTGTTGACGCCGAGCCGCTCGAGCATGCCGACCAGGGACTGGCGGGTGAACAGCGCGTTCATCAGATTGTCGCCGGTGCCGTTCAGCCCGACCACGAGCCCGTAGCCGACGAGCTGGTTTTCCCGCACGCCCTCGACGTCGGTGATGTCCTTGATGCGGATCTGCGCCATTGCGGCGCGCGGGCCGAACGCGGCGAGGCCGAGAACGAGGCCCACCAGCAGGCAGACGAGACGGGGCACGGTTGCTCCTTCGCGGTAGCGGCGCGTCAATGTTTTTCCGGCACGCTGCACAGCCTGTCGCCAAGCGCGGCGTCCGGCCGGCTCACCCGACGCGGCCAGCCTGGCGAAGGGTTCGCAAGAGCCGTGCCATCGGCTCGCAGCCGGACCGGCGCCGCCCGCGGCCGGGAATCGGGCCTCCGCCGGCGCCGCGCGCCGGAGAGAGGTCGGCAGGACGTGCCGGGCGGCACGGACGCGTAGGAAAAAGGAGCCGGGCAGGATGAGCGGGGTCGGACGGATTGGCGGGGCCGCGCCGCTGGCGAGGGTCGGAGCGCGGGCGGGCGCCGCGGGCGGTGGCTTCACGGTCCGGACCGAGGGCGGGGCCGCCGGCGCATCGGTGCGGGCGAGCGTCGGGATCGGCGCCCTGGACGGGCTGCTGGCGCTGCAGGAGACGATGGACGCCGAAGTGTCCGACCGCGAGGCGCGCCGGCATGGCCAGGCGATGCTGGCCGCGCTCGCCGCCCTGCAGCGGGCGCTGCTCGCCGATGGCGGCCAGGCCGAGGCGCTCGCCCACCTCGCCGGGCTCGCCGCCGCCACGCCGCTCGCCGCGGACCCGGTATTGCGCGCGACCGTCGGTGCGATCGCACTGCGTGCGCAGGTGGAACTCGCGAAGCGAACCCGGCGGCCGGCGTGAAATGACTTGCATGTCAATCTCTTGACACCTTGCGGGCGCGGCGGCGCGCCTCTTGGCGCGGCGCCGGGGCGCCGCTATAAGCCGGGCCAACTCACGGCCGCGGGGCAGCCCGGGCCCGACGCGGACCGGTCTCTGCCCGGCCTCCGCCCGGCAGAGAGGAGGACGGTTCGACATGATGGTGACCCTGCCGCCTGACTATCGGCCCTCGGAGGACGAGGCCTTCATGAATCCGCTGCAGCTCGAATATTTCCGCCGGCGCCTGCTGCGCTGGCGGGCGGATCTGCTGCGCGAGGCCGACGGCACGCTGGCTAGCCTCTCCGAGGGCGGCATCAGCGAGGCGGACATCACCGATCGCGCCAGCGTCGAGACCGACCGCGCGCTGGAACTGCGCACCCGCGACCGCGCCCGCAAGCTGATCACCAAGATCGACCAGGCACTGCAGCGCATCGAGACCGGCAATTATGGCTATTGCGAGGAGACCGGCGAGCCGATCGGCCTGCGCCGGCTCGAAGCCCGCCCCATCGCCACCCTCTCGATCGAGGCGCAGGAGCGCCACGAGCGTATGGAGCGCGTGCACCGGGACGATTGATGCCCCGAACCGCCGAGAGGGTCCGGCATCTCGGCGGGTATCCTTGATGCGCCCCGGTTGACGGGGAGACCGGTCAGAACGGCAGGATCGCCTGCAGCAGCTGATCACCCCAGCGCGGCACGTTGACTTCCGTGAGCTGGCCGCGTCCGCCGTAGATGATGCGCGCCTCCGCGATGCGGTCGTCCATCACCGTGTTGTCGCTGCGGATGTCCTCGGGGCGGATGACGCCCGTGACCATGAGCTGGCGCAGCTCGTCGTTCACCCGCATCTCCTGCCGCGCCGCGACCACGAGATTGCCGTTCGGCAGCACCTGCGTAATGGTCCCGGCGAGCTGCACGGTGACGTTCTCGTTGCGCTGGATCTGGCCGATGGTGGTGAGGTTGCTGCCGCTGCTGACGCCGGCCAGCGCGGCCGGGTTCGCGCCGGCGAGGATTTTCGGCAGGATCGTCTCCAGCCCGAACATGTTGGGCATGCCCATGGTTTCGGCCGCGGTTCGCTGCTGCATGGTGTTGTCGTTCATCGTCGCGGCGTGGGTCATGTTGACCTGGATGGTGACGATGTCGCCGACGCGGGCCGCGCGCTGGTCCTTGAAGAAGGCGCGGGCCCCCGGCCGCCAGAGCGAGTTGGCCTGCGGCTGTGGCGGCGGGCTCGGCGCCGGCATGGGCATGGTCACCGGCCGCCAGCTCGGGTCGGTGGTCGGGTTGGAGGTGGGCGTCAGCGCGGGCGGGCGGCCCACTTCGGAAAGGCTGGTCAGGACGCCGCAGCCCGGCAGCAGCGCTGCCAGGGCGAGCGCGGCGACGATCCCGCGCGAGCGGTGCGCGCACGGGATCATCGGTTGGCGACCTGCGGGCGGTCGTTCCAAGCCTGGCTGTTCCAGGTCTGGCTGTTCCAGGTCGGGCTGGACTGAACCGGGCCGGACTGGGGCGGCACCATGGGCAGGCTGCCGGGCACCACCCGCACGCCGCCCGGCTCCACGATTTCGGCCTGGACCACGGCGTGGCTCAGCGGGTTCAGGACCGCGATGCGCTCGCCGAGTCCGCCCGCCTGCAGCGCCTCGCCCTCGGCGCGCAGCGACAGCCCGCCGACATCGAGTTCGAGCGTCACGATGCTGCCCTTGCGCACCAGCTCCGGCGCCGCCAGCTCGGCCAGCGGGACCGGTTGCCCGGGTACGACCACGTGCCGCAGCGACCGCCCGACGATCTGTTCGGGCGCCTGGGCGGTTTCGACCCCGATCTGGGTCGCCCGCACCCGGGCCATCTGGAGGTCGGCGGCGGTGATCACCGCGCCCGGCCAGAGCCGGCGGGTCAGCACCGGCACCATGACGGTCGGCGCGGCGCGTCCGCTCACCCTGGCGCGCTGCGGCGCCTCGCCGCTGGCGGCGACGCTGAGAACGGCGGCGAAGCGGCCTGCCGCCGCATCGTAGTCGATCTGCTCGACGGAGGGCGCCGGGTCCATGTCCGGCGTGACGATCAGCCGCGGCGTCAATGCCAGGTCCACCACGCAGTCGCCGGCACAGCCGGCCCCGGCGAGGGCGGTGCGCAGCGCCCCGAGGATGGCCTCTTTCGGCACGGTCCGTCCCGGCCGCTCGAGCACGATGCGCTCGGTCTGCGTCGTTGGCGCCCAATCGACGTGGAACTCCCGGGCGATCGCGGCCAGCTGCGCGGCGCCGACGACCAGCCGCCCGCCCGGTGGCGGGCTCGGGCCGAGCACGCGGTCCGCTTCGGCGCCGGCATTGTCGAACAGATCGGCGAGCCGCACCTGCGGGCCGGTGAGCTGGGCCGCCGCGCGCAGGCTGGCCGCGGCAGCTTCATCGGCGAGCGCGCCGGCGGCGATGGTGGTCGAGAGCAGCAACGTGGCGAGGCGGCGCGGGGTCATGAGCCTGGTCCTCACAGATTAGGATTGGTCAGGGTGGCGAAGACCTGGTCGGACACGCCGATGACGCGGCTGTTCATCTCGTAGGCCCGCTGGGCGGTGATCAGGTTGGTGATTTCGGTCACGACGTTGACGTTCGAGGTCTCGACGAAGCCCTGCATCACCGTGCCGAACCCGGGCGAGCCAGGCAGCCCCTGGATCGGGTTGCCGGAGGCCGCGGTGGCGAGGAAGAAATTACCGCCCTGCGGCGACAGGCCTGCGGGGTTGGCGAAGGTGGCGAGCTGCATCTGGCCGATGAGCTGCGGCTGCACCTGGTTCGGGATCGTCACCTGCACCTGGCCCTGGGCGTTGATGGCGACGCTGGTGGCGTTCTGCGGCACGGTCATGCCGGGCGAGACGACGTAGCCGTCCGCGGTGACGATCTGGCCGGTGGGCGAGAGCGAGAACGTGCCGTCGCGCGTATAGGCGATCTCGCCGGACGGCAGCGTCACCTGGAAATAGCCGTTGCCCTGTACCGCGAGATCGAGCGTGTTGTTGGTCTGCTGCAGATTGCCCTGCTCGAGGATGGGATAGATCGCCGCCGTCTGCACGCCGAGCCCGACCTCGGTGCCGGACGGCACGATCGTGCCGCTATCGGAGCTGTTCGAGCCGACGACGCGGAGATTCTGGTAGATCAGGTCCTGGAACTCGGGCCGGCGGCGCTTGAAGGCGGTCGTCGTCATGTTGGCTATGTTGTTGGCGATGACTTCGATATTCGTCTGCTGGGCCTGCATGCCGGTGCCGGCGATATCCATCGAACGCATTTTGGGCGCCTTTCCTTATCTCTCGTATGGATCAAACGACCGGCGGCTTGATCTGGTCGATCGCCGATTGCTGGCGCGTGAATTCCTCCTGCGCCAGGTCGGCCGCGGCCTGGAACTGGCGCTGCATGGTCAGCAGACGGGTCATTTCGGTGACGGGCTCGACATTGCTCTGCTCGATCGCGCCCTGGACCAGGCGCGTTCCGCTCACCTGGTCGGTCGGGCTCGTGGTGTTGAACAGGTGGTTGCCCTCCGCGGTCAGCCGCAGCGGGTCCTGCGGCTGAACGATGCCGATCTTGCCGATCTGGCCATTCTCGGTGCTGAGGGTGCCGTCCGTGGCGACGGCGATGTGGGCGTCCGCGGTGCCGACCTGGAGCGGCTGGCCGTTGGTGTCGAGCAGGGCGTTGCCGGAGCCGTCGACGATGGTGCCGTCCGGCGCAAGACCGAAATGCCCCGCCCGGGTCAGCCGCGGGCCGCTCGGCGCGGCGACGGTGAAGTAGCCCGGGCCGGCGATGGCGACGTCCAGCGGGTTGGAGGTCTGGCTGATGGCGCCCTCGCCCTGGTCGCGATAGGTCGCGCGCAGCTGCGTGGCGGCGATGACATTGCCGCCGGGGGGGGAGAGCGTGCCGGTCTGACGCGTCAGCCAGTCGCTGAACTGCAGCCGCTCGGCCTTGTAGCCGGGCGTGTTGGCGTTGGCGACGTTCGTCGCCGTCACTTCGATCGCCTGCTGCATGGTCAGCATGCGGGAGAGGGAGACCGTGGTCGGGTTCTGCATACGGGGCCGTCCGCGTTGAGGTCTGCTGCATGTGCGCCGAAGCGACGCGGGCCATTGTCGCAAACACCGTGCCAGAGGACCGGGTGAAGGAGGCTGAGGGATTCGCTGGCCCCGGCGCGCGCGGGCGGCAGGGTTTGCCGGGCGCCGGGCGGGTTGGGCCCGGCAAACCCTGCCGCCCTCCGCGCTGTGCCAATGCGCGGGACGGCGCGCGGCGCAAGGCTTCGTTAATCCGCAACGGCGAGCATACCAAGGCGCGCGGGTGGCGCGGCAAGGAGAGCGCATGAGCACGGCAGCGGAGGCGACAGCAGAGGCGGAGGCCGGTGACAAACCCGCTGGCGGCGGCAAGAAGAAGCTGCTGCTGCTGGCGGTGCCGCTGCTGCTGGCGGCGGTGGGCGCGGGCCTCTGGTTCACCGGCCTGCTCCCGGGCTGGCTCGGTCTGCGCCACGAGAAGCCGGCGACGGAGGCGGAGGCGAAGGCCGAGGCGGCGAAGCCGGTCGCGCCGGTTTATGTCGACATGCCCGAAATCATCGTCAATCTGAACGTGACTCCGCGGCGGGAGAGCTTCGTCAAGCTGAAGGCGCGGCTGGAACTCGCCAAGCCTGCGGACCAGGCGGCGATTACCGCGGCGATGCCGCGGCTGCTCGACCTGTTCAACACCTATCTGCGCGAGATGCGGCCCGAGGAGCTGCGCGGCTCGGCCGGCACCTACCGGCTGCGTGAGGAGCTCATCGCGCGCGCCAATATCGTCGCCCCGCCGGCGCAGGTGATCGACGTGCTCTTCATGGAGATGCTGATCCAATGAGCGGCAGCGGCGAGCCGTCCGACGAGGACCTCGCGGCCGCCTGGGGCGCGGCGGTCGAGGGCGAGGGCGGTGAGGGCGACGATGCCGCCGCGCCGTCGGTCGAGCCCGCGCGCGTGCTCAACCAGGCCGAGATCGACAGCCTGCTCGGCTTCGACGACAGCCCGTCCGGCGGCGACCAGAATTCCGGCATCCAGAAGATCATCAGCTCCGGGCTCGTCTCCTACGAGCGCCTGCCGATGCTGGAGATCGTCTTCGACCGGCTGGTGCGGATCATGTCCACCAGCCTGCGCAATTTCACCAGCGACAATGTCGAGGTTTCGATCGACAACATCCTGTCCCTGCGCTTCGGCGACTATCTCAACTCCATCCCGCTGCCGGCGATGCTCGCCGTGTTCAAGGCCGAGGAGTGGGATAATTACGGGCTGATGGTGATCGACTCGGCGATGATCTACTCGATCGTCGACGTGCTGCTCGGCGGCCGGCGCGGCACCGCGGCGATGCGCATCGAGGGCCGCCCCTACACCACGATCGAGCGGACGCTGGTCGAGCGGATGATCCATGTCGTGCTGCAGGATCTGTCGGCGAGCTTCGATCCGATCTGTCCGGTGACGTTCCGTTTCGAGCGGCTGGAGGTGAACCCGCGCTTCGCCACCATCAGCCGCCTGTCCAACGCCGCCGTGCTGGCGCGGCTGCGCATCGATATGGAGGACCGCGGCGGCCAGATGGGCCTCCTGCTCCCGTATGCCACGCTGGAACCGGTGCGCGAACTGCTGCTGCAGCAGTTCATGGGCGAGAAGTTCGGCCGCGATTCCATCTGGGAGACGCATCTGGCCGAGGAGCTGTGGAACACCGAGCTCGAGCTGTCGGTGGTGCTCGATGAGCAGGTGATGCGCCTGTCAGACATCATGGCGCTGCAGCCCGGCAGCCGCATCGCGCTCAGCGTCGGCCCGGGCGCGCAGGTGCAGGTGCGCTGCGCGACGATTCCGCTGTTCGAGGCGCGCATCGGCCGGCGCAAGAACCGCGTTGCGGTCCGGATCGAGAACGAGCTCGCACGCGGGCCGATCTTCGAGCGCTGATGGCTTCAGTGACGAAATCGTAACCGGAAGGGAGCAGGTTCGAAGCATGGGCGGGCTCGAATGGATCCTGGAGGCTGTGTTGGTGGCCCTGCTTGCGGCCACCCTGGTGCACGCCCTGCGTCTGGAGCGCGCGCTCGGCGTGCTCAAGCGTGACCGGGCGGCGCTCGAGGAACTGGTCGCCGGGTTCAACGCCAGCACGCGCCAAGCCGAGGATGGCATCGAGCGGCTGCGCCAGGTTGCCGATGGTGCCGGGCGGCATGTCGCGCGGCAGATCGAAACCGCCAGCGCGCTGCGCGAGGATCTCGGCTTCCTGATCGATCGTGCGGAGCGCATGGCTGACCGTCTCGACCAGCAGAATCGCACGGCTCGGAGCGGAGGGGGCGAGCCGGTGCGTCTGCCGTCACTGCCCGTCGCCGCGCCCGACCCCGAGCCGGCCGATGGTCCACGCGTGCGCAGCCAGGCCGAGCGCGATCTCCTGCGCGCGCTGCGCGTGGCGCGCTGAGGGCGGAGGGAACCATGGCTGTCCTGCGCATTCCGGTCCCACGCTTGCTGCCGATTACGATCGCGACCCTCGCCCTGGTGCTGACGCTGAAATCGGTCGCGCTGGTGAGGGCCGCCGGCGCCGCGGCGGAACCGGCCGGGGCACCGGCGGCGGAGACCCAGCCTGCCGGCGTCCAGCGCGCCGACACGAAGCCGGCCGAGGCGAAACCTGGCGATGCGAAGTCTGCGGACGCCAAGCCTGCCGATGCGAAGCCGGCGGCGGCGAAGGCGGGCGCGCCATCGTCGCCCGACGCCGCAGGCGCGGCGCCGAAGCGCGATGTGGCCGCGGCGAAGGCCGCGCCGGACCAGGAGCCGGCCGCGGTTGCCACGCCGCTGCCGTCGGGCGGGGCTCCGGTGAGCGATAGCGAGAAGGCGCTGCTGCTGGATCTGCGCCACCGTCGCCAGGAGCTCGATCAGCAGAGCGCGGCGGTGCAGGCGCGTGAAGCGGCGCTGGCGGCGGCCGAGAAGCGCATCACGGCCCGACTCGATGAGCTGGCCAGCCTGCAGCGCAAGCTCGAAACGCTGGATGCGTCGCGCAAGCAGCGCGAGGAGGCGAACTGGCGCGGCCTGGTCAAGACCTACGAGTCGATGCGCCCCCGTGATGCCGCGACGATTTTCAATGATCTCGAAATGGATGTTCTGCTCCCGGTGATGGATCGCATGAAAGAGGCGCGGGCGGCGGCGATCCTGGCGGCGATGCAGCCGGACAAGGCGCGGGCGCTGACCGCCAAGCTCGCGGAGACACGTCTGCACCCGAGCAACGCCGGCGGCTGAACGATGCCGCCAGGAGACCAAAGGAGACGACATGGCTATCGACAAGTCGATGAACGTCCTCATCGTCGATGACTACAAGACGATGCTCCGCATCATCCGCAATCTGCTCAAGCAGATCGATTTCAACAACGTCGAAGAGGCGACCGACGGGGCAGAGGCGCTGGGCAAGCTGCGCGTGGGAAATTTCGGCCTGGTGATCAGCGACTGGAACATGCAGCCGATGACAGGGCTGCAGCTGCTGCAGGAAGTGCGCGCGGATGGAAGGCTCAAATCGACGCCGTTCATCATGATCACGGCCGAGAGCAAGGCGGAGAACGTCGTCGCCGCCAAGCAGGCCGGCGTCTCGAACTACATCGTCAAGCCGTTCAACGCCGAGACGCTGAAGGAGAAGATCGAGAAGGTGCTCGGCCATGCATGACGCCTTGCCGTCCGATGCGACCTCCCTCGAAGCGCTGGCGCTCCGCCTCGCCGAACTGCGTGGCCGCTATCCGGCGGCGGATCCGGCCATGGTGGCGGAGGTGGTCCGGGCCGTTCTGGCCAGCATGCAGGGCGATCTGACGCCGAAGGAGGCGGTCCTGCTCGCCGGGGTCGAGGATCTCGCGCGCACGATCGCCAATGCCAAGGACGAGATCGCGGCCGTCGGCGTCGACGAGATCACCGACAATCACATTCCCTCCGCGACCGACGAGCTGGACGCCATCGTGCAGCATACCGCCGCGGCGACGGATCAGATCCTGGAAACCTGCGAGACCCTCGATCGTGTCGCGAGCGCGCTCGATGGCGAACTCGCGGCAAGCCTGCAGGACGCGACGACGCGGATCTACGAGGCGTGCAGCTTCCAGGACATCACCGGCCAGCGGATCACCAAGGTGGTGGCGACGTTGAAGACGATCGAGGCCAAAGTGGCCCATATCGTTGCCGTCGTCGGCGGCGCCGGGGCCGAGGCGTCGGCGCCGGTCTCGGCGGAGGCGGCGCTGCTGAACGGGCCGCAATTGCCCGCCAATGCGATGGACCAGTCCGACATCGATCGGCTGCTGGCGAGCTTCGATTGAGCGCGCCGATGTCGGGTCGTATCCGCCACGCTGCCCTGGTCCGCGCGCTGGCGACCGCCATTGCCGTCGCCTGGTCCCCGGCCTTGCAGGCGGGTGCACCGTCCGCGCCCGCGGCTCCGGTTGCGGCGCGCACCGGCGATCATCCCGGCTTCGGCCGCGTGGTATTCGATTTCCCGGCCTACACGCGCTTCCGCGTGAAGCGCCAGGGCGATCACGTGGTGCTGCAGTTCGACACCGCGGCGCCGATCAGTGCCGGCGGCGCGCCGCCGCGCAACATGCGCGCGATCACCGGCGGACCCGGCACGGCGATGCTCGACCTCGCGCCCGGCGCGGGCGTGCGCACGATGCGGATCGGCAATCGCGTCATCGTCGACGCGCTGGATCCCTCCCATGCCCGGCCGGCGGAGGGCCGCGCGGCATCCGGCGCGTCGCCGCGCGCGCAGCCGCAACGCAGCCAGGCGGCTGCTGCCCAATCGCCCGACACCCAATCGCCCGACACCCAATTGCACGGCACCACCCAAGCCGGCGCGGCCACGGGCAAGCGGGCCGCCGCCGGGGCTGCGGCTGTCGTGGCCAAACCCGCCGCTGCCGAGGCTGCGGCTGGCGCGGGCAAGCCGCCGGGCCCGCCGCCCGCCGGACAAGCCGAGCCCCCGGCGACGAAGCCGCCCGAAACAGCCGCGGCTACACCGGCCGAGCCCGTGCAGCCGGCCGCTGCCGCTGCTGCCCAACCGAACGCCGCGCCGGCCGCTGGCGCCCCGGCATCACCGCCGGCTGTGCCACCGGTCGTGATTCCCGCGGAGCTCGTGCCGGCGAGTGTGCCCGACATGACCAGCCCGGTCGCGCTTTCCGCGGCGCGCGCGGTGCTGCCTCCCGGCGCCCCCGGCCAGGCGATGGCGCTGCCCTTCGCGCCCGAGACGGCAGCGGCCGCCTTCCGCCGCGCCGGCCAGGGCGTCGTTGTCTTCGACGAGCGCCGCCCGATCGATCTCGCCGCCATGCACGACGATCCGGTCTTCCACGGCGGCTCGATCGAACTGATGCCGGATGCGACGGTGCTGCATCTGCCGCTGCCGCAAGGCCAGGAGATCGGGCTGATCCGCATTCGGTCCGGCTGGGTGGTGAATGTGCTGCCCGGGCGCCTGACGCTGCATCCGATCGAACCGACGATGGCCGGGGACGATATCCGACTGCCTCTCGCCGCCCCCGGGGCGGTGGTGAGCCTGCGCGATCCGGAGACGGGCGCGACGCTGCTCGTCGGCACCGCACGCAAGCCCGGTGACGGCGTGGCGACGCTGCGGCAGACGCCGGAATTCCGCCTGCTGCCCTCCTGGCAGGGGGTCGTGGTCGAGCCGATCTCAGATCGGCCCGTGCTGCGCGCCGAGCAGAGCGGGTTCCTCCTGACCGCCTCCGACCCGCACGGGCATGGGCTCGCGATCTCGCCGATGACGCCGGCGACCAATGCCCTGGCCGAAGCCAGCGCGCTCACCCGCAGTTTCGATTTTCCGCCGCTCTCGACCGAGGCGCTGATCCGGCGGCTGCAGGCCGAGGTCAGCACCGCCGGCGCGGCGCCGCCGCCGGCCCGGCTGCAGCCGCGCAAGGCCGCGGCCGAGGCGATGATCGGGCTCGGCATCGACGCCGAGGCCGAAGCGGTGCTGCGGCTGGCGATGACGGAGGATCCGCGCGGCGCCGCAGATGCACAGGCCGCCGGCCTCGCGGCGGTGGCCGCGATCCTCGCCGGCCGGCTGGATGAGGCGGGCGCGATCGACGATCCGCGGTTGAACGGTACCGACGAGATCGCGCTCTGGCGCGCGGTGCGGACCGCGATGGTGCAGGAGGGTGCCCCGGATGCCGCGGCGACCTTCGCCGCCACGGCGCCGCTGGTGCTCGCTTATCCCGAGGCGCTGCGCGCGCGGCTGCTGCCGCTCATCGCCGAGACGATGGTACTCGGCGGTCAGACCAAGGCCGCGGAGGCCCTGCTGCGCGCGCGCAAGGACGACCCGACGCTCGTGCTCGCACGCGGGCTACTGGCGGAAGCTCGCGGGGACCGCAAGGCCGCCCTGGCCGTTTTCGACGCGCTTGCTCAGGGCCGCGACCGGCTGGACCGGGCGCGGGCGGCGCGGCGCGCGATCGAACTCCGCCTCGCCGATGGCGCACTGAGCCCGATGCAGGCAGCCGATGCCGAGGAGAAGCTGATCTATTCCTGGCGCGGCGACCGGCGCGAACTCGATCTCCGCCTGCGCATCGCCGAGCTGCGCCAGCGCGCCGGACAATGGCGCCAGGCGCTGGCCATGCTGCGCGAGACCGAAGCCGCCTTTCCGGAGCAGCGACTGGCGATCCACACACGCCTCACCGACGCCTTCGCCACCATGCAGCGCGGCGACCAGGCGACCAAGATGTCGCCGCTCGATCTCGTCGCAATGGTGCAGGAGAATCCCGATCTGCTGCCCGATGGCCCGGGATCCGAAGCGATCGCGAGCACGTTCGCCGACCGGCTCGCCGCGCTCGACCTGCTGCAGCAGGCGGACCCGGTCTTCACCAAGCTGATGCATGCCGCGACCGGCGTCGGCGCGCGCGCCGAGTTCGGCGCCCGGCTGGCGCAACTCCGTCTCGAGGACGGCAAGGCCGCCGACGCGCTGGCCGCGCTCGCCGAATCGCAGGGCGAAGGCTTGAGCCCGGCGCTGGCCGAGCGGCGCACATTGCTCTTCGCCCGCGCGTCCGCCGCGACCGGTGGCACCGAGAAGGCGATCGCGGCACTCGCCGGCCTGACCTCGCCGGCGGCGGACGAGGCCCGCGCCGGCATCCTGGAGGCGGCGAAGGACTGGAAGGGCGCGGAGGCCGCGCTCGGTGCCTATGTCGCGAAAACCGTTCCGCCCAGCGGGCCGCTCGACGAAGGCCAGGCCCGCATCCTGCTGCGCCTCGCCTCCGCTGCCGCCCAGGCCGGTGACGAGGCGATGCTGGCGTCGCTGCGCCAGCAGGACCTCGCGCGCCTGCCGGAAGGCCCGAGTGCGGCCATGTTCCGGATGCTGACCGAAAGCCCGGTCCGCGGTGTCGCCGACCTCGCCCGTTCGGCGAAGGAGGCGGAAGCGGCGCGTGCGCTGCCGCAGGCGATCCAGGCGCTCGCCGCCAACGGCGCCGCGAAATAGCCGCGCCAGCTGCTCCGCAGGGGCGCATCAGGGCAACGAAATTTGCTCTTGCGTTCCCGGGCCGCTTTGCCCATTTTCCGCGGCCTTGGCCGAAGCGGGCAGTCTGCCCAACAGGCCGTCTGCTGGTTGGAAGGGAGTCCGTGATGGACGCACTCACGCAACTGGGGATGGTCTCGGAAGTTCCGAGCGAGAACCAGGTACTGCCGCCCGCCTCCGAAGAGGAGCGCAAGGATTATTTCGTCGAGCGCGACGGCCAGAAATTCGCGGGCATGCATTTGCTCGTCGATCTCTGGGGCGCGCGCGGGCTCGACGAGCCGTCGCGCATCGACGCGGCGTTGCGAACCGCGGCAGAGGCCGCCGGTGCAACGATCCTGCATGGCCATTTTCACCATTTCTCACCCAACGGCGGCGTCTCCGGCGTGCTCGTGCTGGCGGAAAGCCATATCTCCATCCATACGTGGCCGGAACGGGATTTCGCGGCGATCGACATCTTCATGTGCGGTGCGTGCGATCCGTACAAGTCGATCCCGGCGATCGAGGCCGCCTTCGGCGCCGAGCGAGTCGTGCTGAGCGAGCAGCGGCGCGGCCTGATCTGATCCCCTATCCGGTTGGACCCGAGCGGCCCGGGCGGTGACGCCCGGGCCGTTGCGTTTGCAGGAGACGCACCCATGACGGCCGAGGCCGCGCGCGCCGATACCTGGCTGAACGAGACGCTCTACCCCGACTGGGGCCAGCGCTTCCGCATCGTGCGCGAGCTCGCGCGCGTGCGGAGCCCGTTCCAGGACATCGTCATCTTCGAGAGCGCGTCGCACGGGCGCGTGATGGTGCTGGACGGTGTGATCCAGATCACCGAGGCGGACGAGTTCGTCTATCAGGAGATGCTCGCGCATGTGCCGCTGATCGCACACGGCGCCGCGCGCAGCGTGCTCATCATCGGCGCCGGCGACGGCGGCGTGCTGCGGCGCGTGCTGCAGCACCGGTCGGTGACGCGCGCGGTGATGGTCGAGATCGACGGCGACGTCATCCGCCTGTCGCAGGAATTCCTGCCCGCCATCGGCGGCGATGCGTGGCGCGACCCGCGCGCGCAGGTGATCGTCGGCGACGGCATCGACTATGTGAAGCGCGCCGCCGATGCCAGCTTCGATGCCATCATCGTCGACAGCACCGACCCGATCGGGGTCGGCGAGGTCCTGTTCACCGACGAATTCTACGCCAATTGCGCCCGCATCCTGACCGCGCGCGGGCTGGTCGTGAACCAGTGCGGCGTGCCCTTCATGCAGGCGGACGAGTTGCGCGAGACCAGCGCGCGGCGGGCGCGCTTCTTTCCCCATGTCGGCGCCTATGTCGCGGCGGTGCCGACCTATGTCGGCGGGTTCATGACACTCGGCTTCGCCGCCAAGGCGGCCGGGCTCGACGCGGTGCCGCTCGGTGAGCTGCGCGCACGCGCGGAAGCGGCGGGGATTCTCGGCACGACGCGCTACTGGACACCGCAGATCCAGCAGGGCGCGTTCACCTTGCCACCCTATATCGCGGCGCACCTGCCGCGATGAGCCTACTCCTCCAACTCGGAGTCCCAGTAGAGGAAGTCGACCCAGGTGTGGTGGACCTGTTCGCGCTCGCGCGGGACCGAGGCGAAGGCCAGCTCGCGGCGCGTCGGCTTGTAGGCGGCGCGCAGCAGCTGCATGCCGGCTTCCCGCGGCGTCTTGCTGCCCTTGCGCAGGTTGCACGCGCCGCACGCGGCGACGACGTTGGTCCAGGTGGTGCGCCCGCCACGCGAGCGCGGAATGACGTGATCGAACGTCAGCTCGGCGGCGGCGAAGCGGTGGCCGCAATACTGGCAGACCCAGCGGTCCCGGCAGTAGATGTTGAAACGCGTGAAGGCGGGATAGCCGTCGAGATGGCGGAACTCCTTCAGCGCGACGACGCTCGGCACCCGCATCGCCGTGCGCGGGGAGCGGATCACCAAATCGTATTCGGCGACCAGGCTGACGCGGTCGAGGATCACCGCGCTCACGGCGTCGCGCCAGTGCCAGGACGATAGCGGATAGCGGGAGAGCGGACGGAAATCGGCGTTGAGGACCAGGGTCTGCAGGTCACTCAGCACGGACATGCCTCCCGGCTCGCCGCGACGGAGCTTCTCCGGCGGGGCACGGGATGGGTAACGACACGCAAACGCCAAAAACGGCTCGTCAAGCGTCGCTCCTTACGTCGCACGGGGCGCAAGATCCGGCTCGACTCGGCGGGCTCACCCGCCAGATATTGTGCACCGCGCAGATGCACCATGGTTATCGCAAAGCCGGCCCCCAGCCGCAAGCGGCCAGCCCCGCCGCGCCGGTCTCATTCTTCAAATGTTCAAATGCGATTTCCCCGGGTCTCGGAGCGCCGCCGCCCGGTCGGCCTCGTCATCGTCGCGTTTATTGGAATTGCTGATTATATTGGGGCGTCCGAGGCGCCGCCTGCCGGTGCCGCGGACCATATGCCGGCGTCGTGCATGCCGATATAGGCGGCGGCGACCCGCGGATCCGCGGCGAGGGTCTTGGCCGGCCCGCGCAAGGTCAGGTGGCCATCCTCGCAGACCACCGCGTTCCGCGCGAACCGCAGGGCAGCGCGGGCATTCTGCTCGGCTACCAGCACCGCCAGACCGCTATCCAGCAGGCGCGCGAGGGACGCGTAGAGTTCGGCGATGACGCGCGGCGCCAGGCCCGTCGAAGGCTCGTCCAGGACCAGCAGCGTCGGGCGGCCCATCAGCGCGCGCGCGATCGCCACCATCTGCTGTTCGCCACCGGAAAGCAGGCCGCAGCGTGTGTCGCGCAGCGGCAGCAGTTTGGGGAAGATCACGAACATCTCGTTCCGCCGCGCGCGACGGACGGACGCCGGTTCCCGCGCGGCGCCGAGTTCCAGCGTGTCGGCCACGCTCAGCATCGGGAAGAGCTGGCGGCCTTCCGGCGCGTAGCCGATGCCCAGCCGGGCGCGCGCGTGGGTGGCCCGCCCGTCCAGGCGCGTGCCGGCGAAGCGGATCTGGCCGCCGAGCAACGGAATCTGTCCCATGATCGCGCGCAGCAGGGTCGATTTGCCGGCGCCGTTCGCGCCGATGATGGCCAGGGTCTCGCCGGGCCCGAGCGCGAGATCCACCGCGTGCAGCGCCGGCACCCGGCCATAGCCGGCGCTGACGCCTTCGAGTCGCAGCAGGTCAGGCGGCGGCACCGGCCGCATCCTCCAGTTCGACCCCGAGATAGGCGGTGATCACCGCCGGATCATTGAGCACCGCGTGCGGATGGCCCTCGGCGATGGTGGCGCCGAAATCGAGAACCTGCACCCGCGCGGCCAGCGGGGCGATCGCCGGCAGCACGTGCTCGATCGCCACCACCGCGCACCCGCCCGCCATCGCGTGGCGGAGGGCCGCATGGACGCGGGCGATCTCCTCGGCCGACATCCCCGCCATCGCCTCGTCGAGCAGCAGCACCTTGGGCCGCAGGGCGAGAGCGCGGGCGATTTCCAGCAGACGCTGGCGGCCCGGGGGCAGCGCTTCCGGGACCTCCCGCCACTGCGCGAGCAGCCCCACTTCGGCCAGGATGCGCGCCGCCTCGCCTCGCGCCTTCCGGCGGTTCCGGTGCAATGACAGGGCGGCGAGCAGCACGGTTTCCCAGACGGTGAGGGACGCGAACAGCCGGCTGGTCTGGAAGGTGCGGGCAATGCCGGAGCGGGCGAGCCGCTCGGGGCGAAGGCGGGGCAGACGCTTGCCGTCGAACGTGATCTGGCCCGTCGCCGGGCGCGCGAAGGCCGAGATCAGGTTGAACAGCGTGCTCTTGCCGGCGCCGTTCGGGCCGATGATGGCGAGCATCTCGGCGGGGTAGGCGACCAGATCCACCGCCTTGACCGCGACCACGCCGCCGAAGCGGATGCCGAGGCCGGAGCAGCGCAGCACGGGCGCGCGTCGGTCCGGCGCAGGGGGCGGCGGCGCCGGTTCGGCGGTGACGGAAGGCGGCGGCGCCCAGATCGGGGGGCGCCGCAGCACGCCCGCCCGCGCCAAGGCCGCCATCGCGCCGCCCGGCATCGCCACCGCGATCAGCATGGTCAGCGCGCCGAGCACGATCTGCTGCTCCATCGGAAACCGGGCCCAGAGGAGGGTGCTGAGAACCGAGATCAGCGCGCCGCCCACCAGCGGCCCCCAGACCGTGCCGATGCCGCCGGCCGTGACCATCAGCACGCTCTGCAGTTCGATCGTGCCGTTGAACGCGCTCGATGGGTCGAGATAGCCGAGATTCCACGCGTACAGCGCGCCGCCGACGGCGGCGAGCGCGGCACTGAGGCAGAAGGCGAGCACCTTCACCGACCAGACACGCACCCCGGCGGCACTCGCCGCGACGGCGTCGTCGCGGATGGCCAGCAGCCGCAGCCCGAACCGGGTGCGCAGCATCAGCCGTGTGCCGGCGAGCGCGGCGGCGGCGGCGAGCAGCATGACGGCGGCGCAGACGCGAGGATCCTCGGCGGCATCGAAGGACATTCCCATCGGTCCGCCGGTTACGCGCATAGCGCTGGCCGAGATCTGCAGGATGCGGGCGAGACCGAACATACCGAGGGCGAAGAAGATGCCGCTGAGCCGCAGCATGATCAGGCCGAGCGGAAGCGCGAGCATGACGGCGCCGAGTGCGGCGGCGGCAATCGCCGCCGGCCAGGGCAGCGCCAGCCGCATCGTCGCCAGCGCCGCGATATAGGCGCCGAGACCGAAGAAACTGACCTGGCCGAAGGAAACATAGCCGGTGAAGCCGCCGATCACGTTCCAGCCGATGGCCAGCAGGATCGCGAGGGCGGCATTGAAGAGCGTTTGCGCCAGGTAGGCAGAGCCGGAGCGGGCGATGACGAACGCAAGAACCAGCAGCGCGCCGAACAGAACCGTTTCGATCAGCCGATCCCTCATACCCGCCCTGCCTGGCCCAGCAATCCTTGCGGGCGCACGACGAGCACGGCGATGAACACGATATAGATGACGGCCGCCGC
Organism: Acetobacteraceae bacterium; assembly: GCA_027449745.1. Classification (GTDB taxonomy): domain Bacteria; phylum Pseudomonadota; class Alphaproteobacteria; order Acetobacterales; family Acetobacteraceae; genus JAJZVV01. Next base: position 3,587 of record DAIDKZ010000025.1, on the reverse strand, counting down.
GGCGTTGGAGCCGAGATAGAACTGCGCGAACACTTCGGTCAGCCCGAGCAGTTCCGCTGCCAGCCACGCGCCGGCATAGTTGCCGAGCCCGCCCAGCGCGATCAGCGTGAAGGCATGCACCGTCAACTCGCCGCCGGTCGAGGTCTGGAACGGGATCAGCGTGATCACCAGCGCACCGGCGCCGCCGGCCATGGCCGAGCCGAGCGCGAAGGCGAGCAGACGGACGCGGCGCACATCGATGCCGCAGCTCGCCGCGCCGAGCGCGGATTGCGCCGTCGCGTGCAGCGACTTGCCGGTGATGGTGGTGGTCAGCCAGAGATGGATCAGCAGCGTGGCGGCGAACGCGGCCAGCGAGGCGGCGAGCAGACCGGCCGGGATGGCGATCGGCCCGGCCTGCACCGCGCCCTCCAGGAACGGCACGGACTGGAACTGCGAGCCCCAGACCAGGAAGCTGGCATTGGCGACGACGTAGGAGAGGCCGAACGTCGCCAGCAGGCTGCGCAACTCGCCTTCGGAGCCGGCCGCGGTGATGCGCTCGAGCAGCCCGAACTGCACGCCGGCGCCGATGCCGAACAGGACCAATGCCGCGATCGGGAAGGCGGCCAGCGGGTTCAGTCCGGCCTCGGCGAAAAGGCTGAAGGCGAGCAGGCCGCCGAGAACGATGAAGTCGCCATGTGCAAGATTGACCACCTTCATGACGCCGTAGATGAGGTTGAGCCCGGTCGCCATGAGCAGATAGACGCCGCCCCAGAGCAGCCCGAGGAGCGCGAGCGTGATGACGGTCAGCATCGGCGATGGCGTTCCCCGTCGGCGCTCGGCGCGCTACCAGGCGGGATGGGGCAGTGAAGGCGCCGCGGTCTGCTGGTCCGCCGGCCATACGAGTTCCTGTTTGCCATGCTGCCATTGCAACGCATAGCTCGTGTAGCCGATCTGGATGCCGGTCTTGTCGAGATGGAATTCGCCGGCGACCGTCGGCGCCGTCGTTGCCAGCAGCGTATCGCGGATCTTCGTCTGATCGAGGCTGCCGACCGTGCTCACCGCGGCGGCGAGGACGTTGAGGCTGGCATAGGCGACGGCGGCGTGATAGTCGGGCGCGCGTCCGAACATCGCCGTGAAGGCCTGGACGAACTCGGCATTGCCCGCCGTTTTCAGCGTCGGAAAATAGAGCGTGGTGCCGAACACGCCATCTGCCGTGTCGCCAAGGCCCTTCTGGAATTCCGGTTCGACCGGGCCGATGCTGAAGGCGAACATCTTCGCCCCGATCTTCTGCGACTTCGCCGCCCGCATGATGCCCTCGGAGTCGGCGAGATAGGTTGCGCCGACGATCATATCCGGGTGGGAGGCGCCGGCCTTCAGCACCAGCGCGCTGAAGTCGGTCATCGTCGGCGCGAAGGTTTCGTCGAACACGATGCGCAAGCCGCGCCGGGCCGCTTCGGCGCGCACGCCAGCGGCGAGCTGCTGGGGAAACTGCGTGTCCTGCACCAGCAGCGCGATGGTCTGGTAGCCCTTCGCGGCGGCGAGATCGATCACCGGGATCATGTAGCGCGTCGTCTGCGTCATCGCCTGCAGCAAGTAAGGGAATCGGCCGCTGAAGGCTTCGGTGTTCGCGGCCAGACTCGGCATCACCTTCTTCGCGCGGTTGACGATGGGCGCGACGGCGGACGTGAGATCGGTCTGGTAGGGGCTGACGAGGAGATCGACGCGGTCGTCGGTGAGCAGCTTCTGGTAGAGCTGCACCGCGGTCGAAGGGTTGCCCTGATCATCATAGGCGACGAGTTCGACCGGCCGCCCGAGCAGCCCGCCGGCGGCGTTGATGCGCGCGACGGCGAGCTTGTAGCCCTGCAGTTCGAAAACCGCCGGCGGCGAATAGGGGCCGGTCTCGGTGATCGAGAGGCCGATGCGGATCGGTCCCTCGGCGGCCTGCCCTGCGGGTGTGACCAGCAGGCCAAGAAAGCCGAGAATGGTGAGCCGGACCGCCGATCGCCTGGCGCGGCGCGCTGCAGTGTTCGGCATTGCTATCCTCCCCGCGACGATCGGCCGCTCCCGCCGGGAGCCGGATGATCCCGTTCGCCAAGCATCGCCGAAGCGGGGAGGGTGCGCAATCGGAAATTTCACCATGACAAATACGCTGCGACCAACCCGCAAGCGCCGCCGCGGTCAGCCCGCCTCGGGTCCGTCGCCGGGCGCCGTGAAGCCGAGCTCGTCGGACAGCCGGTCGGCGGCGGCGCGCACCAGCGTCGCGCACTCCTGCAGCCTGGCCAGCGAGAGCCGCCAGATCGGCCCGGATATGCCGAGCGCGCCGGCGACGCGGCCGGTGAAGTCGCGCACCGGCACGGCGACGCAGCGCACCTCGGGGTCGAACTCGCCATCGTCGAAGGCGATGCCGTCCCGGCGGACCTCCTCGAGCTGGCGCCGCAGCCGCTCGGGCTCGACGGTCGTGTGCGGGGAGAGCGGCCGGAGCTCGGTCGTGGCCAGGTAGCGGTCGAGCTGCGAGGGCGCCAGCGCGGCAAGGAGCGCCTTGCCCAGCCCGGTGCAATAGGCCGGACGCAGCGGCCCGACGCTGCCCGCCATCTGGAACGCGCCGGCGCCGTGGGTCTTGGCCAGCACGACGACGCTGCCGCCGGACCAGACGCCGAAATGCCCGGTCTCGCCGGTCTCCGCCGAGAGATTTTCGAGCACCGGCGTGGCGAGGCTGATCAGTTCGATCTCGTCGCGCGCGGCGGCGGCCAGCGCGAAGAGCGGGCGGCCGATGCGGTAGCGCCGGCCTTCCCGCATCTGTCGCACATAGCCGCGCGCGACCATGGTCTGGACGAGATGGAACACGGTGCTGGTGTGCAGCCCGAGCCGCTTGCTCAACTCGGCGAGGGTGACGCCGTCGCGACTGCGCGCGACCTCCTCGAGGATGGCGAAGGCGCGCTCGATGGACTGGATGCCGCCGCGCTCGCGGTTCCGTCCCTCAACCGCCGCGTCCGCCGCTGCCGCCATAGTCGGACCCTCCTCGCGCCTGCCTTGCGGGGTATTTTCACATACTTGCATGGGCAACGACAATGTTGAATGATTTGCCCAGGCCCGCACCGCGCGGCCCGGCAGAGGGAACGCACCATGGCCCGCATGAAGGGTGGAGAACTGATCGCCGAGTTCCTCGTCCGCGAGGGATTCGAGCACGTCTTCGGCCTCTGCGGCCACGGCAATGTCGGCATGCTCGACGCGCTGCACGGCGTTCGCGACCGCGTGAAGCTGATCTCGCCGCGGCACGAGCAGACCGCGGGCCACATGGCGGACGCGTATTTCCGGGTCAAGCACCGACCGGCCGCGACCCTCACCTCCTGCGGTCCGGGCTCGGCGAACCTGGTCATGGCCATGGCCAACGCCTATGCCGATTCTTCGGCTTTTCTTGCCCTCACCGCCAATGTGCCGACGCAGCAATTCAACCGCGGCCCGTTCCAGGAACTCTACCGCCAGAAGGAGGCGGATTTTCCCGCGGTCTGCCGCCCCGTGGTCAAGCGCGGCTTCCAGCCGACCCGGGTGGATATGCTGCCCGCCGCGCTGCGGCTGGCCACCGATACCATGCTCGGCGGCCGGCCCGG
>DAIDKZ010000024.1 GCA_027449745.1 Acetobacteraceae bacterium | reverse complement strand
TCTACTACCCGCAGTTCAATGGCGGTAACGCCAACTATGACGGGTTCGGCCGTAGCGCCAGCGGCAACAACACGCTCTACGCCTTCGCCTGGTTCGCCTTCTGAACCGACCAGCTGGGACGGCCTAAGCGGCGCGGGGAAGGCTTCTTCCCCGCGCCGTTTCGTTATAGGCGCCGGCTGTCCCAGCCCGGTTCCGCCGCCAGCGGCAGCAGCGCGCGCAGCCGCGCCAGCAGGGCGGGGACGCCATCCACGACCTCGAACAGCGTGCGCACCTCGGCGCGCGCGAACCCGTGCGTGATCGCGGCATCGATCGCCGCTTCCAGCGGCCGGGCTGAGCCCTCCACATCGCAGAGCAGGATCGGCTTGTCGTGCAGGCGCAACTGCCGCCAGGTCAGGATCTCGATGGTCTCGTCCAGCGTGCCGAGGCCGCCGGGCAGCATCACGAACACGTCGGCGAGATCGAACATCCGCTGCTTGCGCGAATGCATGCTGTCGGTGATGAGCAGTTCGCTGAGCCCCTCATGCGCGACCTCGAAACGGGTGAGGAATTCCGGGATGACGCCGATCACCTGCCCGCCCTCGGCCCGCGCCGCGTCGGCCAGGGCGCCCATCAGCCCGACGCGCCCGCCGCCATAGATCAGCCGGAGCCCGGCCCGCGCCAGCCCGGCGCCGAGCGCCTCTGCGCTGGCACGGAAGCCGGGGTGAAGCCCGGGCTGGGAGCCGCAGAAAACGGCAACGGAGCCGGGAAAGTCCATGCTGGTCTCCTCGGGACGCGCCGGCGCACGCCGCACGGCAGAGCGAAAAATTCCTCTCCAGCCTCTGGCAGGGACAAGCCTGGAATGCAACCATCGCGCACGAGGCCGAGCGAGGGGGAAACGGGATGAGCAATCGTGTGATCATGGCAGCCATTGTGGTGCTGGGTGCCCTGGCGGCGACCGGCGGCTTGCTGGCGGGCGGGGCGCGCGCCGATGCGCCGCAGGGCCCGGTGCCGGCCGCCGACCTGGTGCTGCCCGCGGGGCCGCCCTTCGCGTCCGCGGCGGAGGCGATCGAGGCCCGGCGCAAGGCCTACAAGCTCAGCGGCAAAATCTTCAAGGAGCTGAAAGCGGCGATCGAGGCCGGCGCGCCGGTGAAGCCCTACGCCGCGGACGTGCAGTTCCTGGTCGCGTGGAGCCGGAAAATTCCGGTGATGTTCCCGCCCGGCAGCGACTCCGGGCACGACACCAAGGCGCTGCCCGAGGTCTGGACCGACCGCACGCATTTCGAGCGCGACGCGGCGGACTACACGGAAGCGGCCGAAACCCTCGCCAGGCTCGCCGAGGCCGATGACCAGGCCGGCTTCGCCCGCCAGTTCCAGGCCACCGGCAAGGCCTGCGCCGCCTGCCACAAGGCGTTCCGGGCGCGGCTGAACTGATCCGCGCCCCCCTACGCCGCGGCTGAGCTGATCCGCAGCTGGCGCCTCAGGGGCGGATCAGGGTGCCGATGCCGCCTTCGGTGAAGAGTTCGAGCAGGCACGCATGGGGCTGGCGGCCATCGAGGATCACCGCGCCCTTCACGCCCCGCGCCACCGCCTCGACGCAGGTCTCCACTTTCGGGATCATGCCGCCGCTGATGGTGCCGTCGGCGATGCGGGCGCGGACCGCATCGACGCCGAGTTCGGCGATCAGCCGCTTCTCGCCATCGAGCACGCCCGGCACGTCGGTCAGCAGCAGCAGCCGGTTCGCCCCCAGCGCCCCGGCCACGGCGCCGGCCACCGTATCGGCGTTGATGTTGTAGGTCTGCCCGTCCTCGCCCATCGCCACCGGGGCGATCACCGGGATCAGCCCGGCGCCGGTCAGGGCGTGGATGACGCGGACATCGACGCTCTCCGGCTCGCCGACGAAGCCGAGATCGAGCACCCGCTCGATATGGCTGCCCGGGTCGCGCGTCGTGCGCGCGAGCTTGCGGGCGCGGATCATGCCGCCGTCCTTGCCGCAGATGCCCACCGCCAGCGCGCCGGCGCGGGTGATCAGCCCGGCGACGTATTTGTTCACCGTGCCGGCCAGCACCATTTCCACCACTTCGACCATGGCGGCGTCGGTGACGCGCAGCCCGTCGACGAAGCTCGACTGGATGGCCAGGCGCTTCAGCATGGCGTTGATCTGCGGCCCGCCGCCATGCACCACCACGGGGTTGACGCCGACCTGCTTCAGCAGCGCGATGTCCCGCCCGAACTGCTCGGCCAGCGTTTCCTCGCCCATGGCGTGGCCGCCATACTTGACGACCACGGTGGCGCCGGCATAGCGCCGCAGGAAGGGCAGCGCGTGGGCGAGGATTCTCGCCTGTTCCTGTGCCGTCGTGATCGCCTCGCTCATGGCGCCGGCTTAGCGTTGGCTTCGGCCAGCGGTCAAGGCCGGCGCCGCAACCGAAGCCGGCCCGCCCGGCTGCCGCCAACCAGGACCCATGCGCCCGTTCAAGTCCCTCGCCGCGGACGCCGGTCCCGGCCCGCTGATCCCGCTGCTGTTCGTCTTCATCTGGTCGACGGGCTTCATCGTCGCCCGGCTGGTGGCGCCGCACGCCGAACCGCTCACCTTCCTCATGCTGCGCTACGGCCTCAGCATCGCCGTGTTCACCGCGCTCGCCGTGGCGGCGCGGGCGCCGTGGCCATCGGGGCTGCGCGGCTGGGTGCATGCCGCGATCGCCGGCGTGCTGATGCAGGCGGTCTATCTCGGCGGCGTGTTCTGGTCGGTGCGGCACGGGCTGCCGGCCTCGCTCGCCGCGCTGGTCGGCGGGCTGCAGCCGCTGCTCACCGCCCTCCTCGCCTGGCGCCTGCTCGGCGAGCGCGTCAGCCGGCGGCGCTGGCTCGGGATCGTCGCGGGCCTCGCCGGCGCGATGCTGGTGCTGGCCCCGCGCGCCATCACCGCCCGCGCGCCGCTGGCGCCGGTGGGCATCTGCCTCGCCGGCATGGCGGCGCTGACGCTGGGCACGATCTGGCAGAAGCGCGCCGCCGTCTCGGCCGATCTGCGCACCAACGCGGCGGTGCAGTTCATCGCCGCCGCCTTGGTGACGGCGCCGTTCGCCTACGGGTTGGAGCATCGCGGGTTCGATTTCAGCCTGGCCGCCGTCGCCGGCCTGCTCTGGTCCGTGCTCGGCCTCTCGGTCGGGGCGATTTCGCTGCTGCTGCTGCTGATCCGCCGCGGCGCCGTGGCCGGGGTGGCCTCATTGTTCTTCCTGGTGCCGCCGGTGACGGCCCTGCTCGCCTTCGCCGCCTTCGGCGAACATCTCGCCCCGCTGCAGGTGGCAGGCATGGCCCTCGCCGCAACCGGAGTCGGGCTGGCCTCGCGGGGGTAGGGCGCGGGCGGATGAGGGTTGCTGCGAGCGCGAGACGACGACCAGGTAGGTGCAGGGCTCGTCCGAGGCGTTGTGCAACGCGCAATCCGCCGGCGGACCGAGCGCCAGGCAATCCCCCTCGGCGAGCCGGTGCTCCGCTGCACCGTCGCGGAACACCAGCGCCCCGCGCAGCACCCAGATGCATTGGCCGCTGAGCTGCGCGTAGGCGGCGGAGGGATAGGCCAGCCGGGCTTTTGGCGGCAACTCGACATGCACCAACTCCGGGTTCGCACCCGGCGGCGATACCGCGCGCCGGAGATAGCCCGTGGCCGGATCGCGCCAGCCAGCGTAGGGTGGGGTCTGCTTCGCATCGGCGCCGTTCACTGAGGAACACAGAACAGACATCGGGAATAAGCGCAATGCCGTATTCGCTCGAGGATGATCTCTGCTCTAAGGATGGCTTGCGATACACCTTCGATTATCTGCTGTCTGTAGTCCAAGCCGGCACCACGATCACCTATGGTGAGATTGCGGAGAAGCTGGCCGAGAATCTCCACATTGACGGGAAGGTCTTTCCGGTGCATGTGGGCCACGTTGTCGGCACACTTATGAAGCGCATACTCGACATCGATAATGCTGCGCCGCTGATCAACGTCATTGTTGTCAGGCAGGGCACCGATCAGCCCAGCTATGGCGCCGATGAGTTCCTCCGGGATCGATTTCATCTCGGGGGAACGGGGCCAATTAAAGGCAAAGAGAAAAGAGAACTGGTGGCAGAGGCAGCGAAGGCGGTCTACGCATCGAAAAGTTGGAGGCAGATTTATCGTCGCTTATTCGATCAAGAGCCGCCAGAGGCAAGTCCTGTGCCCTTAATCGAAGGTAGCGAGGCGGACGGGATACCGCCAAGTTCGTCGCAATCCGGACAGCGCTTTGGTGGACCGGCGGAAAGCGAAGAGCACCGAAAGCTGAAGCAATACATCTTACATAATCCAAAAGAAGTCGGCGCACCGGGAAAACCAGACGATGCAAGAAAAGAACTTATGCTCCTCTCGGGAGACGAGGTGGACGTCTATGTTGCCTGCGGGAACACGGTTCATCTTATTGAAGTTAAGTCTATTCGCTCGTCTACGCCCGATCTGACTCGCGGCATATATCAATGCATCAAATATCGTGCGGTGTTTGCAGCACAGCGCGTTGGGACTACTCCAGACATTCGAATCATTGCAACGCTTGTGGTCGAAACAGACCCACCATCGCATATTCGCAACCTGGCCAAGCGTCACAAGGTCCGCATTGCTGTCGTTTCTGTTAATAGGTAATCGGCAGCGGAATTACGCAACGGAAGAGGGGTTCGTTTTCAGAGGCCTGGTTCTGTTGCAAAAGCCTTGATTTTCGCACCGATCCCTGGGCGTCGGTGGCGATGAATGTCTGCTGTTTTCACCATCCCCGCCATCAGACCACCGCCGCGGGGTATCCGCGTCGGTGGTGTTGGCCAGCCAGCGTAGGGTGGGGTGCCCTATCGCACCCCACCACCACACTTCGGCACGACGGCAAACGCCGAAAGGCCGCCCGACGCAAACGGTGGGGTGCGATAGGGCACCCCACCCTACGCTGGCT
>DAIDKZ010000023.1 GCA_027449745.1 Acetobacteraceae bacterium | reverse complement strand
CGCTGTGGGCCGGCGCGGCGCGCGCAGTCAGCGATCCGGCCGAGATGCTGCCCGACCGCGCCCGCGAGCTGCGCGCCGAGGCGATCGGTGCGCAGCTGCGCTGCCTCGTCTGCCAGAACGAGAGCGTCGAGGAATCCGACGCCGAACTGGCGCGCGACCTGCGCCGCATCATCCGCCAGCGCGTCGCCGCCGGCGATGACGACAAGGCGGTGATCGCCTGGATGACGGCGCGCTACGGCGATTTCGTCCGCCTGCGCCCGCCCTTCCGGCCGCTGACCTACGTGCTCTGGGGCTCGCCCCTGCTCGCGCTCGGCGCCGGGGCCCTGGCGAGCTGGCTCGCCTTCCGCCGCCGCGCCGCGCCGCCGCCGCCGCTCTCCGAAGCCGAGCGCGCCCGGCTGGCCAGCCTGACGCGCGCGCCATGATCTGGGTCGCGATCGCCGCCCTGGCCGTGGTGGCGCTGCTGCCCCTGGGCCTCACGTTACGCCGGGCTGCCGCCCTGCGCGGTCGGCGCGGCGCGGCGATGGCGCTCTACCGGGCGCAGCTCGCCGAGCTCGAACGCGACCGCGCCGAGGGCCGCATCCCGCCGGCGGAGCACGCGGCCGCGGTGCTGGAGGTCGAGCGCCGCCTGCTCGCCGCCGCCGAGACCACCGAGCGCGATTCGGCGCCGGCGGCGGGACGCAGCCCGGTGCTGGCGGCGCTGGTGCTGGTGCCGCTGGCCGCTTTCGCGCTCTACTGGGTCGGCGGCTCGCCGCAGATGCCCGGCGCCCCGCTCGCCGAGCGCCTGGCCGCGGCGCATCAGGAGGGCGTGCTGATCGACCAGTTGCGCACCAAGCTGGCCGGCCTCGACCCGCATTCGCCCCGCGCGCGCGAGGGCTATATCCTGCTCGGCAATGCCGAGAATGCGCGCGGCGACATGGCCGCCGCCGCCGATGCCTGGCGCCATGCTCTCGCCGCCGGCTTCGACCCGACGCTGGCGGCGATGACCGCGGAAGCCCTGGCCCGCAGCGCCGGCCGCGTCGTCCCCGAGGCCGCCAGCCTGTTCCGCCAGGCCCTCGCCCAGGCCCCCGCGGACGCTCCCTGGCGCAAGCTGGCCGAGCAGCGCCTGACCGAGGCGCAGGCGGAATAGCGCTCCTCGCCGACCTTGGCGCCGCTTGCCGATTCCTGCTTAGATCATGACAGGATCGGGTCGATGCCCGGCCGAACGACATAACGGGTCGAACGAGATACCGGGAACCGGAAGGAAACGCCGCCATGTCCGCGACCATGTCACAGCCGCGTTCGGTTGCTCTGGTCGGTCCCTATGGCAGCGGCAAATCCACGCTGTTCGATGCCCTGCTCGCTACCGCCGATACGCCGACGAAGCGGCCCACCCGTCCACGCAGCATGACCACCTCGCTGCGCATCGGCCATTGCAGTTTTCTCGGCGATCCCTGGTCGCTGCTCGACGCGCCCGGCTCGGTGGAGTTCGCCTACGAGGCGCAGTGCGCGGTGGCGGCGGCGGACTTGGTGGTCGTCGTCTGCGACCCGGCGCCCGAGCGTGCCGCCACCGTCGCCGCGCTGCTGAAGACGCTCGACGACCAGGACGCGCCGCACATCCTCTTCATCAACCGCATCGACGGGTTCAGCGGCCGCATCCGCGACACGCTGGCCGCGCTCCAGGCCTATTCGCGCCGGCCGCTGGTGCTGCGCCAGGTGCCGATCCGCGATGGCGACGCGATCACCGGCTATGTCGATGTCGCGAGCGAGCGCGCCTATCGCTACCGTCCCGGCCAGGCCTCCGAACTGATGCAGATGCCGGCCTCGGTCAACGAGCGGGAGAAGGAGGCGCTGACGGGCCTCCTGGAAATCCTCGCCGACCACGACGATGCCCTGCTGGAAAAAATCCTCGAGGACGTGACGCCGACGCCGACGGAGATTTTCGCCCAGCTGCAGAAGGACCAGGCGGCGGGCCGCATCGTCGAGGTGCTGTTCGGCGCCGCCGAGCGCCAGGAGGGGGTGCGGCGGCTGTGGAAGGCGCTGCGCCACGACGTGCCGGCGCCGGAGGTCACCGCCGCGCGCCACGGGCTCGCCGCCGAGGGACCGCCGCTGGCGCAGGTGTTCAAGTCGCAATATGCCAGCCAGGGCGGCAAGCTCTCGCTCGCCCGCGTCTGGCGCGGGCCGTTGCGCGACGGCACCAGCTTCGGCCCCGTCCGCATCGGCGGTATCTTCCGCACCGTCGGCGGCGAACCGGCGAAGGTGGCGCAGGCGGCGAGCGGGGATCTCGTCGCCCTGGCGCGGCTGGAGGGGGTGGCGACGGGGGCCGTGCTCGGCGAGCCCGATGAAGGGGCGGAGCTGCCGTTCCCCACCCCGCCGGCGCCGGTGCACGCGCTCGCCATCGCCACCGAGGACCGCAAGGACGATGTTCGTCTCTCTGGCGCGCTGCAGCGGCTGATCGAGGAGGATCCGTCGCTGTCGATCGAGCATCAGCCCGATACGGGGGAGACGCTGCTCGCCGGCCAGGGCGAGATGCATCTCGGCGCGGCGATCGAGCGGCTGGCGACCGTGTTCAATGTCCGCATCACCAGCCGCCGGCCGCGGGTGCCCTTCCGCGAGACCATCCGCCGCGCCGTGCACCAGCATGCGCGGCTGAAGCGCCAGACCGGCGGCCATGGCCAGTTCGCCGACGTCAAGATCGAGATCGAGCCGCTGGCGCGCGGCGAGGGCTTCGTTTTCCGCGACAAGATCGTCGGCGGTGCGATCCCGCGGCAATACATCCCCGCCGTCGCCGAGGCCGCGGAGGCGGCGCTGAAGTCGGGCCCCTTCGGCCACGTCGTCGTCGATGTCGCCGTCACCCTGGTCGACGGCACGTTCCATTCGGTGGACAGTTCGGACATGGCCTTCAAGCAGGCGACGCGCATGGCCATGACCGAGGGGCTGGCCAAGGCCGAGCCGGTGCTGCTGGAGCCGATCGACCATGTCAGCGTGACGGTGCCGAGCGAATACACGCCGAACGCGCAGCGCCTGCTGTCCGGGCGGCGCGGGCGCATCCTGGGCTACAACGAGACGCCGGGCTGGGCGGGGTGGGACACGGTGGAGGCGCTGGTGCCGGAGGCCGAACTCAACGATTTCATCATCGAGCTGCGGTCGCAGACGATGGGGCTCGGCACCTACGTGCGCCAGTTCGACCATCTCGCCGAGGCCCACGGCCCGCTCGCCGAGCGCGTCGTGCGCGAGGCGACCGCCGCGCACTGAGGCCACACGCACCGGGCGGGCGGTGGCCGCTGCCCGCCATCCCCGCGTGCCTTCCGGCGCGGCCATGCTATCGTGGGCGGGGACATGCTCGGGGGGAGCGGGATGCAGTACGAAGTGAGTTTCGGCCAGCTCGGGCGTGCGCCGCGTGCCGCGGGCCCGGTGGCCCGGTTCCGCCTGGCGCTGCTCGGCGATTTCTCCGGCCGCGCCAATGCGGGCACGGTCGAGACCGGCGCCGCGCTGGCCGCGCGCAAGCCGCCCAAGGTCGATGTCGATTCGCTCGACGACGTGCTGGCGCGGATGAAACTGTCGCTCGCCCTCGATCTCGCCGAGGACGGGGCGGTGACGGTGCCGATCGCCAGTCTGGACGATTTCCACCCCGACCAGATCGTGGCCAACCTGCCACTGTTCGAGGAATTGCTGACCCTGCGCCGCAACCTCGCCAGCCGGACGGGCTTCGAGAAGGCGGCCAAGGCGGTGCTGTCCTGGAGCGGCGAGGCGCCGCTGCCGCGTCCGCCGCGCCGCGCCCGCGGTGCCGCGGTGGCGACCGACCGGCGGCTGTCGGATTTCGCCCGGCTGCTCGGCCGGCCGGCCTCGTCCGCTTCCGCCGCGGAGGCGTCCGTGGACGCACTGCTGCGCCGCATCGTCGGCCCGTTGGTCGAGCCGGTGCGCGATGCCCGCCAGGAGCAGCTGACCGCGCGGGTCGATGCCGCGCTCGCCGCGGCGATGCGCCGGGTGCTGCACCACCCCGATTTCCAGACCGCGGAAGCGCTGTGGCGCGGGGTTGAGTTCCTGGTCCGCCGCATCGAGACCGGCGCGCGCATGGAGATCGTGCTTTACGACGTCTCCGCCGAGGAGCTCGCCGCTGACCTCGCCGCCACCGACACGCTGGAGGAAACCGGCCTCTACGGCATGCTGGTCGAGCAGCCGGCGTTGGATGCCCATCAAGGCCCGCTCAGCGCCGTTCTCGGCCTTTACGGCTTCGAGTTGACGCCGCCGCACGCGGACCTGCTCGGGCGCATCGCGCAGATCGCCGCCGGGGCCAACGCGCCCTTCATCGCCGCCATCGGCCCGGACGCGCTGGCGACGCCGATGCACGAGCAGAACCCGCTGATCCAGGACGCGTTCGCGGCGCTGCAGGCGCTGCCGCAGGCGGCCTATCTCGGCCTGGCGACGCCGCGCTTCCTGCTCCGTATGCCCTACGGGCGCAAGACCGACCCGATCGACGCCTTCGCCTTCGAGGAGTTCACCCGCCAGTCCGGCCTCTCCGGCATGCTGTGGGGCCATCCGGCACTGATCGCCGGGCTCCTGCTGGCGCAAGGCTTCGCCCAGCAGGGGGCGAAGATGAAGCTGGGCTCGATCCTCGGCGTCGGCGATATGCCCTACTACGTCTATGTCGCCGAGGATGGCGACCAGGTGGCGCTGCCCTGCACCGAGCGGCTCTACACCGAGCGTCAGGCCGCGCAGGTGGCGCGCTACGGGGTGATGCCGCTGATCAGCCTGCGCGGCCGGCCGGAAGTGCGCCTCGGCGGGCTGAACGGGCTCGCCGGCGGGCGCTTGGCCGGTTTCTGGACGCCGCCGGAGGCACCGCCCGAGCCGGAGCCGGCCGCCGCCGAGGCGGAGCCCGAGGAGACGGAGACCACGGAGAGCGCCGAAAGCGACGAGGCGGCGGCCACGGAATCGGCCGAGGGCGAGAGCGAAGAGACCTCCGATTCGGCATCCGACGGGTCGGCAGACACGGCGGAAACGACGGAGACGGCCGGCGGGGATGATCTCGACAAGCTGCTCGCCGGGCTCAACGCCCCGGAGGCGCCGGCGGAGGAGAACGCGACCGAGCCGGACCTCGACGCCCTGCTCGCGTCCCTCAAATAGCGAGCGTCACGCCGTTCCGGGCTCGTCGACGCGGACGATGATGTCGATGCGCTGGGTATCGGCCGTGGGCGCGGCATCCACGCCCGGCAGGTCGGCGAGGTCGCGACCGAGATGCGTGATCCGCTCGGCGCCGATGCCGGCCTCCTGCAGCCGGGCGGCGATGAGCTGGACGCGCAGGCGGGACAGATCGGCCAGCGCCGGGGCGCCGTCCATGGCACGGTAGTCGGCGAGCGCCACCGGTGCGCCTGGGTTTTGGCCAGCCCAGGCGGCGGCGGCGGCGATCACCGCCAGCGCCTCGGCATCGAGAAGCGCCGACCATTGCGAGAAGAACACCGGATAGTCCGGCGACGCGCGTCGGATGCGCGCGACGATCGCCGGGTGGATCAGCCAGGGATCGCCGCTGAAGCCGGGCTCGCCGCAGAGCTGGATCCACAAGCGGCGGACTTCGTCCTTGCTGGCGCAGGCGAGGATCTCGATCGAGATGCCGGGAGGCAGGGTGTTGGCGAGCATGTCGTCGACCAGCGCCTCGCCGGCGACGAGCCAGACATTGCCGTTCCATTCCGCCAGGGTGATGTCCGCCATGGGCTTCTCCGCAACGGCGTGCTAGCCTGCCGACCCTGGTTCAACCGGAGCGCGGATCACCCGGTGCCGACGGATCCCTTTCCGCGGGCCGTCTCCGCGCACACGATCGGAAAGCGGCGGCCATGGCTTTGATCCTGACGCTTGCCGGGCCCGGTGGCGAGACACGCACGCTCAGCTCCGGCACTCTATCGATCGGTCGCGCGCCGGGCAACGACTGGGTGCTGGCAGATCCGGAGCGGCATCTGTCCAAGACGCACTGCGTCCTCAGCGTCGAGGGCGGGCGGTTCATGCTGACCGACCTCAGCACCAACGGCATCTTCATCAACGGCGCCGGCGCGCCGACCGAACGCGGCAGCCGCAGCGTCCTCGCCGGCACCGGCGAGTTCCGGCTCGGCGCCCACGTCATCCGCTTCCGCGAAGCCGCCCCGTCCGCCGCCCCAGAGGCGTCGGCTTCGTCCGATGCCTTCGCGGCGCCGGCGTCGTCCGCCGCATTCGCGGCGCCGGCCACCGGTGCGGGACTGGATGATTCGCTGCTGACGCCGCCCGGCTTTGCCGCCGCCGCCGCGGGGTTCCACCACCCGCTGCCGCCGGCGGGGCCGGCGCCGCGGGCCGACGATCCGTTCGACCTCGCCACGGACCACCCCGCGCGCGCCGATGCCGACGATGATTTGTTCCGTCCCCGTGCACCGGCGGAGTCCTGGCAGGGGCCGTCGCAGCGCGACGACGTCGATGCCCCGTTCCAGGCCTTCGCCGCGCCGAAGCCGATCGCACCGGCCAATCCCGCCGAACTCGATTTCGACGCCCTGATCGGCGATGACCCGTTCGGCCACGGCGCTGCGACCCCCGCGGCGCCACCGCCAGTGGCGCCAGCCCCGATGCCGCCGCCGCCGGCGCGAAGCGGGCCGCCGGAGGGCAATGTCTTCGCCGCCGCGCTCCCCCTGCCCGGCAGCCAAGCACGCGCCGCGCCGCCCACGCCGCCGGTGCAGGGACCGATGCCGGCGACACCGGAGGCCGCGGTGGCGGGCATCCCGAGCGCCGCGGCCGAGGGACTCGCCGCCTTCCTCGCCGGCGCCGGCATGGCGGAGTTGCGCACCGGGACGCGGCCGGAGGCGGAGATGCTCGCCGCGGCGGGCGCGGTGTTCCGCGTCCTGGTCGAGGGGCTGCGCGAGGTGCTGATGTCGCGTGCCGCGATCAAGAACGAGTTCCGCGTCGAACAGACCATGCTGCGCGCGCGCGACAACAATGCGCTGAAATTCTCGGTGACGCCGGAGGAGGCGATGGCGGCGCTGCTGCTGCCCGACCGGCCCGGCTACAAGCCGCCGCTGGAGGCGGCGCGCGAGGCGTTCGGCGATATCAAGTCCCACGAGCTGGCGGTGATGGCCGGCGTGCAGACGGCCCTGCTCGGGCTTTTGAAGCGGTTCGACCCGGCGGCGCTGGAGCAGCGCCTGCAACCGGGGCTGCTGCAGACGCTGCTGCCGGCGGCGCGCAAGGCCCGCATCTGGGAATTGTTCTGCGCCACCTACAAGGACCTCGCCCGCGAGGCCGAGGACGATTTCCAGTCCGTGTTCGGCCGGGAATTCGCCCGCGCCTACGACGCCCAGACCCGCAAACTCTGAGCCGTCGGGCCGCTGTCGCCGAGCCGTAACGAATGCGCGCGTTTCCGGGCTTCCCCAACGTCGCGAATCGGGGCCAAATGGCACCAGCATCGAGGGAGGTGGGGGATGCGGGGATGGCTATTGCGCGCGGTCGTCGGCGGGCTGGCGGCGGCGTCGCTCGCGGCCTGCGCCGGCGCGCCACCGCCGCCGCCGCCGACCATCGCCAAGCTGACCCTGGCGGCGAGCGCCGACGTCAATCCGTCGCCCTCGGGCCAGGCATCGCCGATCGCGCTGCGCATCTACCAGCTCGGCTCGGCGGCGAGCTTCAACAATGCCGAATTCTTCCCGCTCTACAACGACGACGCCGCGGCGCTGAAGACCGACCTGATCAAGCGGGAGGATTTCCTCCTCGCCCCCGGCCAGACCCGGATCGACACCATCACCCCCAACGACCAGGTGAAGGCCATCGGCATCCTCGCCGCCTACCGCGACGTCCAGCACGCGATCTGGCGCGCGACGGTGGACGTCGTTCCGCACCAGACCAGCGCCGTGACCGCCACTGCCGGCCGTGACGGGCTCACCGTCAAGCCGGGGTCCTGATCGGGCGGCCGACCCCATGCGCCGGGAGCCGCGATGAGCTGGGAGAACAAGGTCGTCTGGAGCGAGGGGCTGTTTCTGCAGCCGCAGCACCTGCAGCAGCAGGAGCGCTATGTCGACCGGCTGGTGCGCACCAGCACGGCGGGGCTGCGGCCCTTCGCCTGGGGTCTGACCCAGCTCGAACTGGACAGCGACCTGCTCAGCCTCGGCAAGTTCGCCTTGCGCGCCGCCGCCGGCGTCCTGCCGGACGGCACCCCCTTCGCTCTGCCGGGCGACGCCGATCCGCCGCCGCCCATCGATCTGGCGGAGACGGCGCGCAACGCCGTGGTCTATCTGCTGCTGCCGACCCGCCAGCCTGGCGGCGTGGAGGCGGCGCCGGCCGAGCAGACCGAGACCGTCGCCCGCTACGTCGCCACCGAATACGAGGCGGTCGACAGCAATGCCGGTTCCGGCGCGCCGGCGCTGGTGACAGTGGGGCGTCTGCGTCTGCGCCTCGCGCTCGAAAGCGAGGCGCGGGCCGGGCACGCCGCCATCGGACTGGCGCGCATCCTCGAGGTCCGCGCCGACAAGTCCGTCGTGCTCGACGAGGGCTATATCCCGCCGATGCTGGTCTGCGCCGTCTCCGGCGCGCTCGCCGGCTTCGTCAGCCAGCTCCAGGGGCTCATCCACCATCGCGCCGAGGCGCTGGCCGGGCGCGTCTCCGAGACGGCGACGCGGGGCGCAGCCGAGATCGCGGACTATCTGCTGCTGCAGCTGTGCAACCGCTACGAGCCGGTGCTGACCCACCTCGCCGCCAGCGCCGGGCAATTGCATCCGGAGAGCTTCTACCGCCTCGCCGTGGCGCTGGCCGGCGAGCTCGCCACCTTCACCGAGCCTGGCAAGCGTCCGGCGGCGTTTCCGCCCTATCGCCACGACGATCTGCAGGCGACCTTCCGCCCGGTGATCGCGGCGCTTCGCCGGGCGCTGTCGGCGGTGCTGGAGCAGACCGCGGTGCCGGTGGTGCTGCAGGAGCGCAAATTCGGCATCCGCGTCGGGCCGATCCTCGATCGCAGCCTGGTGACGGAGGCGACCTGGGTGCTGGCGGTGAAGGCGCAGGTCGCGGCGGAGACGCTGCGCCGGATGTTCCCCAACCAGGTGAAGATCGGGCCGGTGGAGCAGATCCGCGAACTGATCACCGTCGCCCTGCCCGGCATCGCCGTGCGCGCGCTGCCGGTGGCGCCGCGCCAGCTGCCCTATTATGCGGGGACGACCTATTTCGAGCTCGACCGCACCGGGCCGTACTGGGCGGCGCTGGCGCGCTCGGGCGGCAT
>DAIDKZ010000022.1 GCA_027449745.1 Acetobacteraceae bacterium | reverse complement strand
GCCTACGCGCCGGGCTGGGGTGACTGGGGCTGGGGCGGGCTCGGCTGGGGTGGCTGGGGTGGCGGCTGGGGCGGTGATTGGGGTGGTGGCTGGGGTGGTGACCGCGGTTGGGGCCATGGCTGGGATCATGGCGGCCATGGCGGCTGGGGCGGCGCGCGCGGCGGCTGGGGCCACGGCTTCGCCGGCCATGGCGGGTTCGCCGGCGGGCATGGCGGCTTTGCCGGCGGGCATGGTTTTGGCGGCGGGCATGGATTCGCCGGCCATGGCGGCGGCTTCGGGGGTGGTCACGGCGGCGGCGGCGGCGGCCATCGCTGAGGCCGCCTTTCGGTTCACATGAACGCGGGCGGCGGCGCGAAGCCGCGCCAGTGCCGCTCCAGCAGCCGCGCCACCGCGAGCGTCGTGCGGTCGCCGTAGAACGGGCCGACGATCTGCACCCCGAACGGCAGCCCCGCCTTGGTCAGCCCGAGCGGCGCCACGCTCGCCGGCAGGTGAAAGCCGCAGGTGATACCGGGCCAGAACAGCATGTCGTTGTAGCCGGTCTCGTGGCCGGCGACGCTGATGCGCCGCGCCCAGGCCGGGCGGTCCTCGATATGGGGCAGGGCGGGCATGCCGATGACCGGGCAGAGCAGCACGTCCCACTCATGGAAGAACGCGCCCCAGGCGCGGCGGATGCGCATCCGCTGCTCGTTGTCGGCCAGCCAGTCCCGGTGCAGCGGTTCCATGGCGCGATCCATGATCGCGTCCGCGCTCTCGTCATCGGCGGCGCGGGCGGCGGCGCGGGCGCGGACCTCGGCCAGCGCCGGCTCGCCGAACCGTGCACCCAGCGCCGCGGCGAGCAGGCGGAGATAGAGCCGAAACCCGTCCCTCGCGTCGAACGCCGGGCGCGCGGTGTGGCTCACCTTCGCGCCCTGCTTCCTGAGGAAGCCGCCGAGCGCGGTGAGCGCGGCGGCGATCTCCGGGTCCGTCAGCGTCGCCTTGTCCTCCGCCCACACGGCGACGCGCAGCTCGGCCAGATCGGTGGTGCGCGGCTTCGGCAGCGCCGGGCGGAAATCGGTCTCCACCGGGTCCGGCCCGGCGATCAAATCGAGCGCGATGGCGAGGTCGTCGGCCGAGCGGGCGAGGGGCCCGATGACCGAAATGTCCGTCGTCGCCACGGACCCGGCGAGCGAGTGGCCGAGCGGCGAGCACAGGCCCCAGCTCGGCTTGTGGCCGAACACGCCGCAGGCATGCGCCGGCTGGCGGACCGAGCCGCCGATGTCCGACCCCAGCTCCAGCGCCGAGAACCCCGCCGCCAGCGCCGCCGCCGAACCGCCGGAGGAACCGCCGGGCGTGTGCGCCAGGTTCCAGGGATTGTTGGTGCGGCCGTAGACCGGGTTCACGCTCTGCCACTCGGCCAGCAGCACCGGCACGTTGGTCTTGCCGAAGATCACCGCCCCGGCGGCGTTCAGCCGCTGCACCGCGAGCGCGTCGGTGGCCGGGACATTGCCGCGCGCCGCCTCCACGCCCCAGGTGGTGGGCAGGCCGGCGATGTCGAAGCTTTCCTTCACCGTCATCGGCACGCCGTAGAGCGGCGCCGGACCGGCCTTCTCCATTGCGCCCTTGCGATCGAGGGCCTTGGCCCGCTTGCGCGCCCGGTCGAAATCCCGCACCACGACCGCATTCACCGCCCCATCCAGCCGCGCAACACGATCGAGCGCGGCGTCGAGCAGTTCGAGGCAGCCGATCTGGCGCCGGCGCACCATGGCAGCGAGACGCTTGGCGGAGGCGAAGGCGAGATCGGTCATGGCGGTTTCCTCCTCTTTCCGCCACTCCAGACCGGCGCCGGCGCGCGGTCAAGGCGCGGTGCTGGCACGGATATCGCGCGCCGGGTCGCGCGGGGAGGCTTCGCGCCGGAGGGCGGTAGACCCAGCCCCGATCTGATCGAGCCGTTCGGGCTCGGGCAGATCGGTGGCACGCTGCTCCGACCCTCCCGCTGTCAGTGTTGGAGGCGCCGCCGGCGTACCAGCAGCAGCCCGGCGAGGCCGCCGCCCAGCAGGGTCAGCGTCGCCGGCTCCGGCGCCGCCTGCGGGCTGGAGAGCAGAGTAATCGTCACCTCGCCGTAGGGATTGGTGTTGCCGCCGGTCACCAGGCTCTGCCCGTTGGCCAGGGCCAAGGCGAGGTCCAGGTAGGAACCGCCGCCACCGCCGCCGCGACCGCCGGCGGATACCAGGTTGAAATTGCTATCCAGGATGCCCCCATACCCGCTGCCACCGCCGCCGGAATAGCCACCGCCGCCACCGCCGGAATATCCTGGACTGGCACCACCGCCGCCTGCGCCCCCTGCGACGTACCCAGTGCCTCCGGCGCCACCCGCCGCGGCGCCGCCGGCGGTCGGCCCAGTGCCGTTTCCACCCGCCGAGAGCCAGCCGCCGCCGCCGCCGCTGTGAGCACCTTGCCCGCCGCTGCCGGCGGTTCCGCCGGCCCCGCCCGGGTTGCCATTGTCACCCGCGCCACCAGCGCCACCGGCAGTTCCGGCATTTCCGGGCCCACCGGCCTGCCCGATATCCTGCAAAGTCACGAAATTGGAGATCATACCCGCGCCGCCGCCGCCGGCCGCCGCGGCCAGCAGCGTCGTCGTCGCGCCGGGCAGGAAAACGAAACTCCCACCGCCTCCGCCGCCCGAATAGCCCCCGTTGCCGCCGGCACCGCCAACGATGATGGACACGATCTCCCCCGCCAGCAGGTTGAACTGGGCGTCCACTTTCGCCCCGGCGCCGCCGATGCCTTGCGGTGACGCGGCCGTCGTGCTGCCGCCCTGGGCGCCGAAAAGGTCGAACCCGTAGGTGCCGGCCGTCGCTGCCGTGAAGCTGTATGTGCCCGCCGTCGTCTGGTCGAATACCACCCCGGCGACGGCCGGCGTGCCATAAGCCGCCATCGCCAGGGCCGCTCCCCCAAGCATCGCCATCACGCCACTACGCATGTGCCTTCCCCCCGCCTGAGCTCCCGTGGCAACCTGCCCCACCCGAGATTGCCGCCCCAACCGTCCCATGAAGAATCATTCTCTTCACCGGGTGGCGCGTGTCGACCAATCGCGGGTTGCATTCTTCCAGACGGGCGGAAGACCCCGATGGCGCGGCGACATACCGCGGTCCCGCGTTTGGCCTCTGATTGCGGGTCTCACAATCCGAGCGGGAAGCGGCATGACCCAGCCGCTCCCCGCCTTGATCGCGCGTCTATTGACGGCGCAGGCGCCGGATCAGGCCCAGGCTCAGCAGCGCTGCGCCGAGGACGCCCATGCTCGCCGGCTCTGGCACGGCGAACTCGAGATAGGCCGGCGGCGAATGCCCCTCCGAATAGACGAGATCGAGGGTCGCCACGCCGGTTGAGCCATTCCACATGTAGGATTCCACCACGCCCGGCGCATTGATGGCGGTGAAGCCAGGCAGGAGCTGGCCGTTGATCTTCAGACTGACGCCGTCGTCATGGGCGATCGAGATCACGTCGCCCTTGTCGAGCCATATCTGGCCCGTGATTTCCATGAAGGTCAGCCAGGCGCATGTATTGTTCGCGCATGAGATGAGCGGCGTGCCGGAACTCGCGACCCCGCCGAGATTCGGATTGGTCAGCCCGGAATAGGCGATCGTCGCCGGATTCACCGCGCCGAGGCTGGTGAGGTAGCTGCCTATGGTGAAGTCCTGCGTCGCATTTCCGGTATTCTGGTAGAAGCCGAAGCTGCTGAAATTGATCAGCGAGGTCGAGAAGGTCACATCCGGCGTTGCCGCCGGGATGTTGGCGAACGTTGCGTCGCGCAGGCAGCAATTGCCGGACGTCGCCGGCGTCGGTGTCGTGAACCAGACTGTTCCGCTCGCCGGCGGCCCGAAGCGATCAAGCTCGGTCGCCACGACATACGGCCCGGCCGCCGCCGGAACCACGTAGGCGAGGATGGCCAGAGCGGCGGCTAAAATCATCAGGCGCAGCGGCGCGGACGCGCCAAGCACACATCGTGGAATGGATCGCCCGCAGCCGCGCGCCCACCGAAATGCGCGTTTCATTTGCATCTCCTTGCTGTTTTTACGTCACGCGTTCTCGCGGCACACATGAGCTTGTACAAGTTCATATCTGCAGCAGTCGCACGCTTGCAGCAAGTCGCCCGATTATTATTGATATCTCTTCAAGAGACCGGCGTCTGTGCGCCGTTGTCTGGCTGGGCCATTGAGCGTTACAATATCGCAACTTCCGTGATGCCGCAACGAAAGCGCCGACGGAATAGGGCGTCGCCGCCATCACAAGATCGTGTGGCCGGACTCCGGTTCGGGGTTCGGGGGCCTACCGCAGCGCCCCGAGCGCCCAGGCGAGCACGCCCTTCTGCGCGTGCAGCCGGTTCTCCGCCTCGTCGAACACCACCGAGCGCGGGCCGTCGATCACCTCGGCGGTGGCTTCCTCGCCGCGATGGGCCGGCAGGCAGTGCATGAAGATCGCGTCCGGCGCGGCGTGCGCCATCAGGGGCTCGGTGACGCGGTAGGTGGTGAGCAGCGCGCGCGGGTCCAGCGCGGGATCGTCGGACATGCTGATCCAGGTGTCGGTCACCACGCAGCGCGCCCCGCGCACCGCCGCCACCGGATCCGTCAGGCATTCCACCGCGGCGCCTTCGGCCCGTGCCCATTCAAGCACCGCCGGGTCCGCGCACATCGCCTCCGGCGTCGCCAGCCGCAGCGTGAAGCCGAAGCGGGCCGCGGCCTCGATCCAGCTATGGGCGACATTGTTGCCCGCCCCGCACCAAGCGATCACCTGGCCCGCGATCGGGCCGCGATGCTCCTCGAAGGTGAGCAGGTCGGCCATGATCTGGCAGGGATGCGAGGCCTCGGTCAGCCCGTTGATCACCGGCACGGAGGCGTGGGCGGCGAGCTCGCGCAGCTTGGCGACGCGGTCGGTGCGCAGCATGATGGCATCGACGTAGCGCGAGAGCACCCGCGCCGTGTCGGCCACCGTCTCGCCGCGGCCGAGCTGCATCTCCCGCGCCGAGAGCACCACGGTCTCGCCGCCGAGCTGGCGCATCGCCACCTCGAAGCTCACCCGCGTGCGCGTGCTCGGCTTCTCGAAGATCAGCGCCAGCGTGCGTCCGGCGAGCGGGCGGGAACTGTCCCGCCCGGCGCGCTTGAAGCCGACCGCGGCGTCCAGCATGCGGCGGAGCGTGGCGGTGTCGAAATCGCGCAGATCGAGGAAATGGCGCGGGCCGGCTTGCTTGCCGGTGCGCGGGGCGGAGCTGCCGCGCCGCCCCGCACCCTTGCTCTGCGTCAGGCTCACTGCGCCGCCAGCCCCGCCGCCGCGTCCGCACGGCAGCGCCGCGCCGCGCGGTGAAGCATGTCGAGCCCGGCATCGATGTCCGCCTCGGCGACGGTCAGCGGCGGCATGAGGCGGATCACGTTCTCGCCGGCGTTGATGCCGAGCAGCCCCTCGGCGAGCAGCGCCGCGTTCACCGTCGCCTGCGGCAGGCGGCATTTCAGCCCGAGCAGCAGGCCCATGCCGCGCACCGCCTCGAACAGGTCCGCGAACTCGGCGACGAGCGCGGTGAGCCCGGCACGCAGCCGCGCCCCCTTGCGCGCGACGCTGCCGAGGAACTCCGGGTCCAGCAGCACGTCGAGCACGGCGTTGGCGGCGGCGCAGGCGAGCGGATTGCCGCCGAAGGTGGTGCCGTGCGTGCCGGCGACGAGATGGCGTGCGACCGGCTCGCGGGCGAGGATCGCGCCCATCGGGAAGCCGCCGGCGATGCCCTTGGCCAGGCTCATCACGTCCGGCGCCACGCCGGCGTGCTCGTGGGCGAACAGCCGCCCGGTGCGGCCCATGCCGGACTGCACCTCGTCCATGCCGAGGATGAGGCCGAACTCGTCGCACACCGCGCGCAGATCGCGCAGGAACTGCACCTCGGCGGCACGGATGCCGCCCTCGCCCTGGATCGGCTCGATGAGAATGCCGGCGGTGTGCGGGCCGATCGCCGCGCGCACCGCGTTCATGTTGTTCAGCGGCACATGGTCGAACCCATCGACGACGGGGCCGAACCCGTCGAGATACTTGGCGTTGCCGGTGGCGGCGAGGGTGGCCAGGGTGCGGCCGTGGAAGGCGCCCTCGAAGCAGATGATGCGGTAGCGCTCGGCCCGGCCGGTGCCGGCCATCGCCTTGCGCATCATCTTGATCAGGCCCTCGTTCGCCTCGGCGCCCGAATTGCAGAAGAACACGCTGTCGGCGAAGCTCGATTCGACCAGCCGCGCGGCGAGGGTCTCGGCCTGCGGCACGCGGTAGAGATTCGAGACATGCATCACCCGCCCGGCCTGCTCGGCGATGGCGCGCACCAGATGCGGGTTGGCGTGGCCGAGCGAGGAGGTGGCGATGCCGGCGCCGAAATCGAGGAATCGTCGCCCGTCCACCGTCCACAGCCAGCTGCCTTCGCCCCGCTCGAACGCGAGGTCGGCCCGGTTGTAGGTCGGCATCAGGGCGGGGATCATTGTTTCTCCATTCGCCAGAGGACAGTTTCCCGCGGCACCGCGCCGCGGGAAACGGCCACTCTGCGAAAGCCGCGCCGGGGTGTCAAACGCGGGCCGCTACGGGACCCGCGCAACCCCTATTTCTTCAATTTCTCCTTCACGAGGTCGTTCACGTCGCTGATCGCCTGAACCGCGGTCTGGAGCGAACCCTGGGCGTTGGCGATCCCCGTCACGATCTTGTTGGCGAGATCGAACGCCTTGTACGGATCCGGCGCGTTGACGTTACCGCCGACGAGGAACCCGGCCGACACCGCCAAGCTCATCACCACCTCACCGATCTGCGCCCAGGTCGGCTCCTTCTGGGCGAGTTTGTCCAGCGCCTGGTCGAGAAGGCCGAACGCATTCTCATTGGTCCCCACCCGCTGCACGATCGCGCTCACGCCGTCGATCGACGAGGCGATCGGCTTCTCCAACGCCTCGGCGGCCTTCACGAGCTTATCGATCCGCTTGATGTCGGTGGGATCGAGGACCGTCTTGGCGGAGTTCTCAAACTTCTGGAGTTCCTTCTGGGCCTCTTGCTGCTTTTTCAGCGATTCGTCGAGCTTGTCGGAGAGACTGTGGGACTCCACCTTGAGGCCGTCGATCTTGGACTTGAAGTAGTCCTTCTTGGTCTTGCATCCCGTGATGGAGGCGGCGGCGTCCTCCCAGATCGCGTTCACCCCGCTCTTGAGAACTTCCTCCACGCCGACCCGGGTTTTCGTCGCTTCCTGATAGCGCTTCAGCAGCACCGAGAGATCCCTGGCCAGATCCGCCGCGGACTGTTCCGCTTCCTGGGCGAGCCGGCCGATCTGCACGCCGATGCTGCGCGCGGTGCTGAGAATGGCGATGATCGAGATGACACCGGACGCGCCGCCGGTGAACGGTATCGTGGCCAGGGAGACGATGCTGGCGCCCACGCCCACGATCTTCACGGTGAGCTTGGCGGCTTCCTTGATCTCGTAGTTCCGCCGATCGACCTTGGTCTTCGCCAGATCGATGAACGGCTTGCTGGCGCGGTCCGCCGCCTCGCCAAGGATCTTTTGGAGGGCCGCATCGAAATCGCTGTTCGCCTTGCCCATGTCCTTCTCGCCGGTGACATGGTCGGCGATGTCGTCGAGCGCCGCGGCAATCTCCTGCTTGATCTTCTCGAAGTTCGCGGCGTCGTACATCTGCGCCGCCAGCAGGCTGTACGCCTTGTCGTCGCTGGGTGCGGCTTCGAGAACCTTCTTGTCGCCGAGCGCGATGGAGATCTCGATCGTGTCGACCTCGAATTTCGCGCTGGCGCGCTTGGCGAGGGCGAGCACGGGCCTGGCGACGTTCACGTTGTGGAAGAGCGAGATCGGCGTGATCTGCTTCTTTGAACTCTCCTTGAGCCCAAGCTCCAGATCGGACCCGATGGTGAGGTTCGCCGTGGACAGCCGTGTGGTCAGCGCCTCGCTGATATCGTCCAGCGTGCCGATCAGATCATCGGCAATTTTTTTCGTCAGGCCAGCGTTTTTTATTGCCTTCTTGTATTTCTCGATCGTGACACTTATCTCGTTTTTCGCCGCAGTTATTTTCTTGAAGTCTGGCCACCCCTTCATCCATTTTTCGAGATCGGGACCGAGGTCGTCCTTGAAAGTTTTTTTCTCAAGGTCAGCATATTTGGCTTTGTCACCCTTGTCGTTTGCGGCTGCCTTTTCGGCCTTGTCCTTGGCCTGCTTCCAGATCGGCCGGAGCGGCGGTGCATCGATTTCACTTCCATCCTTTGGCATTGTTCCATGTCCCTTTGTTATCGTGCCGGTCAACGACTTGCTCGGGTGAGCGCCGCGCCGGCCGCGATTGTCATCGTCCCTCGGCGCGCAGCGCCGCGTTCACCGCCAGCAAGCGGAACCAGATCGGATCGTGCTCTAGAGCAACCTCCGATCTGACCGAGCCGTTCCGGCTCGGGCCGATCGGAGATAAGTTGCTCTAGAGTCATATGTTTCCAGAGCACGACCGTCCGACCTGATGATTCCATCAGGTCGGACCGTGCTCTAGGGGAGCCGCGCCGCCCAGTCCGCGACCGTCTCGATGTCCGTGTTCAGCATCTTCAGCTCGGCGAGGAAGGTGTTGGCGTTGGTCGTTCCCGGCAGGCGGTAGCGGCCGGTGTTGTGCGCTACGAGCCAGGTCTTGGCGGCATTGGGCGGCGGTTGGCCCTGCTTTTCGAGAGTGTTCACTGGCCTTCGAGGCCTGGAACGCCTTCACCGCACGGCCGAACCTGTCAAGGCCTCGTACACCACCGCGATCAGCTTGCCGCGACCCTTCTGGTCCCTGGCTTGGCGAATCGGGCCGATCCCGTCCCTGTACTCGGTCCAGACCTCGTCGGCCTCCTCGAGCCGAGCCGCGACGTCGGTTTTGTGGACTGTGGCGATACCCAGCACCTTCTTCACCGAGTCGGGCTTGGATTTCCCGGTCGCCTCCTTGAAGTCGACCTTCACGTCCTTCCAGTCCTGCTTCCAGGATCCAGCGGTCATCATATCCTCCCACGCGGAACAATGCTCGTCGCGAACATCGACGCGGCCGGCGTTCCGTTCGCCTGCCGCCCCCCGGGCCGAGCGTCGTGACGAGTGAGAATGTCCCATGCCACGACGACATGCAATCTGGATCCGGGTGGGCACGGCTCCGCCCCTTGCGGCTGGGCCCCGCCGTGGCATCCTCGCGCGATGCGACGCGCCCGCTCGGATCAGCCCCGGCCTCCACGCCACGCGCCCGGCCCGGCGCCGGACGCGGCGGTGCTGCACGCCGCCGCACTCGCGCACCTCGCCCGGTTC
>DAIDKZ010000021.1 GCA_027449745.1 Acetobacteraceae bacterium | reverse complement strand
GCGGCGGCGACGAACGGCGCCCAGGCCCAACCGGCGAGCCCCATGCGGCGGGCGAGGGATGCGGCGTCGCGGTTGCGCTCCAGCCGCCGCCCCGCGGCCAGACGCCCGAGCAGGGCCTCAGTGATCTCGCCCAGCAATCCGACCTCGGCTTCGGCCTCGGCGCCTGCCGGCGGGTCCAGGTCCAACGCCAACGCCAGCCCGCGCGGCGTCGGCGCCGCCGCGGTCGCCGGCAGGGCGAAGGCGAACAGTTCCAGCAGGTCCAGACAGGGCCGCGTGGCAAGGCCGAGGCGGCGGAACGTGGCTGGCGCATGAACGACGATGGGCGGGGGCAGCGTGGCGAGCCGGGACGCGGCGGCCTCGGGAGCGAGCGTCAGGATCGTGCCGTCGCCGAGGCGGAGCAGGGCGCGGCCCGGCCGGGCCAGCAGTGCCGGCGAATCGGGGGGCGAAACCGTTGCGGCGGCGATTGACCAAGCCATCCCCCCTTCCTAGCTTGCGCCGGATGGAACCGCGAGCACCGAGCGAACCGACGGCCGGCGTGCCGAAAGCCTGGCCGTTCGAGGAGGCGCAGAAACTCGCGGCCCGCCTCGCCGCCGCCCCCCGCCCGCGCGTGGCGCTGTTCGAGACCGGCTACGGCCCCTCCGGCCTGCCGCACATCGGCACCTTCGGCGAGGTTGCGCGCACCAGCTGGGTCCGGCGGGCGTTCACCGACCTCACCGGCATCGCCTCCCGTCTGCTCGCCTTCAGCGACGACATGGACGGGCTGCGCAAGGTGCCGGACAATGTCCCGAACCGGGACATGCTCGCCACCCATCTCGGCAAGCCGCTCACCCGCATCCCGGACCCGTTCGGCACGCATGAGAGCTTCGGCGCACACAACAATGCGCGGCTGCGCGGGTTCCTCGACCGCTTCGGGTTCGAATACGAATTCGCCTCCGCCACCGATTATTACACCTCCGGCCGGTTCGACGCGGCGCTGCTGCGCCTGCTCGAAGTCCACGACGAGGTCGTCGCGGTGATCCTGCCGACGCTGGGGCCGGAGCGGCGGGCGACCTACTCGGCGATCCTGCCGATCCATCCGCTGAGCGGCCAGGTGATGCAGGTGCGCATCGAGCGCACCGACCGCGATGCCGGCACGGTGGTGTGGTGCGACCCCGAGGATGGCACCCGGTTCGAGACCCCCGTCACCGGCGGCGCCTGCAAACTGCAATGGAAGGCGGACTGGGCGATGCGCTGGCACGCGCTCGGCGTCGATTACGAGATGTCGGGCAAGGACCTGATCGACAGCGTCCGCCTCTCGGGCCAGATCTGCCGCATCCTCGGCTCGCCGCCGCCGATCGGCTACACTTATGAGCTGTTTCTCGACGAGAACGGGCAGAAGATCAGCAAATCCAAGGGCAACGGGCTCTCGGTCGAGGATTGGCTGCGCTACGCCCCGCCGGAGAGCCTGGCGCAGTTCATGTTCACCGCGCCGCCACGGGCCAAGCGGCTCTATTTCGATGTCATCCCGCGCGCGGTGGACGATTATCTCGCCAACCTGGAGCGCGCACGCGGCCAGGAGGAAGCGGAGCGGAAGGCCAATCCGGCCTGGCACATCACCGCCGGACGCGTCGCCGAGACCGATGGCAGCCCGCTCTCCTTCGCCATGCTGCTCAACCTCGCCTCGGTGGTGAACGCCGAGACGCCGGACATTCTCTGGGGCTTCATCCGCCGCTACGAGCCCGGCGCGGCGCCGGACACGATGCCGTTCCTGGCCCGGCTGGTCGAGCACGCGATCGCCTATTTCCACGATTTCGTCCGCCCGGCGAAGCGCTATCGCGAGCCCGACGCGGCCGAACGCGCCGCGCTCGAGGACCTCGCCGCCAGCCTCGCCGCGCTGCCGCGCGACGTCGGCGCCGCCGAGCTGCAGACCCTGGTCTACGAGGTCGGCAAGCGGCACGCGCTGGCAGACCTGAAAGCCTGGTTCGGCTGTCTCTACCAGGTGCTGCTCGGCCAGGCGGAGGGGCCGCGCTTCGGCAATTTCATCGCCATCTACGGCGTCGCCGAGACGATCGCGCTGATCGAGGCGGCGCTCGCGCGCGCCGCGGCGGCCTGAGCCCGGCCTTGGCAGGGGAGCGGATGAGGCCCTGGCTGCGGCACGCGCCGGCGGTGCTCGGCGTGGTGCTGCTGATCGGCGCGGTCTATGTCGTCCAGCGCGAGTATCGCCACCTCAAGCTGGACGACATCACCGCCGCCCTGCACGCCATCCCGACTGGCGCGCGCTGGCACGCCGCCGGCTTCGCCCTGCTGGCCTACGGCGTGCTGACCTTCTACGACCGGCTCGGCACGCTCTATGCCGGGCAGAAAGTGTCCTACCCGCGCGTCGCCTTCGCCTCGTTCTGCGCCTATGCGCTGGCGCATAATCTCGGCTTCGCGGCGGTTTCCGGCGCGGCGGTGCGCTACCGGCTCTATGCCCATTGGGGGCTCACGCCGATGCAGATCGGCAAGGTGATCGGCTTCTGCAGCCTCACCTTCGGGCTCGGGGGCATGGTGCTGGGCGGCGCGATCCTGATCGGCGAGCCGGCGGCGGTGCCGTTCTTCGGCGGGCGAGTGCCGGACGCGGCGCTCTACGCCACCGGCGGCGCGATGGTCGCTGTGGTCATCGGCTACGTCACGCTCGCGCGCGCGGTGGGCAAGATCCGCCTGTTCGGCCAGATGGTGGAACTGCCCGGCGCGCGCATGGCCATCCTGCAGGTGCTGCTCGCCACCGTCGATGTCGCGGTGACGGCGGCGATCTTCTACGCGCTGCTGCCGGCAGCGCCGGGGCTGAGCTTCCTGCGCCTGCTCGCGGTCTATCTCGCCTCCTACTCGGCCGGGCTGCTGGCCAGCCTGCCGGGCGGCATCGGCGTTTTCGACGGCGCCATGCTGCTCGGCCTGTCACCCTATCTGGAGGCGCCGCAGATCGTCGGCGCGATCCTCATTTTCCGGCTCTACTACTACGTGATTCCGCTGTTTCTGGCGGGCGCCATGTTCGCCGGCAACGAGGTGCTGCTGCGCAGCCGCGACTGGCTGCGCCCGGCCTCGCAGCGCGGCGCGCTGCCCGCGGTCGGGCGCTGGAGCGAGCCGGACTTCGCCGTCGCCGCCGCCACCGGCGCGGTGGCGCTGTGCGGGGCGATGCTGCTCTCCCTCGGCGCACTCGCGATCCGGCCGGATTTCTCCTGGCTCGACCGCGACATCGCCGTGGTGGCGGCGGAGGCGGGCGAATTCGTCCCCTCCCTGCTCGGCGCGGCGCTGCTGGTGCTGGCGATCGGGCTGGCCCATCGCGTCACCCTCGCCTGGGGCGCGACCGTCCTCATGCTGCTCGCCGGCGCCGCCTTCACCGCCGCGCGCGGCGACGGGCCCTGGGTGCCGGGCGGGCTGATCCTCGCCACCTTCGTCATCGCCCCCTATCGCCGCGCCTTCTACCGTCACGCGCGGCTGCTCTCCGGGCCGCTCGAACTCTCCTCCGCCGTGCCGCTGCTCGGCCTCGTCGTCTGCGTGCTCACCCTGGCGGCGTTCGAGAAGCATGTGCGCGGCACCCTGCCCGGCTCGTGGTGGCAGATCGTGCTCTCGCCGAAGGTGCCGAACTCGCTGCGCGCCAGCGTGGCGCTGTCCGTTCTGGTCGGCGCCATCGCCATCTGGCGGCTGATCCGCCCCGGCCGCGTCGCCTGGACCGCGTGGGGGTCGGAGGCGCGGCTGCGCTTCGCCGCGCTCGGCGGCGACCCGCCGGTGCGCGCGGACGGCGTGGTCTGGGGCGAGGCCGACAAGGCCGCCATCCCGTTCCGCCGCGGCGGGCGGGTGCTGCTCGGGCTCGGCGATCCGGCCGGGGCCGACAGCGACCGGGTTTCCGCGATCTGGCGGCTGCGCGATCTGGCCGAGCAGGAGGGGCTGCACCCGGCCATCCACGGCACCGGCCCGGCGCTGCTGCAGGTCTATGCCGATATCGGCCTCGCCGCCTTCCCGCTCGGTGCCGACGGGCTGCCGCTCTCCGAGGGCGAGGCGCCGGCCTCGGGCGCGGCGCGGCACTATCTCGTCTGCCGGCCCGACGGCGATCTCGCGCTGCTGCTGCCGCTGCTGGCCGAGATGCCCGGCCGGCGGCTCGAACCCACGGCATGAACCGAGAGGAGACCGCAATGGACGCCGCGACCCTATTCTCGCTCGCCGGCAGGCGCGCCCTCGTCACCGGCGCCTCGGGCGGGCTGGGGCTGCATTTCGCCGAGGTGCTGCACGCCGCCGGCGCCGAAGTGGTGCTGGCGGCGCGCCGCGTGGCGCAGATCGAGCACGCCGCGACGCGCCTCGGCCCGCGCGCCCGGGCGGTGGCCATGGACGTCGCCGACGAGGCCTCGATCGTCGCCGGCTTCGCCGCGATCGACGCCGGCGGCGTGTGCGACATCGTCGTCAACAACGCCGGCGTCGCGCCGGTGAAGCGCGCACTGGACATCTCCGGCCCGGAATGGGACGCGGTGATGGACGTGAACCTGCGCGGCGCCTTCCTCGTCGCCCGCACCGCCGCCGAGCGCCTGGTCGCGGCCGGGCGCCCGGGCAGCATCGTCAACATCGCCTCCATCGTCGGCAGCCGCGTCACGCTCGGGGTCGCCGCCTACAACGCCAGCAAGGCCGGGCTCGTGCACCTGACGCGGGCGCTGGCGGTGGAGTGGGCGCGCCACGGCATCCGCGTCAACGCCCTGGCCCCGGGCTATTTCGAGACCGACATCAACAGCGCCTACTTCGCCACCGAGCAGGGGAAGGCCATGATCCAGCGCATCCCGCAGCGCCGGCTCGGCCGCCTCGACGACCTCACCGGACCGCTGCTGCTGCTCGCCTCGGAGGCCGGCGCGCACATGACCGGCAGCGTGGTGACGGTCGATGGCGGGCACTCGGTGAACCCGCTGTGATGGCGGGTCCGGCGCAGCGCCGTCAGCGCTCGTAGCCGACCTTCAGGATCACGAACCAGTTGTAGCGCGGGTCGGCGGCGATCCGCCCGGTGCCGTCCGCCGGCACATGGGTCAGCGCCACCGCGTCCTCGATATTGCCGCCGATGACGGCGATCGTCGCCGCATCGGCGCCGACCACGATGGCGCAGTGGCTGGGGAACGTCCCGGCCGGCAGATCCTCGAAGCGCGGGCGCTTCGCGCGGGTCCGCGTGGCGCAGATGATATCGCCCGGCAGCGGCGCGTAGTCCGCCGGACGCTCGGCGGTGAGCGCGTAGCCGCCGCTGCGCGCGGCGTTGATGTAGGTCGCATGGCTGGCGGAATAGGGAAAGCCCGGTCCGGCGCCGGCGATGCGCATGACGTAGGAGACGAACGCTGCCGACCAGGCGTAGCGCGCATCCTCGCTCACCGGGAATTCGGCGCCGGTCTCGTCGTGCTTGCCGGTCCAGGCCGCGGTCGGATTGCCGGCATCCTCGCCGAGCCACCAATACTCCCCCACCCGCTGCCACAGGCCGGGCGCGCGCTCGGGCATGTTCGCCGCGGTGCGCGGCGGCCCGGCGCCGGGCGGATCATCGGCGACGGGGCTGCCGAACAGGCGCCATTCGCGCAGCGCGATCGCCACCGCGTCGGCGCGGCTGAAGGGCGCGTAGGGCTTGCGCGCGAAGGGCGGCGCATGCGCATCCGGCGCCGCGCAGCCGGCGAGCAGGAGCAGCGCCAGGCCGGCGAGCGGCTTCAGCGCCGCTCCGGGAACAGGGCGAGCAGCCCGGCCTCGCTCGCCTCGCAGCGGCCGCGCTCGGTGATCAGCCCGCTGACCAGCCGCGCCGGCGTGACATCGAAGGCGGGATTGGCGGCCGCGGTCTCCTTCGGCGTCACCCGCACGGTGGCGATGGAGCCGTCCATCGCCCGCCCGGTGACGGTGGCGACCTCCGAGGCGGCGCGCTCCTCGATGGGGATTTCCGCGACGCCGTCGCGGATCGACCAGTCGATCGTGCTCGAGGGCAGCGCCACCCAGAACGGCACATCGTTGTCTTTCGCAGCCAGCGCCTTGAGATAGGTGCCGATCTTGTTGGCGACGTCGCCGGTGCGGCTGACGCGGTCGGTGCCGACGATGACGAGATCGACCTGGCCGCGCTGCATCAGGTGGCCGCCGGCATTGTCGGCGATCAGCGTGTGCGCGACGCCGTGCTTGCCCAGCTCCCACGCCGTCAGCCCGGCGCCCTGGTTGCGCGGGCGGGTCTCGTCGACCCAGACATGCACGTCGATGCCGCGCTCATGGGCGAGGTAGATCGGCGCCAGGGCGGTGCCCCAATCGACGGTGGCGAGCCAGCCGGCATTGCAATGGGTGAGGACGTTGACGCGCCGGCCCTCCGCCGCGCGCGCCTCGATCAGGCCGACGCCGTGCCGCCCGATCGCCTCGTTGGTGGCGATGTCCTCGGCGGCGATGGCGGCGGCCTCGCCATAGGCCGCGCGCACGCGCTCGGTGGGCGCGGTGTTGGTGAGCCGGGTCAGCATGCGCTCGATGGCCCAGCGCAGATTGACCGCGGTCGGCCGCGTCTCCAGAAGCATGGCCGCCTCCCGCTCCATCGCCGGCGAGGTGGGATCGCGGCGCAGGGCGAGGCAGAGCCCATAGGCGGCGGTGGCGCCGATCAGCGGCGCGCCGCGGACCTGCATCGAGCGGATGGCGTGGGCGACTTCCTCGGCGCTGGTGAGACGCACGATCTCGAAGGCCCAGGGCAGCCGCGTCTGGTCGATGATGCGGACCGACCAGCCGTCCTGATCGACCCAGACGCCATGATAGGGTGTGCCGTCGACGCGCATGCGCCCCCGAGGATGTGGTTGAGGACCGAGCCGGCTCATACCAGCCGGACGAGATGCTGACACATCTCGTCCGGCTGGTATTGTCTTGGTCTCGCGCGCCGCCGCCCGCCAACCCGGCGCGCATACCAGCCGGCCGAAGCCTTGTGAAAGGCAAGCCTTCGGACGGCTGGTATCATATCCGTTGATGCAGCACGCAGACCAGCGTGAACAGGCGCCGCGCGGTCTCGAAATCGATGTCGATCTTGCCAGCGAGGCGCTGCATCATCAACGTCGCACCCTCGTTGTGCAGGCCGCGCCGCCCCATGTCGATGGCCTGGATGCGCGCCTCCCGCCCCTCCTCGACCGCCTTGATGTGGCTCTCGACGAGCAGCTGGTAATCCTTCACCAGCGACCGGAACGGGCCGAGCGCGAGAATGACGGCGGCGAGCGGCTGGTCGTCCTCGCGGCGGACGTCAAAGGCCAGGCGTCCTTCCTGGATCGACAGGCGCAGCAGGTAGGGCCCGTCCCGTCCGGGCAGGGCGAAGCGGTTCTCCGCCTCCAGATCCGCCACCGCCTGGGCGCGGTCGGCCTCGATGATCGGCGAGAGACGGGTCAGGGCCTCGCCGTCGAGCATCACGCGGCGCAGCCGGCCTCGGTCCCCGTCGGCCGGCGCCGGCGGCGAGGCTGGCGAGGGGGCGGTCATGCCGGCAAGCGGGCGCGGTTCACACTTCGTCGTCCGACTTCATCAGGCCCAGCTTGAGCATCAGCCCGACGGTCGCGCCCTTGATCGGGCGCAGCAGGGCCAGGGTCAGTGCCAGGGTCAGCGGCACCCAGACGGCGGTCTGAAGCCAGATCGGCGGCGCGCTGGCCCGCTCCCAGACCAGCATCGCCGGAACGATCAGATGGCCGACGATGAGGATGGTGAAATAGGGCGGCGCATCGTCCGCGCGCGCCAGACCGAGTGGGGCGGCACAGTTCGCGCAGGCGGTCACGACGCGGAGATAGCCGTTGAACAGGTGGCTCCTGCCGCAGGCGGGGCAGGAGCCGGCGAAACCGCGGCGCAGCGCAAGCGCCAGAGACGGCACGGGCCAAGCTGGCTGGGCGGGGCTGCGGTCCGGCACCCAGCGAACGGGGAGAGAATCGGGCAAGAACTGAGCCTTTCGCGATAGAGGGCGCGGCGGTCAACGGATGCTGCGCTGCAAGAATGGCGCTTCGCCATCGCCAAGTTCAAGAGCTTGATTGATGTGCAACCCAGCCGCGACGGCGGCAGGGGACAAGCGCCGCGACGGCGGCACGGGACAGGCGCCGCGACGGCGGCACGGGACAAGCGGCGCGACGGCGGCGAGGGTCGGAGGCCGCATCCTCGGGACAGGCGTAGCGCTCGCGCGGGGCGCAACGCAGTATCGCCCGGCCGGGTGCCCATCGGGCATCGCGGGAACGGGGTGGCGGTGGTTCGATGGTCGAGCCCAACCCCAGATCGTCGGTTCCGACGAAGAGGGGGCCGGACGAAGTGGGGTCAGGCAACCATGTCGAGCAATTGCATCGCCAGCACGATGAGCTGCTGCGCCGTCTGCTGGGCGACCGGCGCCGCGGGCGCGGCAGCGGCGGGCGCCGCAGAGGCGGAGGCAGCCGTCGCTGGGGGAGCGGCCGGGCTGTAGCCCGCCACTGGGTAGGCCGAGGTCAAGGCACCGATCGTGCTCATCGGGAACTCCGCACATAACAGCACGACGTTTTGCCGCGAGGGGATTGGCGAGGGTCATCGTCGCACGACATTGGTTACCAGAAGGTTAACCGCTTCCGTTCGGCGGCGGCGCGGACTTGAATGGGTCAGCGCAACGTTATACTGTTTCATTCCAAACCCTCGGAGCCGCCGATGCGCCGCCGCGCCGTTCTCGCCACGTCCGTCGCCGCGCTGATCGCGGGGGCCGCAGCCGCGGCCGAGCCGGCGCCCATCGCCATCGTCGCGGCCGAGAATGTCTATGCCGACGTCGCCGGCCAGATCGCCGGCGCCGGGGCCGCCGTTACCTCCATTCTCAGCAACCCCGACGAAGACCCGCATCTCTTCGAAGCCAGCCCCTCTGTCGCGCGCGCCATCGCCGGGGCCGGCATCGTCATCGCCAACGGGCTCGGCTACGACGATTGGATGGGCAAGCTGCTGGCCGCCCGCGGCGCGGCGCAGCCGAAGAGCCTCGTCGTCGCCGACTTGCTCGGCCGCAAAGCCGGAGCCAACCCGCATCTGTGGTATGCGCCCGCGACGATGCCGACCGTGGCCAAGGCATTGGCGGCGACATTGGCCGGGATCGACCCGGCCCACGCCGCCGACTACGCCGCGCGGCTGCAGGCGTTTCAGGACTCGATGGCGCCAGTGCAGGCGAAGGTCGCGGCGCTGCGCCAGCGCTTCGCCGGCCTGCCGATCACCGCCACCGAGCCGGTGTTCGGCGAGATGGCGGCGGCCGTCGGGCTGGTCGTGCGCAACATGCGCTTCCAGCTCTCGGTGATGAACGACACCGAGCCCGCGGCCTCCGACATCGCCGCGTTCGAGGCCGATCTGCGGCACCGCCGCGTGCGCCTGCTGATCTACAACGTGCAGGCCACGAACAGCGCGGCGCAGCGCATGCAGCGCCTGGCCAAGGAGTCCGGCATCCCCGTTCTCGGCGTAAGCGAGACGGAACCGGCCGGCACGACCTATCAGCGATGGATGCTGGAGACGTTGACGGCGCTGGAGGCGACGCTGGAAACGACTCGATGACATCCGCCATTCGCCTCACCGGCGTGCGCCTCGGGCTCGCCGGGCGGATGGTGCTGAACGGGATCGACCTCGCCATCGAGCCCGGCGAGTTCATCGGCGTGCTGGGCCCGAACGGCGCCGGCAAGACGACGCTGATGCGCGCGATCCTCGGCCTGATCGCGCCCGCTTCCGGCAGCATCGAGGTGTTCGGCACGCCGGCGAAGCCCGGCAATCCGGCGATCGGCTATCTGCCGCAACTGCGCGGTGGGCTGGGCGCGCCGCGGCTGCGCGGGCGCGACTTCGTCGCCGCCGCCTGCGATGGCCAGCGTTTCGGGCTGCCGTTGCTGGACCGCGGCACTGCGCGCGCCGTCACCGCGGCCCTGGCCGCGGTCGGCGCCGAAGCGCTCGCCGATCGGCCGATCGCGGCGCTCTCCGGTGGCGAGCGGCAGCGGCTGCTGCTCGCCCAGGCGCTGCTCGGCGCGCCGCGCCTGCTGCTGCTCGATGAGCCGCTGATCAGCCTCGATCCGCGCCGGCAGGAGGAGCTGGTGGCGCTGGTCCGCCGCCTGCAGCTTCGCTCCGGCGTCACCGTGCTGTTCAGTGCCCACGATCTCAACCCGCTGCTCGGCGCGCTGGATCGCGTGCTCTATCTCGGAGCGGGCGAAGCGGCGCTCGGCACGGTGGACCAGGTCATCACCGCGCCGGTGCTGTCGCGGCTTTACGGCACGGCGATCGAAGTCGCGCGGGTGCATGGGCGCGTGTTCGTGCTCGGCGGCGGTGCCGAGGCGGAGCGCGAGGCGCATCGCCACGAGGCGCATGATCATCACCATGCCGCGGGTGCGTGAGATGCTCGCCTACAGCTTCATGCAGAATGCTTTCGCTGCCTCCGGCATCGTCGCCGTGCTGGCCGGCCTGGTCGGGTTCTTCCTGGTGCTGCGGGCGCAGAGTTTCGCCGGGCATGCGCTGTCGCATATCGGCTTCGCCGGGGCCACCGGGGCGGCCCTGCTCGGCGCGCCGCCACTCGCCGGCATGCTCGCCTTCACCCTCGCCGGCGGCGTGCTGATGGGCGCGCTCGGCGAGCAGGTCGCGCAGCGCGATGTCGCCATCGGCGTCGTGCTCTCGCTCGCGCTCGGGCTGGGCGTTCTGTTCCTGCATTTCTTCACCTCATCCGCCGCGCAGGCGACCTCGCTGCTGTTCGGCAACGTGCTCGGCGTGGATGGCGGCACGATCCGGGCCCTGCTGGTACTGGCCGTGGTGGGGCTGGCGGCGCTGGCGGCCATCGCGCGGCCGCTGCTCTTCGCCAGCCTCCATCCGGAGCTGGCCGAGGCGAAGGGCGTGAATCTGCGGCTGGTCGCGATGCTGTTCCTCGCCATCGCCGCGCTGGCGGTGGCGGAAGCGAGCCAGATCGTCGGCGTGCTGCTGGTGTTCACGCTCATGGTCGGCCCTCCCGCGACGGCGCAGATGCTGAGCACGCGATTCTGGACGGCGCTGCCGCTCGCCGCCCTGCTGGCGCTGGCCGAGGCCTGGGCGGGCCTCGTGCTGGCCTACGCCACCGACTGGCCGACGAGCTTCTGGATCACCGCCTTGAGCGGCGCCGCGTACGGGCTGGCGGCGCTGGGCCAGCGCCGCGCCGCCGCCGGCTGAAGACGCGGGCATGGCGCGGATTGCTCCGGGCGAGCGAAGCGCCTATAGATGAAGAGCTCGCGTCCAAGAAAAACCCGGAGGAAACCATGCTCGAGCGTCGTATGCTGTTCCGTGCCGCTGCCGCGACGGCGGTTGGTGGGCTCGCCATCAAGACCGCTGCTGCCCAGAACTCGCTCCCGCCCGGCCCGCCGCTGCCGCCGCGTGATTGGAGCCTCCCGAACCCGACCGTCCCCTATCCGGATCCCAACGTCCAGGTGCTGGACAAGCGATTCCAGAAATATATTGCCGGCACGACCTTGCTGCGCCGGCTCTGGACCGGTGCCGAATGGACCGAAGGGCCCGTGTGGTTCGGTGATCTCCATTGCGTCATCTTCAGCGACATCCCCAACAACCGGATGATGAAATACGATGCGATGACGGGCCACACCGTCGTCTTCCGCCAGCCGTCGAATTTCTCCAACGGCAACACGCGCGACCGGCAAGGCAGGCTCGTCACCTGCGAGCACGCCGCCCGGCGCGTCACCCGCACCGAATACAGTGGCAAGATCACCGTTCTCGCCGACAGCTACAACGGCAAGAAGCTGAACTCGCCGAACGGCGTGGTGGTGAAGTCCGACGATTCGATCTGGTTCACCGACCCCGGCTACGGCACGGCCGGTGACCATGAGGGCCATCGCGAGGCCTCGGAACTGCCGCACAATGTCTATCGCATCGACGGCAAGACCGGCAAAATGACCGTGGTCTCCGACGAATTCAGCCAGCCGAACGGGCTCTGCTTCTCGCCCGACGAAAAGAAGTTCTACATCGCCGATACCGGCAACCCGGTGATCCGCGTGTTCGACGTCAACGACAACGGCACGCTGACCAACAGCCGCATGTTCCACGACTTCCACGATGCCAAGGGCGGCATCTCCGACGACATCCGCTGCGACGAAGACGGCAATATCTGGAGCGCCGGCGGCTGGTCTGCGGATCCGCTCTACAACGGCGTCTGCGTGCTCGCCCATGACGATGGCGCGGTGATCGGCCGCATCGTGCTGCCGGAAACCGGCAGCAATCTCTGCTTCGGCGGCCACGACCACAACCGGCTGTTCATCACCGCCGGCACCTCGCTCTATGCCGTGGACGTGAATACGCGCGGCGTCGAACTCTGAACCGTTCCGACCGATAGCCCGATCCACGATGCCGGCAGCCCAGGCTGCCGGCATTTTTTTGCGTCACCGGCATCGCGACCGATGGTCTGTCATAAAAGTTTCTTATTTTCTCCGTGGCTTGCTTCTGGTCAGGCCAACTCCGACCCACCAGCCGTGAACAACCAAGTTCGCCACCCCGCCACGGATGCGCAACGGTGCCGCCGCGCGAGCTTCGCCGGAGCACGATTGCAGGGTTCGGCCCGCGAAGGCTAACTCCCCCGCTCACCCTCATGAATCGGGAGGAATTACAATGCTCAATCGTAGAACGCTTCTGAGCGGGGCGGCCTTCGGCGCCGTCGGCGGCCTCGCCGCCCGCAGCGCGGTGGCCGCGCCCTCGATCCCCTCCGGCGCGCTGCCGCCGGCGCGCGACTGGCGTGATCCGGCCAGCGTCTCCTACCCCGACCCCGCCATCGAAGTGTTCGATCCGCGCTTCAAGCGCGTCGGCAACGCCGAGATCGAGCGGCTGTGGACCGGCGCCCGCTGGGCGGAAGGCCCGGTGTGGTTCGGCGACGGCCACTACCTGGTCTTCAGCGACATCCCCAACAACCGCCTGATGAAGTGGGATGAACTCACCGGGCACACCACCGTCTTCCGGCAGCCCTCGAACTTCACCAACGGCAACACGCGGGACCGCCAGGGCCGCCTGCTCTCGTGCGAGCAGCTCGGCCGGCGCGTCAGCCGCACCGAGCATGACGGCCACGTCGTCACCGTCATCGACAGCTACAACGGCAAGAAGCTGAACTCGCCGAACGGCGTGATCGTCAAGTCCGACGATTCGATCTGGTTCACCGACCCGAAATACGGGCTCGGCGGCGACTATGAGGGCCTGAAGTCCGAATCGGAACTGCCGGCCACCGTCTACCGGCTGGATCCGAAGAGCGGCAAGGTGACCATCGTCGCCAGCGATTTCGACGAGCCGAATGGCCTCTGCTTCTCCCCGGACGAGAAGAAGCTGTATATCTGCGATACCGGCATCACCGACGGCGCCGGCAAGCAAACCCTGATCCGCGTCTTCGACGTCACCGACGATGGCCGGCTCACCAACGAAAAGCTGTTCCACGACTTCGCCGACACCAAGTCCGGTTTCGTCGATGACATGCGCATGGACAAGGACGGCAATCTCTGGTGCGCCACCGGCTGGGCGGGGCCGCTGTTCAACGGCGTCTATGTCTATGCCCCGGATGGCACGCTGATCGGGCGCATCATTCTCCCGGAGGTTTGCGCCAATCTCTGCTTCGGCGGCCGTGAGCACAACCGGCTGTTCATGACGGCGAGCACGTCGCTCTATTCCGTCTATGTCGGCACCCGCGGCACCGAGATCTGATCGGCGCCGCATCGCCGGAAAAGGGGGGCTTCGGCCCCCTTTTTTGTGCGCTGGGCGGGCGCGCATTGCATTATATGACGGTTCATGATTGGATATTTCTCATTCAACGCTAGAATGAGGTGTTCTCCCTATGAGCCAGATCCACAGCGAAGTCCTCGCCGCCAACGCCGCCTACGCCGCCAGCTTCGGCGACAAGGCCAAGCTCGCCATGCCCCCCGCCCGCCGCTTCGCGGTGCTGACCTGCATGGATGCCCGGCTCGATCCAGCCAAGTTCGCCGGCCTCGCCGAGGGCGACGCGCATGTCATCCGCAACGCCGGCGGCCGTGCCAGCGACGATGCCATCCGTTCGCTGGTGATCTCCTACAAGCTGCTCGGCACGCGGGAATGGTTCGTCGTCCACCACACCGATTGCGGCATGGAGACCTTCACCGACGAGATCATGCGCGCCCTCCTCGCCTCCAGCCTGGAGACGGCGGCGCTGGAGCCCGCCGGCTGGCGCGATGTCGGCACCGGGCCCGGCTCCGCCGAGGGGCAGTATATCGACTGGCTGACTATCCGCGACCAGGCCGAGAGCGTGCTGGCCGATGTCCGCCGCATCCGCAGCCACCCGCTGGTGCCCGGCGCGATCCCGATCTACGGCTACATCTACGACGTGAAGAGCGGCAGGCTGGTGGAGGTCCCGGCGGCGACCGCGGCCGGCGCCGCCCAGGGCTGAGGCGTTGGACTGGGATGACCTCGCTCTCGCTCAGTCATCCCACTCTCTCTCCGTTTGATCGCGTGATTCAGACCTACGGCGGATCCGCCTACGGTCATCACGCTCAGCGCAGACTATCCAGCGCGGCCTGCAGGATCAGCGCCGCCGCCACCTTGTCCACCACGGCGGCGCGCTTCCTGCGGCTGAGGTCCGCCTCGCCGATGAGCATCCGGTTCGCCGCCGCGCTGGTCAGCCGCTCGTCCCACAGCGCCGCGCCGAGCCCGGTGGCCGCGGCGAGCGCCGTCGTCCAGTCCCGCGCCGCCTGCGCCGCGGGCCCTTCGCTGCCATCGAGCCCGAGCGGCCAGCCGACCACGACGCCCCCGGCCCCCTCCCGCGCGGCGATGGCGGCGATCTCGGCCGCGTTCTGGCCGAGCTTGCCGCGCCGCAGGCTGCCATAGGGCGAGGCCAGCAGCAGCGTGACGTCCGACAGCGCGACCCCGATGGTCTTGCTGCCAAGATCGAGCCCGATCAGGCGCGCCTCGCGGCCGAGCCCGGCCCGCAGGTCACTCAGGTTGAACAGGGTCATGCGCGCCGTTATGGTCCGCGCTTCGCCATCGGCCAAGGATCCCGTCATGTCGCTCGACCCCGCGACGGTGCGCCGCATCGCCCGGCTCGCCCGCATCCATCTCGACGAAGCGGAGGTTCCGCGCCTGCAGGATGAGCTCAACTCCATCCTCGGCTGGATCGAGCAGCTCAACGAGCTCGACGTCGCCGACATCGCCCCGCTCACCGGGCCAGCGCAGATGGCGTTGAAAATGCGCGAGGACCGGGTGACCGACGGCGGCATCCGCGAGGCCATCCTCGCCAACGCCCCGGACCGGGCGGGCGAATTCTTCGTCGTGCCGAAGGTGGTCGAGTGATGCTCACCGACCTCACCCTCGCCGAGGCCAGCGCCGGCCTCGCCGCCCGCCGGTTCTCCGCCGCCGAGCTGACCGAGGCGCATCTCGCCGCCATCGCCGCGCTCAACCCGCGGCTCAACGCCTATATCACCCTCGCCGAGGACAGCGCGCGGGCCGAGGCCGTGGCCGCCGACGCTGCGCGCGCCCGTGGCGAGGCCGGGCCGCTCGCCGGCATCCCGCTGGCGATCAAGGACCTGTTCTGCACCGAGGGGCTGCGCACCACGGCGGCGAGCCGCATCCTCGGCAATTTCATCCCTCCCTACGAGAGCACGGTGACCGCCAATCTGCGCCGCGCCGGCGCGGTGTTCCTGGGCAAGGCCAATCTCGACGAATTCGCCATGGGCTCTTCCAACATGACCTCCGCCTTCGGCCCGGTGGAAAACCCCTGGAAGCCGCGTGGCGATGCGGCGACGAAGCTGGTGCCCGGCGGTTCC
This sequence comes from Acetobacteraceae bacterium, assembly GCA_027449745.1. GTDB lineage: Bacteria > Pseudomonadota > Alphaproteobacteria > Acetobacterales > Acetobacteraceae > JAJZVV01. The sequence continues at coordinate 681 of DAIDKZ010000021.1, read as the reverse complement.
TCCGGCGGGTCGGCAGCGGCGGTGGCGGCGAGGCTCGCGCTCGGTGCCACCGGCACCGATACCGGCGGCTCGATCCGCCAGCCCGCCTCCTTCTGCGGCATTGCCGGCATCAAGCCGACCTATGGGCGGTGCAGCCGCTGGGGCATCGTCGCCTTCGCGTCCTCGCTCGACCAGGCCGGTCCCTTCGCGCGCACGGTGCAGGATTGCGCCATCCTGCTCGGCGCCATGGCCGGACACGACCCGAAGGACAGCACCTCCGCGGACCGCCCGGTGCCGGATTTCGCCGCCGCCTGCGGTCGCGGCCTCAAGGGGATGCGCATCGGCGTTCCGCGCGAATATCGCGCCCCGGGCATGTCCGGCGAGATCGAGGCGCTGTGGCAGCGCGGGCTGGACTGGCTGCGCGCGGCCGGCGCCGAACCCGTCGAGGTGTCGCTGCCGCACACGAAATACGGGCTCGCCACCTACTACATCGTCGCCCCGGCGGAGTGCTCGTCGAATCTCGCGCGCTATGACGGCGTGCGCTTCGGCCTGCGCGAGGGCGGCGCGGACCTCACCGAGCTCTATGAGCGCACCCGCGCCGCCGGGTTCGGCGCCGAGGTGCGGCGGCGCATCCTCATCGGCACCTATGTGCTGTCCGCCGGCTATTACGATGCCTACTATCTCAAGGCGCAGAAGGTGCGC
>DAIDKZ010000020.1 GCA_027449745.1 Acetobacteraceae bacterium | reverse complement strand
CGAGCGCGCGGGCGAGCGGGTGGCGGCTGGCGGCGGCCAGCGAGGCGGCCAGCGCCAGCGCCTCGGCATCCGCGTCGCTGGCGAGCACGAAGCTCGGCTCGGTCAGCGTCCCGGTCTTGTCGAACACCACGGTATCGATTTCGGCCAGCCGCTCCAAAGCGGTGGCCGATTTCAGCAGCACCCCGGCCCGGAACAGCCGGCTGGTGGCGATGACCTGCACCGCCGGCACCGCCAGCGCCAGCGCGCAGGGGCAGGTGATGATCAGCACCGAGGCCGCGATCAGCAGGGCGCGGCCGGCCGGTGCGCCGAGCCCGAGCCACCAGAGCAGCAGCGCCGCCAGCGCCAGCCCGTGCACCACCGGGGCGTAATGGCGAGCCACCCGGTCGGCGAGGAGAACGACCCGCCCGCGTGCCGTCTCGGCGGCCTCGATCAGGCGCACGCATTCGGCCAGCAGCGTGGCCGGGCCCGTCGCCGTGACCCGGATGGTGAGCGGCGCATCGAGGTTCACCGTGCCGGCGAAGACCGTCGTCCCCGGCGCGGCGGCCATCGGCAGGCTCTCGCCGCTGACCAGGCTGGCATCGAGGCCCGAGATGCCCTGCTCGACGATGCCATCGGCGCCGATGCGCTCGCCGGCGGCGACCAGGATGCGGCTCGCGGGGGCGACATTTTCCTGCGGCACCCGGCGCAGCGTGCCGTCCGGCTGGATCACCGCCACCTCGGCGGCGCGCAGCGCCAGCAGATGCTCTGCCGTCGCCCGAGCCTGGCCACGCGCGCGATGGTCGAGCACGCGGCCGAGCAGCAGGAAGAACAGCAACATCACCGCGCTCTCGAAATAGGTATGCGGCCCGGCGTGCAGCGTCTCGGCCAGGCTGAGTCCGCTGACGACCAGCACGCCGATGCTGATCGGCACGTCCATGTTCGTCCGCCCCGCGCGCAGCGCGGCGAGCGCGGGACGGAAAAACGGCATGCCGGCATAGGCGATCGCCGGCAGCGCGATCAGCGCCGAAACCCAATCGATCAGCCCGCGCGTCGCCGGCCCCATGCCCTGCGCGATGCCGGCCCAGGCGCCGAAGGCGAGCAGCATGACATTGCCGGTGGCGAAGCCGGCCACCGCCAGCGCGCGCAGCAGGGCCCGGCCGGTTCGGTCGGCGGCCTTGGTGAGGCAGGACGGGTCGAACGGCACCAGCCGATAGCCGAGCGCCTCGATGCGCGCCACCAGCCGCTCGCCCAACGCGGCCCCATCCGGCGCTGCCCCGCCACGCCAGACCAGGCGCAGCCGGCGCGTCGTCATGTTGACCCGGCCGGAGACGACGCCGGCCTCGCGCGCCAGCACGCTCTCGATCAGCCAGACGCAGGCGCCGCATTGCAGCCCGTCCACCGCCATTTCCAGGCGCGCGAGGCCGTCGGCGCCGGTTTCGGTGTAGCGAGTGAGATCGAACCGCTCGGCCGTTTCGGGCCGCGGCGGGCGGCGCTCGGGGTCGAGCGCACGCTCGGCGTAATAGCGCCCGAGGCCGAGCGCCGCGATCGTCGTGTAGGCCGCCGCGCAGCCGGGACAGCAGAAGCGGACCGACGGCGCCGCTTCCCCGGCCAGCGGCTGGCCGCAGTGGGCGCAGAGCACGCCCGCCACCGCCGCGCCGACGGCGCCGGCGACGCCGGACGCGGCCGTGGCGCTCACTTGACCAGGATGCGCCGCGTCACCCGGAGCTCCTGCCCGCCCTGCGCCGCGCGCAGCATCAGGTCCCATTGCCCGGGCAGCGGCAGCGCCGCGTCGGCGACATAGGTGCCGTCCGCGGCGGGGCGGAAATGCAGCGCCAGGTCGTGCGTCGGGCCGAGCGGGCGCAGCGCCGCGGCCTCGATGGCGGCACCGGCGAGCGGTCTTCCGTCGCGGTCGCGCAGATGCAGCACGGCGCGGCCCTCATGGCTCGCCGCGCTCAACGACCAGCCGAGCGCGTTCTGTTTGTCGACCGCATCCAGCACGCGGTTGTAGATGTTGCTCTCGTCGAACCCATCATTGGTCGCAGCGCCAGGGAAGGTGCTGAGCGCGCCCCAGACCATGCCGGCGTTCACCACCATCACGAACGCCATCGACCCTGCCAGCCCGAGCGGATAGAACCGCCACGCCGACCTCGGTTCGTTCTGCTCGCGGATATCGCGCATCCTGCCGCCTCCTCAGCCGCCGCCGGGGCCCATGAACAGGGAATGATACACCGCCTTCTCGCCGGTCGCCGCGTTGCGCAGCACGAAATCCAGCGACTGGCGTCCCTCCTCGAGGTGCTCGGGCCGGCCCTGCACCAGCACGCGCACGGTCTGCACCGTGTCCGGCCCGAGTATGACACTCAGCGTCTCGGCGGGTTTGCCGCTCGCCTCCGGCAGCACCATCTGGGCGCCGGCAAAACCCTCCACGCCGAGATGGAACTCGGCGCCCTGCCGGCTCTTGTTGATGAGCAGGACCGAATAGCCGTTGCGCAGATCCCCGTTCTCCAGCCGCACGAACAGCGGCGCGCGGTCATGCGCGACGGAGAGGCCGATATGCGAGCGCAACGCCAGCCCAGCGCCGAGCACGACCATGCCGGCCAGCATGACGCCGAGATAGATCAGCGAGCGCGCGCGCAGCAGCCGCAGCGGCGGCGTGGTGCCTTCCTTCTTCGCCGCCTGGCGCGCCAGCGTGTCCCAGGTGATCAGCCACGGCTTGCTGCCCGTCTTGGCCATGACGTGGTTGCAGGCGTCGATGCACAGGCCGCAATTGATGCATTCGAGCTGCGCGCCGTCGCGGATGTCGATGCCCGTCGGGCAGACATGGACGCAGGCATTGCAATCGACGCAGTCGCCGAACTTCGTCTCCGTCACGCCCAGCCGCCGGCCATGGCCACGCGGCTCTCCGCGCCAGCCTTCGTAAGTGACGATGAAGGTCTGCTCATCCAGCATCGCGGACTGGAAGCGCGGCCACGGGCACATATAGGTGCAGACCTGCTCGCGCGCCCAGCCGGCGAGGAGATAGGTCGTCGCTGTCAACATCGCGATGAAGACATAGACTTCGACGGAGGCGGTGCCGGTCCAGAACTCGCGCACCGCGGTCGGCGCGTCGACGAAATACATCACCCACGCGCCGCCGGTCCAGAAGGCGATGCCGAGCCAGAGCGCGTGCTTGGCGATCTTGCGCCAGACCTTGTCGAACGTCGTCGGCCCGCGGTCGCGCTTGATACGCTCGTTGCGATCGCCCTCGATCTTGCGCTCGACCAGCATGAAGAGGTCGGTCCACACCGTCTGCGGGCAGGCGTAGCCGCACCAGAGCCGGCCGAACAGCGAGGTGACGAGGAACAACGCCACCGCACCCAGCGCCAGCAGGCCGGTCAGAAACCAGATATCCTGCGGCCAGAGTTCGAGATTGAAGAAGAAGAAGCGCTCGTTCCAGAGATCGAGCAGCACCGCCTGGCTCGGCGCGCCGGGTCCGCGGCTCCAGCGCAGCCACGGCAGCAGATAATAGACGGCGAGGCAGAAGACGAGGATGCCCCATTTGATGCGCCGCGCCAGCCCATCCACCGCTTTCGGGTAAACACGGACGCGATCAGCGTAGAGCTTGTTAGGCGGCTCAACTTCCGCCTCCGGCACGTGGTGCATCACGTTCACGGCACCATGGTCTCCCATCATCCTGTCCAGCCGCTACTCGCCGCCGCCGAGGGAATGCACGTAGAGCGCCACCGCCTTGATCGTCGCCGGCGTCAGGCGCTGGTTCCAGTTCGGCATCACGCCGTGCCGGGGCTTCGTCACCTGCGCCACGACGGTCTCGCGCGCATCACCGTAGAGATGCACGCGCGAGGCCAGCGGGGGCGCACCGACATCGCGGTTGCCCTGGCCCTTGTCGCCGTGGCAGGCGGCGCAGTTCTCGGCGAAGATCTTCTGCCCCGCAGCCGTGTCCACACCGGGTTTGGCCTTGCCATAGAGCGTCATCACATAGTCCGCGACCTGCTGGATATGGTCCGGCTTGAGCACACCGTCGGCGCCGAAGCTCGGCATCTGGCTCGTCCGCGTCTCCGGATCGCCCGAACGGATGCCGTGAGTGACGGTCTGCTGGATCGCATCCAGCGTGCCGCCCCAGCGCCAGACGTCGGTATCGAGCGCAGGATAGCCGATGCGGCCTTCGCCGTTCGGTCCGTGGCAAGGCTGGCAGTTCTCCGCGAAGGTGATGCGCCCGGCGGTCAGCGCCACCTCCATCAGATCGTGGTTCTTCTGGATCTCGGCGAACGACAGGGCGCCGATCTGCTGCATCTGCTTGCCATGCATCGCCCGCATCTCCTGCACGCCCGCCATCGCGTCGGCGCGCGAGGAATAGCCGAGCAGGCCGTGGAAATAGGTGGTACCGAGCGGAATCGACGGGTAGAGCACGAACATGCCGAGCCCCCAGACGACGGTCGCGAGATAGACATAGACCCACCATTTCGGCAGCGGCGTGTTGAGCTCACGGATGCCGTCCCACTCATGGCCGGTGGTGTCCGTGCCGGTGATGACATCCTTCTCGATCTTCGTTGGCATCGTCGAATTCCTTCACCGGTCGTCGTCGAGTGGGATCATGGCGTTGCGCTCCACCTTCGCCTTGCGCCCGGGCCAGTAGAGGCTGGCCAGCAGCAGCAGGAACATGGCGAGCACCGGCAGCAGCGTCTTGCCCTGCATCCAGAGCACAATATCCAGCAGCGTTTGCATCGTCCGCTCCTCAGCGCCGCAGTTGCTCTTCGCTGGTGTCGGCGAAGTTCACCATCGTACCAAGCACCTGGAGATAGGCCACGAGCGCATCCATTTCGCTGATCGTGCGGCCGTTGCTCGGCACGATCACCGCCTTGGGGTAGCGCTTGAGCAGCGCGTCGTGGTTGGCGTCTGCATTCGTCTGCGCCTCGATGTCCGCCGTGGCGTTGGCGATGTCCTCCTTGGTGTACGGCACGCCGACGGCGCGATCGGTGCGCAAATCGGCGGCGATGCGCGCGTAGTCGAGCGGAGTCTCCTCGAGGAAGGCGTAGCGCGGCATGATGCTCTCGGGCACCACCGCCTGCGGATGGCGCAGATGGGCGAAATGCCAGTCGTTGGAGTATTTGCCGCCGACGCGCGCGAGATCCGGCCCGATGCGCTTGGAGCCCCACTGGAACGGATGATCGTACATGCTCTCCGCGGCGAGGCTGTAATGCCCGTAGCGCTCGACCTCGTCACGCAGCGCGCGAATCTGCTGGCTGTGGCAGAGATAGCAGCCCTCGCGGATGTAGATGTTGCGCCCCGCGAGTTCGAGCGGCGTGTAGGGGCGCACCCCCTTCACCGGCTCGATCGTGTTCTCGATGAAGAACTGCGGCACGATTTCGACCAGACCGCCGACGGCGACCGTGAGCAGCGACGCGACGAGCAGGAGAATCGCATTCTTTTCGAGGAACTCATGGCGGAATTGCATCGCTCACTCTCCCGCAGCGGCAGCCAGCGGCGCGGCGAAGCGCTCCGCGCGGCCCGGGGCGGTGCGCGGACTGCGCACCGTCATTACCAAGTTGTAGACCATGATCAGCGCACCCAGGAGGAAGAACACGCCACCGAGCCAGCGAACGATGAACAGCGGATGGACGGCGTTGATGCTGTCGATGAACGAGTACTGCAGGAAGCCCTGGGCATCGTAGGCGCGCCACATCAGCCCTTCCATGATCCCCGCCACCCACATCGCCGTGATGTAGAGCACGATGCCGAGCGTGGCGATCCAGAAGTGCCAGGCGGCGAGGCGGTTGGAATAAAGACCGTTGCGCTGCCACAGATTGGGTACGAGATAATAGATCGCACCGAAGGTGACGAACGCCACCCAGCCAAGCGAACCGGAATGCACGTGGCCGATACCCCAGTCCGTGTAGTGGCTGAGCGCATTGACCGTGCGCACCGACATCACCGGCCCCTCGAAGGTGGACATGCCATAGAAGCCGACGGCGGTGACCGAGAAGCGCAGGCCGGGATCCGTGCGCAGCTTGTCCCACGCCCCCGACAGCGTCATCAACCCGTTGATCATGCCGCCCCAGGACGGCATCCACAGCATGATCGAGAAGGCCATGCCGACGGTCTGCGTCCAGTCCGGCAGCGAGGTCCAGTGCAGATGGTGCGGGCCGGCCCAGATGTAGATGAAGATCAGCGACCAGAAATGCACGATCGACAGCCGGTAGGAGTAGATCGGCCGGTTCGCCGCCTTCGGGATGAAGTAGTACATCATGCCGAGGAAGCCGGCGGTGAGGAAGAAGCCGACGGCGTTGTGGCCGTACCACCATTGCACCAGCGCGTCCTGCGCGCCGGAGAATGCGGAATAGCTCTTCGCCGCGAAGACGGAGACCGGGATCGCCAGATTATTGACGATGACCAGCATCGCGACGGTAATGATGAAGGAGAGATAGAACCAGTTGGCGACGTAGATATGCGGTTCCTCACGCTTGATCAGCGTGCCGGTGAAGGCGACGAGGTAGGCCACCCAGACGATGACGAGCCAGATGATGATATGCCACTCGGGCTCGGAATATTCGCGGCTCTTGGAGAAGCCGAGCACGTAGCTCAGCGCCGCCATGACGATGAAGAACTGGTAGCCCCAGAAGATGAAATTCGCCAGCGCCTCGCCGCCGAACAGGCGCGCCCGACAGGTGCGCTGGACGACGTGGAACGAGGTGCCGAGCAGCGCCGAACCGCCGAAGGCGAAGATCGCGGCCGAGGTGTGCACCGGCCGGATGCGGCCGAAATTCAGGTATGGCGGCCAGAAATTCAGCGCCGGCCATGAGAGTTCGGCAGCGATGAACACGCCGACGAGGAACGCCACGACCGCCCAGAACATCGAGGCGATGATGAATTTCTTGACGACGTCATCGTTGTAGACCACGGCGGCGCGTGGCGCGGCGAGGGCCTCACTCATGGGGCGCCTCGACGGCAACGCGCAGGGCCTCCGCGCGGTCGAAATGGCGGCGCACGAGGCCGAGGATGAACAGACAGGCGAAGCCGGCCAGCGAGAGGCCGAAAATCGACATCTCCACGTCCAGCGCGCCCGAGGCCAGCCACAGGCCGATGAACCCGAATATCGTCATCATCACGCCGATGACGACGTCACTCCTCGCCTCTTCCATAATCCCTCTCCGAATCTGGCATGCGCCCGCCGCCGGGCTCCCGGCGAGATGACGTTGGGGTAATGTGCCCATGGCAACCTTGATCCAGATCAAGGTTTTCGCGGCGCAACAAAGCAAGGCTCGGCGCGATGTTCGAACCGATCGTGAACTGGGTGGGCGGAAGCCTGGGTTCCCTCGGCCTCGCCCACGGCACCCTCGCCTCCCTGTGTGGGCCGGACGGGTTCCGCGGCGTGGCGGCATACGGCCTGCTGGCCGGCCTGCTGATCGGCGGGGCGAGCGGCAGCCTGGTGCATTGCGCGCCGATGTGCGGGCCGTTCGTGCTCGGGCAGGTGGCCGACCACATGGCGCGGATCCCCGCAGCGCGGCTGTGCGAAGCCCGGCGCATCGGCAGCGGCGCCCTGCCCTTCTACCATGCCGGGCGGCTGACCACGTACTCTTTACTGGGGGCCGCGGCCGGCCTGGCTGGAGAGACGCTGACAAGGCTGGCATGGCTCGACCGGCTCGCCGGCGCGCTGCTGCTGCTCGCGGCCCTGCTGTTCGCCGCCCACGCGCTGCGCCGGCTGCTGCCGGCCGGGCGGGGCGGGGCTGCGGGCGCGTGGACGCGGCTGCTCGCCCGGCTAGGCGCCGGCATCGGGCAGCAGCAGCCACTGGCCGGGCTGCTCACTGGCCTCGTGCTCGGGCTGCTGCCGTGCGGCTTCCTCTACGCCGCGCTCACCGTCGCCGCCGCCACCCTGTCGCCCCTCCAGGGGGCGCTCGCGATGGCGGCCTTCGGCCTCGGCACCGTCCCCGTCCTCGTCGCCACCGGCATCGCCGGCCAAGCCGGCGGGCGCGCCTGGGCCGGTGCGCTGGCTTGGCTCGGCCCGGCGGTGCTGCTGCTGAACGCCGGCCTGCTCGCCACCCTCGGCCTTGCCCGCCTCGGCGCCTGAGGCGGCGGTCCGCGCGCCCGCTACTCGGCCGCCGCGCGGATCGCCGCCCCGGCCGCCAACGGGCAAAGGGGCAGCGCCAGAGCCATTACGGCGGCGAGCAGCAGCAGGTGCGGCCGGGGCGAGAGGCCGGTGGCGGCAGCCTCCACCGCGCCGGCGCCGAAAATGAGCACCGGCATCGCCAGCGGCAGCACCAGCAGCGGCAGCAGCACGCCGCCACGCCGCGCCCCGAGCACGATCGCCGCGCCCGCGGTGCCGAGCAGGGAGAGCACCAGCGTGCCGGGCAGCAATCCGGCGAGCAGCACCGGCAGCAGCTCCGCCTTCAGCCGCAGCATCAGCGCGATCGGCGCAGCGGCGAGCAGCAGCGGCAGGCCCGTCACCAGCCAGTGCGCCGCCGCCTTTACCGCCGCCACCGCCCCGGCCGGCAGGCCGCAGAGCAACAACTGGTCGAGCGATCCGTCCTCGTAGTCGGCGCCAAACAGACGTTCCAACGGCAGCAACGCGGCGAGCAGGGCGCAGACCCAGACGATCCCAGGCGCGAGCCGGCCGAGCGTTTCCGGCGCCGGGCCGATGGCCAGCGGGAACAGCGCCGCGGCGACGAGGAAAAAGAGCAGCGCCGCCACCGTATCGGTGCCGTGGCGCAGTGACAGGCGCAGCTCGCGCGCCAGCAGGGCGAGCATGCTCATCCCGCCCCCCGGCTCAAGCCAAGGCCAGCGTCGCCGCGCCGGCCAGCGGCAGGGCGAGATGCGTCGCAGCCACCACCGCGCCGCCGCGTTCGCGATGGCGCGCGAGCAGGGTGCCGAGCAGGGCGACCGAGGCATCGTCGAGGCCGAGCGTCGGTTCGTCGAGCAGCCAGAGGGGCGCGGCCGAGAGCGCGAGCCTGGCGAGGGCGAGGCGTCTTCGCTGGCCGGCCGAGAGCATGCGCGCCGGCAACGACGCCAGCCGACCGAGCCCGAGTGCCGCCAGCGCCGCGCCGACATCGCGCCCGCCCGCCCCCGCCTGGGCCAGGCTGCGCAGATTCTCGGCCACGCCGAGGCCGGGCTTCACCGCGTCCTGATGGCCGAGATAGGCGAGGCGCGTCGCATGTCCGGCGAGATCGGCGAGCGCGTCCTCGCCACGCCAGAGCAGCGTGCCGGCGGCAGGGCGGACAAGGCCGGCGAGCAGGCGCAGCAGGGTGGATTTGCACGAGCCGTTGGGCCCGACAAGCAAGAGCGCGCCGCCCGCCTCCAGGCTGAGCGCGACATCACGAAAAACGAGCCGCTCGCCGCGGAAGGCGGCGAGCCCGGCGCCGACCAGCAGCGGCGGCTCGGCAGGCTGTGGAATCGCCCCGCTCCCCATGTGCGAATGTTGCCCGGCGGGCGGGTATGGTCTAAGCCCCGGCGCGTTGCAATCCACCCAGCAGACATGAGGCGCTCGCCATGAAGACGACCGGGCAGGACAGCCTGAAAACCCGCCGCACCCTTAGCGTCGATGGCAAGGACTACGCCTATTTCTCCATCCCGGAGGCAGCCCGCAACATCGGCGACGTCGCCCGCCTGCCGGTGACGCTCAAAATCCTGCTGGAGAACGTGCTGCGCTTCGAGGATGGGCAGAGCTACACCGTCGAGGATGCGAAATCCATCGCCGGCTGGCTGGCGAAGGCCGGCTCGACCAAGGAAGTGCCGTTCCGCCCGGCGCGCATCCTGATGCAGGATTTCACCGGCGTGCCCGCGGTCGTCGATCTCGCGGCGATGCGCGACGGCATCACCCGTCTCGGTGGCGATCCGCAGAAGGTGAACCCGCTGGTGCCCGTCGACCTCGTCATCGACCATTCCGTGATGGTCGACCGGTTCGCCACCAAGGACGCGCTCCGGGCCAATGTTGACATCGAGTTCGAGCGCAACGGCGAGCGCTACAGCTTCCTGCGCTGGGGCCAGGGGGCGTTCCGCAATTTCCGCGTCGTGCCGCCCGGCACCGGCATCTGCCACCAGGTGAACCTGGAATATCTGTCGCAGGCGGTGTGGACCGCCGAGGCCGACGGCGCCACGCTGGCCTATCCGGACACGCTCTACGGCACCGACAGCCACACCACGATGGTGAACGGGCTCGGCGTGCTCGGCTGGGGCGTCGGCGGCATCGAGGCGGAGGCGGCGATGCTCGGCCAGCCGATCGCCATGCTGATCCCCGACGTCATCGGCTTCCGCCTGACCGGCCGGCTGCCGGAGGGCGCGACGGCGACGGACCTCGTGCTCACCGTGACGCAGATGCTGCGCAGAAAGGGCGTGGTCGGCAAGTTCGTCGAGTTCTTCGGCCCCGCCCTGGCGACGCTGCCCCTGGCCGACCGCGCCACCATCGCCAACATGGCGCCCGAATACGGCGCCACCTGCGGCTTCTTCCCCATCGACCGCACCGCGATCGAGTATATGCGCCTGACCGGGCGCGACCCGCATCGCATCGCGCTGGTCGAGGCCTATCTCAAGGCGCAGGGCATGTGGCGCGACGAGACTTCGCCGGAGCCGGTGTTCACCGACACGCTGGAGCTCGATCTCGCCACCGTCGTGCCCTCGCTCGCCGGACCGAAGCGGCCGCAGGACCGGGTCGCGCTGAAGGACGCCGCCGGCGCCTTCGCCGCCGAGCTCACCAAGGGGCTCGGCGTGCCGGCCAACGATGCCGCGAGGCGCGTCGCCGTCGGCAGCCGGAACTACGAGATCGGCCATGGCGACGTGGTGATCGCGGCGATCACCAGCTGCACCAATACCTCGAACCCGTACGTGATGATCGCCGCCGGGCTCGTCGCGCGCAAGGCACGCGCCCGCGGGCTTACCCCGAAGCCGTGGGTGAAGACCTCGCTCGCGCCGGGCTCGCAGGTGGTGACGGAATATCTCGCCGCTGCCGGCCTCGATGCGGATCTCGACGCGATCGGCTTCAACACGGTGGGCTATGGCTGCACCACCTGCATCGGCAACTCCGGCCCGCTCGATGACGCCATCGTCGATGCCATCGAGGACAACAAGCTGGTCGCCGTCTCGGTGCTCTCCGGCAACCGCAATTTCGAAGGCCGCGTGCATCCCAACGTACGCGCCAACTACCTCGCCTCGCCGCCGCTCGTCGTCGCCTACGCGCTGCTCGGCACGATGACGGCGGACATCACCACCGCCGCGCTCGGCACCGGCAGCGATGGCAAGCCGGTCTATCTGCGCGACGTGTGGCCGAGCACGCAGGAGATCGCCGATGCGGTCGCCGCGTTCGTGCGGCCGGAGCATTTCCGCAAACGCTACGCCGAGGTCTTCACCGGCCCGGCGCAGTGGCAGGCGATCGCGGTCGAGGTCGGCAGTGCCACCTATCGCTGGTCCGACAGCTCGACCTACGTGAAGAACCCGCCCTATTTCGAGGGCATCACCATGACGCCGCCGGGGGTGACCGACATCACCGGCGCGCGCGCGCTCGCCGTGCTCGGCGATTCCATCACCACCGACCACATCAGCCCCGCCGGCAGCATCAAGAAGGATTCGCCGGCCGGGGAGTATCTGCTGCAGCGCCAGATACTGCAGAAGGATTTCAACAGCTACGGCGCACGGCGCGGCAATCACGAGGTGATGATGCGCGGCACCTTCGCCAACATCCGCATCCGTAACGAGATGCTGAGCGGCATCGAAGGCGGCATGACGAAGCATTACCCCTCCGGCGACACGCTGCCGATCTACGACGCGGCGATGCGCTACGCGGCGGAGAAGGTGCCGCTGGTGGTATTCGGCGGCAAGGAATACGGCACCGGCTCCTCGCGCGACTGGGCGGCGAAGGGCACCATGCTGCTCGGCGTGAAGGCGGTCATCGCCGAGAGCTTCGAGCGCATCCACCGCTCCAACCTGGTCGGCATGGGCATCCTGCCGGTGACGTTCAAGGACGGCATGGACCGCAAGCAGCTCGGCCTCACCGGGACGGAGACCTTCGACATTCTCGGCCTGGACCGTCTCGCCCCGCGCATGGACCTGACGCTGGTGATCCACCGGGCGGGCGGCAA
>DAIDKZ010000019.1 GCA_027449745.1 Acetobacteraceae bacterium | reverse complement strand
CGGGGCCGCTGCCGGCGCGCCCGCAAGCAGCGCCGCCTTCGGGCCGGCCAGGCCGCGCAGCATCGAGGCCGGTGCCGCCGGGGCAATGCCGCCGGCGCTCGGCTTCGCGGCTGAGCCGGGCGCGATGTCTGAGCGTGCGCTGCGGCGCTCGGCCCTTGGGCTCGGTGTCGGCGCCCCGCCGCCTGCCTGCCGCGCCGGCACCGAGGTCTCCCGCCCGAGCGCAGCCAGGTGCGACACCGACAGGGACGGTCGAGCTTGGCGCGAGGGAGCCGGAGCAGCGGGCGCGATGTGCGGCCCTTTCGCCGTGCCCGAGCGTCGCTCCCCGTGCCGTTCGGCCGGCGCCGCGCCACGCCGTGCCGGCATGGCCGAACCAGGATCCGCCCGTGCCCGCTCGGCTCTGGCCGGGTGCGGTCCGGTGCCCGCCGTCGATGGCACCGACATGCGCGGCGCGTGGGTTGCCGATGCGTGCGCCGCCGGCCCCGCCTCGGCTGCCGCCGCCTTGCGCGAGGCCCGTCGGGCCGGGGCGAGGGCAAAGCCCCGCCGTGGATCGCGGCTGGCCGCGGCCAGCGCGCGCGGCCCGAGAGAACCGGTTTCCATCGCCGGCCGCCCCGCGGCGACCAGGCGGGCCAGGCCGGCCCGGCTCGATGCCGTCGCCCGGTCCAGCGTCGCCAACTGGCGCCGCATGGCGGCAACGCCCTCGCCGACGCCGCTATCCAGGGCCACCGAGACGCCGATGCTGTAGGCGTCGATCATGGCACCGCCGGAAGCGGCCTCGCCGGTTGCTCCCAGGGCGCCATTCTCGGCCGCGCTGCGATCCTCGGCCATCAGAACCCTCCGTTCAGCGCGTCCGCCACGATGCGCGCGAGCCGTTCGCCGATGCGCCGCGCAATCTCCGGACCAGCGGCGGCGGCGGCCCTGGCCAGCACCGGCTGCGGCACGCTTCCCGCGGCGCCGATTTCGCGTGCCGCGAGCGCCGCATCGGCGGCGCCGGCGATCACGCGGTTCCCGCGCACGGTGTGCCGGATCGCCTCGCCCGGCGCGGCGCGGCGCAGCGCCGCCGCGAGGCACTGCCCGGCCTCGGCCAGGGCGGCGCGGTCCGCCGCTTCCAACTCGCTCACCGCGCGCTCTCCGCCATCCCGGCCATGTCCCAGCTCATCGCCTCCCAGTCGAACCGCCCGCCCGCGAGCGTGCCGAGCGCGACGACGAAGGCGAGCCGCTCTTCCGCCGGCAGGCTGAAGGCGACGTCAAAGGGCACCCCGTTCCGGACCAGGAACAGGCAATCGATCAGATCGGGGTGCGAACTCAGTTTTTTGCGTTGTCCCGCTCGAGCGGCGCGGTGCCGTCCTGGGCCTCGCCCAGCGCCCCGGCGACGGCGTTCAAGCCCTCGTCGCCGAGCAGTTGCACCGCGCGCTCGATGTGCGCCTCGCTGGCCGGAAACGGCAGCGGCACGTCGTCGATCGCCGTCACCGAGCAGGCCAGCATGGCGAGGCCGAGATAGGGCTCGTTCTGCGCCAGGTCCGGCCCCGCCGCCTTGAACAGGCGCAGCTTGTCGAGCGCGCCGAGCAGACGTATCGCCAGCCGCCGCCCGTTCGCGTCGGTCGCGGCCAGCGTGCGCTCGGCGGTGGCGATGATGCGCTGGGAGGGCGTCGTCATCACACCCGCCGCCGGCGCGAGGCGAAGAAGTCGAGCCTCTGCTTCACCGCCGCGTCGCCCCGCCAACTGCCGGCGTTGGCGAGTTTGAAGGCGACACCATCATACTGGTAGGTCGAGACCGAGCCATCGGCTTCCTGCACATACTGGTACAGCGTGCCGGTGGCGAGGCTGCCCTGGGCATAGTAGGCGGCCTCGATGGCGGCGATGAAATCGTCCACCTCGGGCGAGCCACGCTCGAGTTCGAAGCTGCCCTCCCAGCCTTTCGGCAGTTCCGCGCCCATGTTCACGCCATCGAGGCGCTCGATGCGGATCGCGGTGGTGAGCTGGTGGCTTTCGAAGCCGGTGACGTAGGTGAGGTCCACCCGCCCGGCCGGCCCGACGACGACCAGCTGGCAGTCGCGCCCGATCGAGAATTGTGTCGTTGGCATCTGGAATTCTCCCTAGACGTCTAGCGATTAACCGCCGATCTGCCCGTTGGGCAGCGTCTGCAGCTGCACCGCGACCGTCTGCCCGCCCTGGAGATTGACGATGAACTTCTCGTTGATGGCGAGATATTGCACCTGGCAATCGGCCTGCACGTAGCCGAGCCCGGTGCGCGCCGGCGGATTGTTGGAGCCGTCGCACACCACCTGGAACGGCACGCCGGCGCCGCTGTCGCCGAGCATGCCCTGGCTCAGCATGTTCTGGAAGAACGCGAGGAGCGTGGCGCGGATCTGCTGGAACAGCGTGAGCGTGATTACCTGGCCGACATACTGGCCCATGCCCGCGGCGACGGTGGCGGCGATGTAGTTCGTCAGGCGGGTGTAGTTGTCGCCGTTGGTTGCGGCGTTGGAGGAGCTGTTGTGCCCCGCCCGCATGCCCCAGAACGCGCCGCCCGGCTGTGGGTTCGCGATCACGTCGATGCCGGCTGCGATCAGCGCTTGCAGATCCGCCTCGGAGTAGGTGCTGTTCTGGGCGGTCCCGGGCGAGCCCGATTTCTGCGTGCCGATGACGCCGTAGAGCGGCTTGTTGAGGCTCGACTGCTCGGGCGAGAGATTGGCCAGCCGCCCGGCGGCGAAGCCCTGTGGGCTGATGAGCCGGATGACGCCGTTGGCCTGGTCGCTCCACCACACCCAGTCGCCGAACATCAGCTTCGCGGCGTAGCTGTCCAGCCCGGCGCTCTGCTTGGTGCTGATGGCATCGGCCACCGTGTCGCCGGCCGGGCCGGTGAGGATCATGTAGATGCCTTCGGAGACGCCGAACCCGGCCTGCGTCGTCCATTGCGTCGGATCATCCGCATCGGCGAGCAGAGCGACCGAGCAGCCCTGTCCGCGCAGGCAATAAAGCCCCTTGCGTGGGGCGACATCCTGCCCGACGAGCGTCGCGGCGGTGATGTTCGCGGCGCCGTCGGTGCCCGGCGTGCCGTAGGCGAAGGCGAAGGTGGAGGCCGCCGGCATCGTCGTGAAGGCGTTGCCGAGCGAGGCGATGACGATCTGCGACGGCCCGCGCAGCGCGCTCTGTCCGTTATTGATCGCGACCACTACCGCCTGCCAGAACGCCTGGCCGGTGCCGCCGATATTGTCGAACACTTCCGGCGCGAAGCCGGGGAGCGAGACGGTGATGCGCCAGGTGTTGGGCTGCGAGCCGGGGGTGAACGCGCCGGTGATCTGGGTGCCGAAGCTGCCGGTGTAGCGCGCGGTCAGCACCAGCGGGCCGCTCGGCGAATTGTTGTAGAACAGGCCGAGCTGGGCAGCGGTATCGGTGCCGTCGGTAACGCGCACGCAGCGGAAATTCTGTGCCCCCTGCTGCACGGCGGCCGCCATCGGCGTGCCGAGATCATATTTGCGCGGCATCACCGGGCCGAAGCTGCGCGCATAGTCGCTCATCGTTGCGGCGATCACCGGCTGGCCCACCGGGCCCCACGACGCGGTGCCGACCAGGCCCACCACATCGGTCGGCACCCCGTTCAGCACGAGGTTCTGTGGCGGCACGATCTGCACATAGAGATCGGGCACGATCAGCGCCGTGGTGTTGGCGCTAGCCTGCTGCAGGATCGGCATCGCTCAGCCCTCCTTGGTCTGCGCCGGGACGGCCACGCGCACGACATGCGCGGCGTGCTCGCCGCCAAGGATGCGCGCAATCGTCTCCGCATCGGTGACGACATCGCCTTTCGCGTGCGGCCCGAAGGCCTGCACGACGATCAGATGGAATTGCATCGGGCCTCTCTCCGAATTCAAACCAGGAATTCGCCGAACTGCGCGTCCGCATTGCCGAGCGTGATGTCGGCGAAGAGCAGGCTCGGCTGGGATTGGATCAGCGTCGTCGGGTATTCGACGCTGTAGATCAGGTCGCGGCGATACATCCCGCTCGCCTGCGCGCGGTCGATGCTGGTCGAGCCGGCGAACAGCAACCGCCCGACGGTGCCATCCGGCAGCGACAGGAAGCGGATCTGCGCCATCGCGCCGTCGATGGCGCCGGCCGCCAGGTCGCGCGTCGCCGGATCGGGGCACCAGCAGGTCAGCCGGAAACTCTGCTGCTGGCGCCGCGTCTGCAACAACGCCGGTTGCGCCGCGACGATTCGCGCCAGCAGCCGGGCCGCGCCGGGCACGGTGAGCATCGAACCGGCGACGCTCGCCCCGGGGATGCTCTGCGCCAGGGCCACGGCGACCGAATCCGGCGTCTCGCCGGTGCCGACCGGGTGCACGAAGCTCGCCGTATCCACCCGCACGCCGACGAGCAGACCGGCGGCGGCGGTGCCGGTGAAGGTGACGCTGGTGCCGGTGACGCTGGCTGCCAGGGTCACCGCGGCTGGCGCCAGCGTGCGCCACTCGTCCATGTAGCGCGTCGTGCAGCGCTGGCCGGCGTCGATGCCGAAGACGCTGACATTGACCCAGCCTTCCGCGAGATCCGCATCCAGCGCCGCGGCTTCCGGCCAGCCGCGATAGATGCGGCAGGGCGCGCCGATCGCCGAGGGCTCGGTGGTGCCGGCGGGGTAGAGCGCGGCGCTCGCGGCGGCGGCCAGGGCGGTCTCGATATCGGACTGATCGGCCATCAGCTTGCCACCTGCCGCACCGCGAGCCGCCAGCCGAGCGGGGAAAGCTCGGCCGAGGCGACGATGAAATTGCGTCCCAGATCGTCGGAGAGCAGATCGTCCACCCGCGGCACCGCCGCCGCGACGGCGGGCAGCAGCACGGAGAAGCCGGCCAGCCGCGTATCGCCCGGCAGCTCCACCGCGCCCGCCCCGCCTGGGCCCCCGCCGCCGGCGAGCACGCTCGCCGGCCATTCCGTGAGAACCGGCGTCAGCATGGCGCGGTTGACCCCGCCATAGGCGTTGAGCCCGGCCAGCACCGGAGCGGTGGGCCGCGCCAGGCTGACGACGCGGTTGGCGAGCACGCACAGCACCGGCAGCAGGGGCAACTGCTCGGCGAGAAACCACACCCGCCGCGAGCCACGCTCGGCGAGATAGTCGCCAGGCCGCGTATAGGCGGAATCGAACACCGCATAATACGCGGCGCGGCCATAGGCGCCGGCGCGGCGGAAGCTGGGGTCCTCGGCGTTGAACGCCACCGAGAGCCGCAGGAACCGGTTGCGCAGCACGAGCGGCGGGCCAGCGTCGCACGGGCGGAATGCGTCGCACAGCACGCCGCCTTTGCGCGCAGCGATGCCCATGCCACGGCTGATGAGATCCTGCAGTCGGGTCTCGTCCATGGCCTAGACCACCAGCGTGACGCCGCCAGGCCCGAGCGCGGGGCCCGGCGGCAGGCCGAGAAACCCGGCCAGCCGCCGGCGCCATTCGTCGAGCAGCGCGGTGCGTTCGCGCACTTCCGCCTGGTTGCGCGTCCACACCGCCGCCTGCGCGGTGTCGAGATTGCCCGCCGCCGCCGGCACGCCACTCTCCAGCGCGTAGAGCTGCGCCAGATATTGCCGGACCACCTGGAATTCCGCCGCCGCCAGGTTGTTCAGCCGGAACTCCAGCAGGCCGTAGGCCTGGAAGAACCGCCAGCCCTGAAAACCCGCCGGGCCGGCGCCATAGGCCGGATAGCCGCAGAAGCGGCGGATATCCGCCTTCTCGGCGTCGGTGAACGGCGCCGAGGAGAAGGCTAGGGAGCCGGACATGGGCTTTCTCCGGGGAGGGAAGGCCAGGGCTCTGCCCTGGACCCGCCAAAGGCGGAGCCTTTGGAATCCGTTCGCAGCGGGCCGGCCCGTTCTCTAGTACACGGTGCCTTCGCCGCGGGTGAAGAACACACTGCCGCTGCCGGCGGCGAGCACCGCGGCCGCGGTGCGGGCGTAGTCCCCCACATGCAGCAGCAGGCGCCCGCCCGCCGGCACCGGCGTGTCGGCCGCGGAGGCGGTGAGAGACGCATCCGTGCCGAAGCGGACGAAGGCGATGGCGGCGGAGGCGTTGAACACCAGCACCGCCTCGCCCGCGCCGGCGAGCGCGACGTTGGCCGAGGCAGTGCCGGCAGCGAGCGCCGCGGTGCCGGCGGCGCGGAACGGCTGGGTGGCTCCGATCGACATCGCCCGCGCCTCAGCCGATATGCTCGATCATCACCGCGCGCTTGAAGGCAGCATTGGACGCGGTGGGGATCGTGGTCGGGTTGGTGGTGATGTCGGTCGGCGCGCAGAAGCCGCCGATCCAATACCAGGACTGCGCGATGATCTGCTGCAGCCGGTCGATCGGCTCGCGCGTGACCATGGCGACGCCATCGACGATGCTGACGATGGAATCCTTCGGCGCCACGTCCTCCGCGGCCATGCCGGCATAGTCGCCCTCGACCAGCGCGCCCTTGCCGACGACGATCGGCCGACGCACCACCAGGCCGGCCAGCGTCGGGTGCGGCTGCACGAACGCCTCGGTGGTGGGGAAGAAGCGCAGCCCGAGGAAGTCGTTGATCATGCCGCGACGGAACACCTGGTTCGCCGAGGTCGCGCCGCGGAACAATTCCTTGAAGTCCGGGTCAGCGAAGAGCTGGCGGGCGGAGATCGGATCGAGATAGCAGTTGTAGGCGCCGTCGACCTCCGGCACCGCGTTGCGCCGCAGCGTGGCGACCGCGTCGAGCAGGTTGGCCATGGTCAGCGTATCGGTGGCCTGCAGCCCCGCGGTGGTGGCGCGCGCACCGGGGCGGGCGATGACGCTCGCGGTGGCGGACTGCACCGCGTTGCCGGCGGTTCCGTCGGCGACGCTGACATTGGCCGAGAAGGTGAGGCTGCCGGAAATGCCGCCCGGCGCGGTGGAGACGTTGGTCGCATCGACGCTGACGCCGACCAGCGTATAGGCGTCCGCGCCGACGGTCACCGTCATCGGGCTGGCGGCGCTCACCGGCACCTGCACGCCATTGACCGGAACGGTCTGGAAGCCGCGCACATCATCGACGGCGATGGTCGGGCCGGCGGCGGCGAGCGTTTGCGACACGCGGGTGTTGCCGCCGAAATAGGCCGCGAACAGCGCGTTGCGCGCCAGTTCGTCGAGCGAGCGGGCCGCCTGCTCGCCATTGGTCCGCGCATTCAGCAGGAACTGCGAGGCGATCGCCACGCGGCTCGTCACCATGTTGAGGTCGGTGGTCGCGGCGTAGAGATTGATCCCGAGCGTGAACTGCTCAACGGCGAAATATTGCGGCGTCAGCCCGTTATCCAGATTGGTGTTGGCGTTCGGCGCCAGCGGCGTCGTCACCGACGGGCGCAGGCCGGCGCGCGTCTTGGTCAGCGTCTCACCGATGCCGACGGCGAATTCCTCGCGGTCGGCGACGAGACGATAGGCCAGCCGCGAGGCCAGCGCCTCCTCGAACTCGCGCTCGAGGAAGCCCTGCTGGATGATCGGCTGCAGGGCGAGGGGAAAGTTCTGAATGCCCATTGGGGTCCTCTTGTCGGTAACAGAGCGTTGGACGATGGATCAGCCTGCCGCCTCAGCGCGGCCGCAGCAGCGCCGCGCGCGCGGCGCGGTATTCGTCGTCGGTCATCTCACGCGCGAGCTTCATGCGCGGCGGCTGCGCCGGCGGCGCCGAAGCGCGCGAGGAGGAAGACCCGTGCAGCCCGAACAGCCATGGCTTCTCGCGCTTGAGCCGCGTCATCAGCGCCTCCGCCTCCACCACCTCGCCCTTGTCGTCGAGCGAGACGGCGGAGAGATCGACAAGCTTGAGCCCGTCGAGATCCACCATTCCCGCGCGCGCCGCCGCCGCCTTCAGCTCCGCCCGTACGACGCGCGCGCGGGCCTCGGCGTTGGCCGCCTCGATACGGTCCTGCAACTCGGCGAGCCGGGCCTGCAACGCCTCGACGCTCGGTGCTTCTTCGGTCTCTTCGCTCATGGCTTCTCCTCAGCGCCAGGCCTTTCGTCATCGCCCAGCTTCTCCTCATCGCCAGCGATCTGGCGCAGCTCCGCCGGCACGTCCTCGATGTCGTAGGTGTCGGCGATCGCCTTGACCGCGCTCTCGCGCGAAATCTGGCCGGCGGCGGCGAGTGTGGAGAGCGCCTGCGCATCCGCCAGCCGGTCGGAGGCCGAGGCCGGATACCAGCGCGGCCATTTGAGGGTGAGGCGCGTCGCCGGATCGAACACCGGCACCGCGTGTCCGCCGATGCGCAGCGGATAGATCGCGCCCGCGCGCAGCACCATGCGTGCGAGGCCGAGCAGCGCGCCCTCGCCGTAGCTGATGCGCAGATTGTCGGCGAGCCAGATCAGCCCCTGGTTCATCATTTCCAGCGCGCGGCCGGAAGCCGGCGCGGAGAGACGCGAGGCATCGGCGCGATTGCCGTGCACCGCCTCCAGCGCCATTTCGCGCAGGAAGCGCACATAGTCGATCACCGCCGCCGCGGCGGTGCCGCCGATCTCGAGCAGCTTGGCGTCTCCCTTCTCGGAAACCACGAGCGCCGAGCCAGGACTCTTGATGATCTCGCCGTCTGAAGCCGCCGGCTCCTTGATCAGCAGCGTCGGATCGGAGGAGTATTTCAGTCCGCGCCCGGCCTGGGAGAGCTGGTAGTCGATCTCGATCATGGTCTCGATCGCGGCGCGAAAGGTGCAGGCGCCGTCGATATCCTCGCCCGATGCGGAGGGGCCGGGCAGGTTCTTCACCCAGACGATCGGCACGAAGCCGAGCCCGTGACGAACGCTGCGTGCCGTGTCGATCTCGGGGGCCATCGCCGGACCATGGACCGGGGTCGGCAGGAACCAGGTCTCCGCGGTATCGTCCCACCGCCGCATGAACCAGTATTCGCCGGCGGGGTCGGCGATGTCGTAGCCCTGCTCGACGAGAACCGCCCCGGGCACCTTGTAGCGCTCGGTGACGCTGGCCAGCGTGTCCGGCGCGTCCGCCTCCCACACCGGGCGCAGATGCAGGCTCTCCAGCACGGAGAAGAACACCCGCCCGCGCAGTACGCGCATCAGGATGGCCACCGAGCCGACGGCGCCGCGCAGCGCCGCGTCGATCATCACCGCGTTGAGCCGCGTCTCCTTCGCCAGCTCGACGAACAGCGCGCGCAACGCCTTGTCCGGCGCATCGATGGTGGGGAAATGGCCTTCGCTGAACAGCAGCGCCACCGAATCGTCGACGACGATGCGGCAGAGATTGGTGCGCACGGAGGGCGCGCGCTGGCGGAGCGGGATATACTCGCCCCCCGCCCCGCGCTCGTCGGCGAAGGCGTAGGGCAGCGCGTCGTAGAGCGTGCCGTCCAGCACGCGGCGCAGGATGTCGAGCCGGCGCGTGCGCCCGGCATAGGCCGGATCACGCGGGATCGCGGCGGCGATGGTGTCGAACATGCATCCACCGTGATGAGTGGGCGTGAAAAGGGAAAAGCGGGCGCCGCCGCGGCGGCGGTCAGCGCCCGAGCAGGCCGACGCGAATGGCGCGGGCGCGCGCCGGTGTGGCCAGCAGGGCGGCGAAGGCGCGGGCCAGCGCATCCACCTGGTCGTCCTTGCGCCCGACCGGGAAGTCCGCGAGCTCAGCTAGGAAGCCGCGGTTCCAGCCGCCGCGCAGCAGCACGAGATTGCCGGCATTGGCCTGCGCCGCCGCCGGCATCGCGCGCGTGGTCTTCGCCCCGCTCTCCGGCGAGGCGGCGACGGTGAAGCCGGCCAAGGCGCGGATCAGGTAGAGCACTTGCGAGCGACCGGCCTGGCCCGGGTCCTGGGGCAGGGAAATGCGCACCGTTGTGCCGTCGCGCTCGGCGGTGGCGCGGATCGCCGCCTCCACCTCGTGCGGGCCGCCCTGCATCCGCACCACGTCCTCGACGACGAAGCGGCCGGAGGGCTCGCGCGCGAGCCGCACGCCCACGGTCCAGTCGGGGTCGGCGCCGTCGGCGGCGGCGGAGGCGGCGAGGTCCCAGGCCCGCACGCGCTCGGCCTCGGCGGGCGCGGCCTCGCTCAGGCCGATGCGCGCGGTCTCGAACACCAGCCCCGCGGGCGGCACCGGGTTCTGCTGATAGAGCGCGGAAAAGGCGCGTTCGCCGATGCTGCGGCGCTTCCTTTCGAGCATGTCGCCATTCTCCCATTGCGGCCAGAGCGCCGCGCCGGGCGCGCGGCCGAGCGGGTCGTTCGCCTCGGCGAAGGCGGGCAGACGCAGGCAGCGCCACTCCCCGCCGTCATCCTCCAGCAGCCGCCCGGCGAGATCGTCCTCGTGCCAGCGCGTCATCACCACGACGACGCGCCCGTGCGGGCGCAGCCGGGTGAGCAGGTCGCTGCGGAACCAGGCCCAGATCTCATCGCGATTGCGCGAACTGTCGGCCTCGGCGTGGGATTTCAGCGGGTCGTCGAGAATGATGAGGTCGGCGCGCCGGCCGGTGACGGGGCCGCGGATGCCGGTGGCGAAATAGCCGCCGCCGCCGGTCGTATCCCAATCGGCGGCGCCGCGCGTATCGGCGGCGGGGCGGCAACCGAGGCGGGCGCCGTGATCGTCGAGCAGCCGGCGCACCTCGCGGGCGAAGGAGCCGGCCAGCGAGGCGGTGTGGGACGTGGCGATCACCCGGCTGGACGGGTTCTGAGCGAACCACCAGGCCGGAAACAGGGTCGAGGCGTAGGTGGATTTCGCCGCGCCCGGCGGCATCAGCACCAGCAGCCGGTCCGATGCCCCGCGTGCGAGCGCTTCGAG
Source organism: Acetobacteraceae bacterium (assembly GCA_027449745.1). Lineage (GTDB taxonomy): Bacteria > Pseudomonadota > Alphaproteobacteria > Acetobacterales > Acetobacteraceae > JAJZVV01. The sequence goes on along the minus strand of DAIDKZ010000019.1, from coordinate 360 downwards.
TTCGGCAATGAGACGCAGATGATGCGCCGCCGGCTCATGCCCCCGCGGCGCCAGCGCCAGGCGCGCCCAGTCGGCCAAAGAGGTCCGGATGCGCTGGCGCAGCGCCCGCTCGGCGCTGAGCGCGCTCGAGCTCGGCGTCCGAGAACAGGGCAGGATCGCCGGCAGCGAGGGAGTCGGCGATGCTGGAGCGTCTCGGGTGGACGTAGGGGGCGGCAATGCGCGCGATCGCGACGGCGCCGTCGAGGTCGCCTTCCTGCCACTTCGCACGCATGACGGCGAGGAGGATGGCGAGCGGGGACGGGGCATGGTCGGCGGTCGCCTCGGTCATGGCGGGGGGAACCCTCGGGCAAGGGGGAGAGC
>DAIDKZ010000018.1 GCA_027449745.1 Acetobacteraceae bacterium | reverse complement strand
ACCTCTTGCCGCTGCTGAAGGGCGACCGTCATCTGGTGCTGGAACAGCTCGATCCGACCGGCACGCCGGCGATGATGCGGATGAACCAGCTCTTCCCGCCCTTCGACAATCCCGCCATCCGCCGCGCCTTGTTCGGCGCCGTCGACCAGGCCGAGTTCATGACCGCGGTGGCCGGTACCGATCCGACCTATTGGCGGGCCAATGTCGGCTTCTTCCCACCGGGCTCGCCCATGGCCAGCCCCGTTGGCATGGAGGTCTTCGCCGGGCCGCGTGATACCGAGAAAGTGAAGAAGGACATTCTCGCCGCGGGCTACAAGGGCGAGCGCGTCGTGCTGATGATCGCCACCGATTTTCCGGTGCTGCAGGCCATGGGCAATGTCGGCGCCGACCTGCTCAAGCGCTGCGGCTTCAACCTGGATGTGCAGGCGACCGACTGGGGCACCGTCGTGCAGCGGCGCGCGAAGAAGGATCCCCCGGAGAAGGGCGGCTGGTCGGTGTTCTTCACCGCCTGGTCGGGGCTCGACCAGTTCAACCCGGCGGGCCATGTCGGGCTGCGCGGGAACGGCCTCAATGCCTGGTTCGGCTGGCCGAACGCGCCGCGGCTGGAGGCGCTGCGCGAGGATTGGTTCGCTGCCAGCACCCCGATCCTGCAGAAGAAAATCTGCGAGGAGATTCAGCGGCAGGCGTTCATCGACGTTCCCTATATCCCGATCGGCGAATATCTGCAGCCGACGGTTCGGCGGGATTCGCTGAGCGGAATGCTCAAGGGGGTGCCGCTGTTCTGGAACGTGCATCGGTCCTGATGCGGCTGGCACGTCGTTTGCTTCACACCGCCATGTGGCCTGATCCCGGAGAGCTCGAATGCAGCGGCGAGATCTACTGAAAGCGGCGGCGGGTGCCGGAATACTGGCCGCGCCGCGTCTGGCCGGCGCCGCCGGGGCCCGGGTGTTGCGCTTCGTGCCGCAAGCGAACTTTGCCAATCTCGATCCGGTGTGGGGCACGCAGTATGTCGTGCGCAACGCCTCGCTGCTGGTCTGGGATACGCTCTACGGGCTCGACAGCGGACTCGTGCCGCGGCCGCAGATGTGCGAGGGCCATGAGCGCTCCGATGATGGGCTGCGCTGGGATTTCCGCCTGCGCGCAGGGCTGCGCTTCCATGACGGCGAGCCGGTGCGCGCGCGCGACGTCGTCGCCAGCCTCAATCGCTGGATGGCGCGCGATGCGATGGGGCAGGTGCTGAAGGCGCGCCTCGATGCGCTGGAAGCGGTCGATGACAGCCGCTTCCGCTTCCGTCTCCGTGCGCCCTTTCCCAGGCTGCTGCTGGCGCTGGCCAAGCCGATGCCCAACCTCGCCGCGATCATGCCCGAGCGGGTGGCGGCGACCGATCCGTTCAAGCAGATCGGCGAGTATATCGGATCCGGGCCGATGGTCTTCCGCCGCGACGAATGGGTGCCGGGTTCGCGCGTCGTCTTTGCCCGATTCGATGGCTATGTGCCGCGTCCCGAGCCTTCCGACTGGCTCGCCGGCGGCAAGCGAATGCTGTTCGACCGGATCGAATGGCAGATCATCCCCGATCCCGGCACCGCCGCGGCGGCGCTGCAGAATGGCGAGATCGACTGGTGGGAGACGCCGATCCCGGACCTCGTGCCGCTGCTCCGCCAGAGCCCCGGCGTGCGTGTGGATATCGCCGATCCGCTGGGCAATGTCGGTCTGCTCCGCTTCAATCATCTCTACCCGCCGTTCAACGACGTGCGCGCGCGCCAGGCGGTGGCGATGGTGATGAACCAGGCCGACGAGATGCACGCCGTCGTCGGCAGCGACGATGCCCTTTGGCGGCCGATGCCCAGCGTGTTCACACCGGGGACGCCCCTCTACACCGAGGCTGGTGGTGAGATCCTCAAGGGGCCGCGCGATTACGCCGCGGCGAAGGCCCGCCTCGCTGCCGCCGGCTACAACGGCGAGAAGGTGGTGATGCTGGTTGCCACCGATCTCGCCATCACCAAGGGCCAGAGCGATGTCACCGCCGATATCCTGACCCGGCTCGGGATGAACGTGGACTATGTGGCCACCGACTGGGGAACCGTCGGGGCGCGTCGGGCGAAGCAGGATCCGCCGGCCAAGGGCGGGTGGAACATCTTCCACACCTGGCTCGCCGGGCTCGACTGCGCGCTGCCCGCGACCAACATCGCGCTGCGCACGAACGGGCCAAAGGCATGGTTCGGCTGGCCGAATTCGGAGAACATCCAGGGCCTGATCACCCGCTGGTACGATGCGCCGGACGCCGGCGCCGAACACGACGTGGCCGCGGCGCTCAACCGCACCGCGCTTGATGTCCTGCCCTATGTCCCGACCGGGTTCTTCCTCGGCTATCAGGCTTGGCGCGCGGATCTCACCGGCATCGTGAAGGCGCCCTTCCCGGTGTTCTGGGGCGTCGGTCGGGGCTGAACGGGTGCTCGGCTACATTGTCCGCCGCGTGCTCGCGACCATTCCGGTGATGGGGGTGGTGGCATTGTTCGTGTTCTCGCTGCTCTATCTCGCGCCAGGTGACCCGGCGGCGGTCATCGCCGGCGATCAGGCCAGCCCCGAGCAGATCGCGCTGATCCGCGCCTCGCTCGGACTCGATCGGCCGTTCCTCGTCCGCTTCGGCGAGTGGGCCTGGCGCATCGCCCATGGCGACCTCGGCACCTCGATCTTCACCAACCTGCCCGTGGCGCACATGATCGCCCAGCGCATCGAGCCGACGCTGTCGCTGATGCTGCTTACCCTCGTGGTTTCGCTTCTGATCGCGGTGCCGCTCGGCGTACTTGCCGCCGCGCGGCAGGGCAGCACGGTGGATCGGGTGGTGATGCTGCTTGCGGTGCTCGGCTTCTCCACTCCGGTTTTCGTCATCGGCTATCTGCTCGCCTATGTCTTCGCCCTGCGTCTCGATTGGTTTCCGGTGCAGGGCTACGTCCCGCTCGCCGGCGGATTTTGGCCCTTCCTGCGCGCGCTGATCCTGCCGGCGGCGACGTTGGGGGGCATCTACATCGCGCTGATCGCGCGCATCACGCGCGCCAGCATGCTGGAAGTGCTCTCGCAGGACTATATCCGGACCGCGCGGGCCAAGGGGCTGGGACAGCGTGCGGTGCTGTTCGTTCACGCGCTGAAGAATGCGGCGGTGCCAATCGTCACCGTCGTCGGGCTCGGCGTGGCGCTGCTGATCGGCGGGGCGGTGGTGACCGAGAGCGTGTTCGCCATTCCCGGGCTCGGTCGGCTCACGGTGGATGCGATCCTGCGGCGCGACTACCCGGTGATCCAGGGCGTCGTGCTGCTGTTCAGTTTCGCCTATGTCGTGATCAACCTGCTGGTCGATCTGCTTTACACTTTGTTCGATCCGAGGATCCGCTATTGAGCGCGCGGCTGCCGGGCGATGCGGGCGAGGCGCTGGCCGAGGCACTGCCCGAGCTTCTGTCCCCGCCACGCCGCCGCGGCGCGGTCGGCGGTTTCATTCACCGTCATCCCGGCATCGCGGCCGGCGGCGCACTGGTCGTGCTGATGGCGGCGATTGCCGTGTTCGCGCCGATACTCGGTACCGTCGATCCCACCGCGCTGGCCCCGGCCCGGCGCTTGCGGCCGCCCTCGGCGATGTACTGGTTCGGCACCGACATGCTCGGGCGGGATGTCTATTCGCGCGTCATCTATGGCGCGCGGGTCTCGCTGGTCGTGGGATTCGCAGTCGCGGTGCTGGCCTCGCTCCTCGGCACCGCCATCGGCCTGGTCGGCGGATTCGTCCGGTGGCTCGACGCGCTGCTGATGCGGGTGATGGACGGGCTGATGTCGATCCCCTCCATCCTGCTCGCGATCGCGCTGATGGCGCTGACCCGCGGTTCGGTGCGCAACGTCGTCATCGCCATCACCATCGCCGAGGTGCCGCGCGTTGCCCGTCTGGTGCGCGGGGTTGTCCTGGGGCTACGTGAATTGCCTTATGTGGAGGCGGCGGTGGCCGCGGGGACGCGTTCGCCGATGATCATCCTGCGCCACATCCTGCCCAACACGCTGGCCCCGCTCAGCGTGCAGGCGACCTATATCTGTGCCTCGGCGATGATCACCGAGGCGATTCTTTCCTTCATCGGCGCCGGAACGCCGCCGATCATTCCCTCCTGGGGCAATATCATGGCCGAGGGACGGGCGCTCTGGCAGGTGAAGCCCTACCTCGTGTTTTTTCCCGCGGCCTTTCTCTCCGTCACGGTGCTGGCGGTGAACCTGCTCGGCGACGGGTTGCGCGACGCGCTCGATCCCCGCCTGGCGCGGAAACTGTAGCCGTCGGATGCCAGCACACGAGCCCCCCCTGCTCGAGGTCGAGCGTCTGCAGGTGCATTTCGGCACGCCAGCCGGTCTGGTACGCGCGGTGCAGGGGCTCTCCTTCACCGTCGAGGCCGGCGAGACGGTGGCGCTGGTCGGCGAGAGCGGTTGCGGCAAATCCGTCACGTCGCTCTCGCTGTTGCGGCTGATCCCCGATCCGCCGGGGCGGATCGGCGGGGCCATCCGCTTCGGCGGGCGGGATCTGCTGGCGCTGCCCGAAGGCGAGATGCGCCGGCTGCGCGGCGGTGAGATCGGCATGATTTTCCAGGAGCCGATGACCTCGCTCAACCCGGTGCTCACGGTCGGCCGGCAGATCGGCGAGAGCGTGCGGCTGCATCAGGGGCTCGGTTCGCGCGCGGCGCTGGCACGGGCGGCGGAGATGCTGGCCCTGGTCGGCATCCCGGCGCCGGAGCGGCGCGTGCATGACTACCCCCACCAGCTTTCGGGCGGCATGCGCCAGCGGGTAATGATCGCGCTCGCGCTCGCCTGCAACCCCAGGCTGCTGATCGCCGACGAGCCGACGACCGCCCTCGATGTGACCATCCAGGCGCAGATCCTGGATCTCATGCGAGGGCTGAAGACGCGGCTGGGCTCGGCGATCCTGCTCATCACCCACGATCTCGGGGTGGTGGCGGAAATGGCGCAGCGGGTGGTCGTGATGTATGCCGGCCGCAAAGTGGAGGAGGCACCGGTTGCCTCGCTGTTCGCCGCGCCGCTGCATCCCTACACGCGCGGCCTGCTCGGCGCGCTGCCGCGGCTCGGCGCGACGCTCTCCGGCGGGCGCGAGCGGCTGGCGGAAATTCCCGGCCAGGTGCCGAGTCTGATCGCCCCGCTCCCTGGCTGCGCCTTCGCCCCGCGCTGCCCGATCGCGACCGAACTGTGCCATCGGCTCGCGCCGGCGGTGCGGGATATCCAGGCCGGCCACGTGGTCGCCTGCCACCACGCCGCGGTGCCGGCATGACCGGGCCTTTGCTCGATGTCCAGGACCTGCGCAAGGAATTCGCGGTGCGCGCGGGGCGCTTCGGCTTCGGGCGCGCGGCGTTGGCGGCCGTCGATGGCGTCAGCTTCACGATTTCCCGCGGCGAGACGCTCTCGCTTGTCGGCGAGAGCGGCTGTGGCAAGTCCACGGTCGGGCGGGCGATCCTGCGACTCATCGCGCCAACGGCCGGCGAGATCCGCCTCGACGGGCAGCGGATCGACGATCTGCCCGAGCATCGGCTGCGCCCGTTGCGCCGGCGCATTCAGGTGGTGTTCCAGGATCCGTTCTCGAGCCTCAACCCGCGCTTGACGGTTGGGGAGATCCTGGCCGAGCCGCTGCGCAATTTCGGCCTCGTCCACGGCCGGGCGGCGCGGGTCGAGCGCCTTGGGCAACTGGCCGACGCGGTCGGCGTGGCGCGTGAGGCGCTTGGGCGCCGGCCGCACGAATTTTCCGGTGGGCAGCGCCAGCGCATCGGCATCGCGCGCGCCCTGGCGACCGAGCCCGAGCTGATCGTGTGCGACGAGGCGGTTTCCGCGCTCGATGTGTCGGTGAAGGCCCAGATCATCAACCTGTTCGCCGACCTCCAGGACCGGCTCGGCCTCGCCCTGCTGTTCATCAGCCATGACCTGGCGGTTGTGGAACACCTGACGCATCGCGTGGCCGTGATGTATCTGGGGCGGATCGTCGAAACCGCGCCGCGCCGGGCGCTGTTCGCCGCGCCGCACCATCCCTATACGCGGGCGCTGCTGTCCTCGGTGCCGGTGCCGGATCCGACGGCGACCCGCCGGCGCATCGTCCTCGGCGGCGACGTCCCGAGCCCGCTCGCGCCGCCGCCGGGGTGCCGGTTCCACACGCGCTGCCCGTTTGCCGTCGAGCGCTGCCGCGTGGAGACGCCGGCGCTGCGGCCGGTCGGCGAGGGGCATCGGTCGGCGTGCCATTTTGATACCGCGCCGGCTCCGGGCTGACCGCTCGGCTTGACCGGGACGGGCATCCCTCGCCAGAGTGCGTCCGAAACGCATGCCCGGACGGACCAAGGCCGCGTGCCCCGGGGCGTGCCGGGCTTCTGGAAAGGGAGAGACGATGCCTCAAGTGACATTGACGGTGAACGGCAAGCGTCACACCGTGGCGGTCGAGGGCCGCACCCTGCTGGTGGAGGTGCTGCGCGAGAAGCTGGGTCTGACCGGCACCCATATCGGCTGCGATACCAGCCAGTGCGGCGCGTGCGTCGTGCACGTCAACGGTGACTCGGTGAAGTCCTGCACCATGCTGGCGCTGCAGGCCGAAGGCGCCGAGGTGACGACGATCGAGGGGCTGGCGAAGCCGGACGGCACGCTGCACCCGATGCAGGAAATGTTCCGCGAGCATCATGCGCTGCAGTGCGGCTATTGCACGCCGGGCATGGTGATGAGCGCGATCGACCTCGTGGCCAAGCACCCGGAGGGGCTGACCGAGCGGGAGATCCGCGAAGGGCTGGACGGCAATCTCTGCCGCTGCACCGGCTATCACAACATCGTCAAGGCGGTCGCGGCGGCATGGCCGCTGATGCACGCGAAGCCCATGCCGGCCGCGGCGGAGTAGGCCGGCCGCTTCGCCCGGGCTGACCAGCGCACATAATGAGGCCGGCGCAGGACGTCGGCCGATCAGGGAGATCGACGATGGGTTTCGAGGGCATCGGCGCCGCCGTGAAGCGCAAGGAAGACGGGCGCTTTCTCGCCGGGCGCGGCAATTACGTGGACGACATCAATCGCCCCGGACAGGTCTACGCCTATTTCAAGCGCTCCGATCGGCCGCATGCACGCATCCTTCGCGTCGATACCGCCGCCGCCGCTTCGGCCCCGGGGGTCGTCGCCGTCTATACCGGCGCCGATTTCGCCGCCGACGGCATCGGTGGCCTGCCGTGCGGTTGGCAGATCCACAGCAAGGACGGTTCGCCGATGGCCGAGCCGCCGCATCCTGTGCTGGCGCAGGGCAAGGTGCGTCATGTCGGCGACCCGGTCGTTGCCGTGCTGGCGGAGACCCGTCAGCAGGCGAAGGACGCCGCCGAGCTGATCGAGATCGACTACGAGGATCTGCCCGGCACCGCCTCGGTGCTGGACGCGCTCAAGCCGGGTGCCGCCGTGGTGCACGACGAGGCGCCGGGAAATGTCTGCTATGACTGGCAGATCGGCGACAAGGCGGCGGTCGACGCGGCCTTCGCCGGTGCGGCGCGGGTGGTGAAGCTCGACCTCACCAACAACCGCCTGGTGCCGAACGCGATGGAGCCGCGCGCCGCGATCGGGGAGTGCGACATCGCCGGCAACTACACGCTCTACACCACGAGCCAGAACCCGCACGTGATCCGTCTGCTGATGGGCGCGTTCGTGCTGCACATCCCGGAGCATCAGCTCCGCGTCGTGGCGCCCGACGTCGGCGGCGGGTTCGGGTCGAAAATCTACCACTATGCCGAGGAGGCGCTCGTCACCTGGGCCGCCGGCAAGCTGAAGCGGCCGGTGAAATGGACCGCCGAACGCTCAGAAAGCTTCATGTCCGACGCGCATGGCCGCGACCATGTCAGCACCGCCGAGATGGCGCTCGACGCCGAGGGGCATTTTCTCGCGCTCAAGGTTAGCACGCTGGCCAATATGGGCGCCTATCTCTCGACCTTTGCACCGGCCGTGCCGACCTATCTCTACGCCACGCTGCTCGCCGGTGTGTACAAGACGCCGGTGATCTATGCCGAAGTGAAGGCGGTGTTCACCAACACGGTCCCGGTGGATGCCTATCGCGGCGCTGGGCGGCCGGAGGCCACTTTCCTGCTCGAGCGGCTGGTCGACGCCATCGCCCATGACACCGGCATCGATCGGATCGAGCTGCGGCGCCGGAATTTCATTCCCGCCAACGCCTTCCCCTACCAGACGCCGGTTGCCCTGCAATATGACAGCGGCGATTACGAAACGACGCTCGCAGCGGCGCTGAAGGCGGCAGACCACACCGGTTTCCCGGCGCGCCGGCAGGCGGCGGCGGCCCAGGGCAAGCTGCGTGGCATCGGCATTTCCACCTACCTCGAAGCCTGCGGCATCGCACCCTCGGCGGTCGCCGGCGCGCTCGGCGCCCGTGCGGGGCTCTACGAGGTTGCCAATGTGCGGGTGAACCCGACCGGCAGCGTCACCGTGTTTACCGGCACGCACAGCCACGGCCAGGGCCACGAGACCACGTTCGCCCAGGTCGTTGCCGAGCAGCTCGGTGTGCCGGTGTCCCAGGTGGACGTGGTGCACGGCGATACCGCCCGCATCCCGTTCGGCATGGGCACCTATGGCAGCCGTTCGATCGCGGTCGGCGGTTCGGCGCTGGTCAAGGCGATGGACAAGATCATCGCCAAGGGCAAGCGCATCGCCGCCCATCTCCTGGAAGCCTCGGTCGACGACATCGAGTTCAAGGACGGCAAATTCTCGGTCGCCGGCACCGACAAGTCCAAGACCTTCGGCGAGATCGCGCTGACGGCCTATGTCCCGCACAACTACCCGATCGAGGAGCTGGAGCCGGGTCTCGACGAGACGGCGTTCTACGACCCGAAGAACTTCACCTTCCCGGGCGGCTGCCATGTCGCCGAGGTTGAGATCGACCGCGAGACCGGCGTGGTCCGCGTCGTGAACTTCACCGCCGTCGACGATATCGGCCGCGTCATCAACCCGATGATCGTCGAGGGGCAGGTGCATGGCGGGGTCGCCCAGGGGATCGGCCAGGCGCTGCTCGAACAGGCGGGCTACGATGATGGCGGGCAGATCGTCTCCGGCTCCTTCATGGACTACACCATGCCGCGGGCGGACAATGTCCCGAACATCCATGTCGGGACGGAGAGCACGCTCTGCACGCACAACCCGCTCGGGGTGAAGGGGGTGGGCGAGGTCGGTGCCATCGGCAGCCCGCCGGCGGTGATCAACGCCATCGTCAACGCGCTCGAGGCCTATGGCGTCCGCCATCTCGACATGCCGGCGACTTCACAGAAAATCTGGTCGATCCTGCAGGCCGGCGCGCCTCGCATGGCCGCGGAATAACGGAGCAGCACGATGTATGATTTCACCTATCACCGCCCGACCAGCGTTGCCGATGCGGTCGCGCTGCTCGGCTCTGATGCCGACGCCAAGGCGCTCGCCGGCGGGCAGACCTTCATCCCGGTGCTGAAGCAGCGGCTGAACAAGCCCTCGAAGGTCGTCGACCTCGCCGGGCTCGGCCTGGCCGGAATCAGCCTGTCCGGCAATGCGCTGGTGATCGGCGCGACCACCCGCCACGCCGCAGTGGCGGCGTCGGCGGACGTGCGCCGCGCCATCCCGGGCCTCGCCGCGCTCGCCGGCGGCATCGGCGACAACCAGGTGCGCCATCGCGGCACCATCGGCGGTTCGCTCGCCAACAACGATCCGGCCGCCTGCTATCCCGCTGCCGTCCTCGCGCTCGGCGCCACGATCGTCACCAACAAGCGCAGCATCGCGGCGGACGATTATTTCCAGGGCATGTTCACGACCGCGCTGGAGCCGGGGGAGATCATCACCTCGGTCTCATTTCCGCTGCCGGTGGAGAAGTCTGCCTACGCGAAGTTCAATCAGCCGGCCTCGCGTTTCGCGCTGGTTGGCGTGTTCGTCGCCAAGGGGCCGGCCGGGGTCCGCGTCGCGGTGACGGGCGCGGGTCAGAATGGCGTGTTCCGCCAGAAGGCGATGGAGGCGGCGCTCGCCGCATCCTGGTCGCCCGACGCGGTGGCGGGGATCAAGACCTCGGCCGCTGACCTCAACAGCGACATTCACGGCAGCGCCGAGTATCGCGCGCATCTGATCACCGTGATGGCGAAGCGGGCGATCGCCGCCGCCGGCTGAGCTGACCGGCTGTGTCCCGGCGAGCGGGCCTGTCGCGCGGGGCGCGGGGGGCTCGTTCGGCTGCGACATCGGAGCCCGGCCACGCGCCGGGACCCTTGACCGGGCTGCTGGGGCCGGGTCTGGTGAGCGGGGCGGCGGATGACGATCCGTCCGGCATCGCCACCTATTCCCAGGCTGGGGCGGCCCTCGGCTACCAGGCCGCCTGGATGCTGCCGCTCTGCTACCCGCTGATGGCGGCGAGCCAGGAGATCAGCGCGCGGATCGGCCGTGCCGCCGGTGTGGGCCTGATCGGCGCGATCACGCGCCACACGCCGCGGCCGCTCGGTCTCGCCGTCGCGCTCGGCGTGGCGGTGGCGAACATCGCCAATCTCGGCGCCGACCTCGCTGCCATGGCGGACGTGGTGCATCTGCTGATTGGCGGTCCTCGGCTTGTCTACGCGCCTGCGTTCGCCGTGCTCTGCGCCGGCCTGCTGCTGCGGCTGCGCTATCGCCGCTACGTGCGTGCGGTCAAATGGACCGCGCTGGCGCTCGTCGTCTATCTCATCGTGCCGGCGTCGCTCGCGATTCCTTGGGGGGCGGTGCTGCGGGCCAGTCTGGTGCCCTCGCTGCCGGGGACCGGCGCGGCGGTTGGCATTCTGGTCGCGGTCCTCGGCACCTCGATCAGCCCCTATCTGCTGGTCTGGCAATCCTCGCTCGAGGCGGACCGGGCCCGCCTGCTGCCCGCGCCGGCGGCGTGGGCGGCGGAGGGGCGCCGCATCCGGCTCGACAGCTGGGCCGGCATGGCGGTCGCCGCATTGGTCGGCTACGCCGTCGTGCTCACCTGCGCCGCGACGCTGCACCCGGCGGGAATTGTCTCGATCGTATCCTCTGCCGACGCCGCGGCGGCGCTGCGCCCGGTGGCTGGCGATCTCGCGGGGCTCGCCTTCGCGCTCGGCATCATCGGCACGGGGCTGCTGGCGGTGCCGATGCTGGCGGGATCCGCCGCGTTCGCTCTCGCCGAGGCGCGCGGCTGGCCCGCTGGCCTCGCCCACGCGCCGTCCGAGGCGCCCGGCTTCTATGCGGCGATCGTGCTGGCGACGGCGATCGGCGCTGCGCTGGTCGCACTCGGCGTCAACCCGATGCGCGCTCTGCTCCTCAGTGCCGTCTTCAACGGGGTGGTCTCGGTGCCGGTGCTGGTGGCGATGATGCGCATCGCTTCGCGCGGGGCGGTGATGGGTGCGCTTGCGCTCACGCCGGGGCTTGTGGCGCTCGGCTGGCTGACGACGCTGGTGATGGCGGCCGGTGCCGTGGCGCTCTTCATCAGCCTCTTCCAAGGCGCCTGAGGCGATGCGCCGGGCGGCGGGGCATGCTATGGCGCAAGCCATGAGACCGCGTCGCATCCTGTTCATCACCTCGAGCCGGATCGGCGATGCCGTGCTCTCGACCGGGCTCCTCGACCATCTGCTGCGCACCGAGCCGGAGGCACGCTTCACCATCGTCTGCGGTCTCGTCGCCGAGGGGGTGTTCGCCCGGATGCCGCGATGCGAGCGGGTCATCGCCATGGACAAGCGGCGCGGCGGCCTGCACTGGCTCGATCTGTGGCGGATGACGGCGAGCACGTGGTGGGACCTCGTGGTCGATATCCGCGGCTCGGCGCTCGCCTGGCTGTTGCGGACTAGGCGGCGGGCGGTGATGCGGCCGAGGACGGGGCACAAGACGGCACAGCTGGCCGCCATTCTGGATCTCGACCCGCCGCCCCTGCCGGTGGTCTGGACCGCGCCCGCCGATCGCGCGCGCGCGCAGGCGCTGCTCGGCGCCGCGGGCGGGCCCGTGGTCGCCCTGGCACCGACCGCGAACTGGGCGGAGAAAGTCTGGCCGGCGGAGCGCTTCGCCGCGCTGTTCGAGCGCCTCACCGCCGGGCCGCTGCCCGGTGCCCGCGCGGTGGTCTTCGGTGGCCCCGGCGAGACGGAGCGGGCGATGGCGGCGCCGCTGCTCGAACGGCTGCCGGGCGCGATCGACCTCGTCGGTCGGCTGAACCTGGCCGAGGCGGCGGCCTGTCTGCAGCGCGCGGTGCTGTTCGTCGGCAACGATTCTGGGCTGATGCACCTCGCCGCCGCTGCCGGAGCGCCGACCCTCGGGTTGTTCGGCCCGACGCCAGCGGACCAGTACGCTCCGGCCGGCCGGCGCACGTCCGTCGCGCAGGCGCGCGGCCGCCGGATGGAGGATCTGTCGGTCGAGGCGGTGCTGGCGGCGGCGGAGCGTCTGGTCACGGCAACGGCGCCGGCATGAGGATCGCGCAGGTGATGGCCGGCGCGCCGGCGGGCGGTGCTGAGCTCTTCTTCGAGCGCTTGAGCATCGCGCTCCACCAGGCGGGCGAGGCCGTGCTGCCGGTGATCCGAACCGAGCCGGCGCGCGCGGCGCGACTGCGCGAGGCCGGTCTCGCGCCCGAGAGCCTGGCCTTTGGCGGCCGGCTCGATGTCGTGACCCGTCCACGGCTGAGGCGGCTCCTGCGCACCTTCGCGCCCGACGTCGCGGTGAGCTGGATGAGCCGTGCCACCTGGCACATGCCGCGCGGCAAATTCGTCCATGTCGCCCGGCTCGGCGGCTATTACCCGCTGAAATATTACCGGCACGCGGACCACCTGGTCGGCAACACGGAGGGGATCGTCGCCTGGCTGCGGGCGAACGGCTGGCCGGTGGAGCGAACGCACCATCTGCCGAATTTCGTCACCGACTTCGCCGCGACGGCGCCGGCCGACCTGTTCGCGCACGGCGAGCCGGCGCTGCTCGCGCTCGGGCGGTTGCATCGCGACAAGGCGTTCGACGTGCTGATCCGCGCCCTGGCCTTGGTTCCGCGGGCGCGATTGGTGATCGCGGGCGCTGGACCGGAGGGCGAGGCGCT
>DAIDKZ010000017.1 GCA_027449745.1 Acetobacteraceae bacterium | reverse complement strand
AGCTGCGCCGGGTCCTCGTTGCGCCACATCTTCGGCGCGTAGGCCATGGCGCCGTAGGCGAAGGCCGGGTCGAGGATCGCGCCATAGGCCCGCGTGCCCTGCAGCTCGGCCGAAGTCATGATGATGTTCCCGTCCGGGATCATCGCCGCGTTCGCGTCCGTGATCGGGTCGATATACCAGTCGTTATAGACCCACAGATCGTAGCTGCCCCACTTGCCCTTGTAGACGGCCCCGGTGGTGACGCCGCCACCGAGTTCCACGCGGCTCTCGCCGGCGCGGGGGAAATAGACCGCTTCCCGCACCTGCGGGTCCGCCAGAAACGCTTTCCACGGCGTGTTGGTGAAGACGATGTCCGTCGGCGCCGCGCCGGAATATTCCAGCACCGTCGTCGCCCACTCCTCGATATACTGCGCCGGCGACGGCGCACCGGACTGCGCCCACTGAGCGGTGCCGGTGAGGTCGACGGTGAGCGCGGCGTTGCGGTTGAAGTTCACCACCGTGGAGGGGTAGCCCTCGCCGGCGATGGTGACGGTGCCGTTGAGCAGGGCCTGCGCGCACATCCATTCCATGCGCCGCTCGATCATCTGCACCTGGTCGGTCATTTCCCAGGCGAGATTCGCGTCCATCCGCTCGCGCGGGGAGAGCTGGCCGCCGAGCAGCTTCTCGCCGAGCTGGCGGCGCACCGGGCGCATCAGGTCCGGCGCGCGCTTGTCCTTGATGTAGGCGGGCTTGATGAGGTTGGTCTGCCACTGGCGGCTCTCGACCACCTTGCCCTCGACGAGCGGCGAGCAGAACGGCGCCATGCGCCGCTTGCCGACATCCACGTCGATGGCGACGCTCTCGGTGTCCGCCTCGACCACGTTGGGGAAGAAACGCGTCGACAGGAACGTGCTCGGCAGCAGCAGGTTGCGCAGCACCTGCACCAGCGTCGCGGTGTCGTAGACGGAAAAAACGGGCGTGTAGGTTCCGGACATCTATGCCGCTCCTCAGAATACGTAGTCGTTCTTCACTGCGGAGCGCAGGAAGATGCCCTTGAGGGCGAGGTCGGTTGTGGCGGCGGCGAGGGTGATGCCGCTGCCGAGCGTGACGGCGTTGGCGTCGAACTCGCCCATCACGTAGATCGGCACGTTGCTCACCGCGCCGGCGGTGCTGTTCACCGCGTCCGCCAGGATCGCCACCGGCGTCTGCGATCCGTCGGCGGCGGTGCTGATGGAGAGCACGTAGTCGCCGCTGGCGGTGATCTGGCCGAGCACCGCGCCCCGGGACAGCGTCTGGCCCGCGGCGATGGTGACGCCCTCCGTCACCACCAGGCGCGGATCCGCGATAAGCGTGTCCGGGGAGAAGTTTTCCTGCGTGTAGCCGGCATAGTTCGAGTAGCTCATCGGTCAGTCTCCTTTCAGCGCCGGCCGGCGCCGGCCTTGGCGGCGGCGGCGAGGATGCGGTCGGCGTCCGAGGGGGCGCCCGGCGCTTCCGAGCCGAGCGCGGGCACCGGCGTCGCGGCCATGCGCGCATCCAGCGGGGTGCGCACTGCGCGCTTCGCCTCCGCGCCCTGCGCCGGCGCGGCCGCGGCGAGCGTGCGGAGCGCGGCCTTGGCGGAAATGCCGGTGTTGAAGGCGAGATGGGCGGCGAGCGCGAAGGTCTCGGGCGCGGCGGCGAGGATGATGGCGGCGCAGCGGGCGCGCTCGCGCTTGCGCGCCCGGCGGCGGCCGCGCGCTTCCTCGTCGGCGTCCTCGTCGTCGTCCTCGTCGGCGTCCTCTTCCTCGCGCCGCTCGTCGTCGTCGTCGTCATCGTCGCCATCGCCGTCGTCCTCGCGGGCGGCGCGGCGCTTTTTGGCGCGCTTCTTCTCCCCCTCCTTTTCCTCGCCTTCGCGCTCGTCCTCGCGGTCCTTGCGCTTGCGGCGACGGTCATCCTCCCCGCGGCGCTCCTCGCCCTCGCGCTCCTTTTCGCGGTCCTCTTCGGTCTGCCGCGCGTGCTGCAGCCCGAGCTGCGCCAGGCGCAGCGCGTCGATCTCGATGTCCATCGAATTTCCCTATCGCAATGTGTCGAGAAACAGCCGGAAGGCGGCGTCCGGCGCCAGAACGAAGTCCGCGAGGCCGGCCTGGACCGCCCGCGCGCCCTGGAAGGTGCCGGCTTCCTGCGCGGCGACGGCTTCCGGCTTCAGTCTCCGGTTCCGCGCCACGGTGGCGACGAAAATCTCCCCCGTCGCGTCCACATCCGCCTGCCAGGAGGCCCGCGCCCGGTCCGAAAGCGGCCCGAACGGGGCGCCGTCCGTCTTGCGCGCGCCGAACTGCACCGCGGTGATGGCGACGCCGGCCTGTTCGAGCGCGGCGGCGACGTCCACGTGCAGGGCGACGACGCCGATGGAGCCGGCGCCCCCGGTGCGGGGCACCGAGACGGCGTTCGCGGCGCTGGCGAGCGCGTAGGCGGCGGAATAGGCGTAGTCCGCGAGCGCCGCGAAGACCGGCTTGGCCTGCCGCGCGGCGAAAATCGCGTCCGCCAGGTCGAAACAGCCGGCCACCTCGCCGCCGGGGCTGTCCACCTGAAGGAAAATCCCCGAAACCGACGGGTCGGCCAGCGCCGCGTTCAGCTCGGCGCGGATTCGCGCGTAGCTCTCGCTCCAGAGCATCCCCGTGATGGGGATGACGGCGGCGGCGCCGGCGCGGTAGGCGTCCCCGCGCCGTTCCTCGTCGAAATCCCCCGCCACGGCGCGCCGGGCGGCCTCGGCGTGCAGAAGCAGCGGGCGCGTGAGACGCGCCCGGCCCGAGATCACCATGGATTGCACCTTTCAGGCCGGCCGGGGCGGCTTCGCGGTCTTGAACGCGGGGTCCTCGGCCGCCGCCCATTGCGGCAGCGGCAGCCCGTCGGCGCGCAGGCGGTCGATTTCCACCTTCCGCTGCGCCACCACTTCCTCCCAGTCCCGCCCCTGCTCGGCGCATTCCTCGGCGAGGGTGGAAAGACCGGCATCCATGCGCAGAACGGCGGCCTGCGCTTCCTTCACCGGGTCCACCCAGCCGCGGCCGGGGCCCATCCAGCCGCAGGCGGAATAGGCGTAGCGCGCCTCGAGGAAGTCCGGCGCGCCGGCGGGCAGCGGCAACTGCCCCAGCGCCATCGCCTCCTCCAGCCACGCGCCGTAGAAGGGGGCGCAGAAATTCGCCGCGAAGGTGACGCGCTGGCGGCCGATGGTCCGCCAGGCTTCGAGCAGCGCGCCGCGGGCGGAGGAATAGTTCGTCCGGCTCCAGTCCTTGCTCACCTGCTCGGCGGTGAGGCCGGAGGCGGCGGCGAAGTTGCGCAGGAACGCGTGCTGGAAATCGACATAGCCCGGCGGCGGCCGGTTGGCGTTCACCGTGTTGATCTTCTCCCCGGGGAACAGCGTGGGGATGGTGGCGTTGTTGATTTTCAGCCGCCGGTCGCGGTGGAACTCCGCCCGGGCGGACTGATAGGCGCTGATGGTTTCCTCGCCGACGCCGAAGCCATCCATGGCGTTCTGCACGTCGGCCGGGTCGAACGGGCTCTCGATATAGGCGGCGAAGACGGCGTTCAGCACGCTCGCCTGCAGCTCGACCTGGTCGAACTTCGCCAGCATCTTGAAGCGGTTCAGGATCGGCGTGAACAAGCCGCCGGCGGCGCGGTGCTGGTCGGTCCGCGCCGGGTCGAAATCGTGGATCACGATCGGGCGCCCGTCGTCGGTCTCGCGCCGGATGCGCTGCCACTCCCAGCTTTTCGCCGCGTTCCACCAGTTGCCGGGGTGCGCCCGGCGGATGTGGTAGGCGATGGCGGCGCCGTTCTCATCGATCTCCACGCCGCCGCGCATGTGCGCCATGTCGATGGCGAGCTGCGGGTTGCTTAGCCGGTCGGGGTCGATCAGCTGCATCACCGTGGCGTAGCCGCCGCGCGCGCGCCGCTCCGGCAGGTAGCGCAGCACCGCGAGCGCCTCGCCATCCACCATTTTGTGCCTGAACGCGAGACGGAAGAGTTGCGGCAGCGTCGAGCCGCGGGCGGCATCCGCGTTGCGCAGCGGGTCGAGCGCGTAGGCCCGCCATAGTGCCTGCGCCGCCTGGGCGAACTCCGCCGCCCACACCGAATCGAAGGCCGGCCCGGCGGCGAGCCGGAGCCAGGTCCAGTCCGGCTTGGCGCGCGGGCGAAGGTCGCCGCCGACGACGGCGTCAAGCATCGTCGTCACCGTGCCGCTGGCCCAGCCATCGTTGCGGACCAGGTCGCGGACGCGAGCGACGATGCGGTCCCGCGAGGTGTTTAGCTCAAGGTCCGGCGAGCCGAGATAGGGCCACCAGTCCGCGGTCTCCGCCGTGCCGATCGCCGCGGCGTCGTAGGCGACTCCCTGCATGCCGGTGGTGAGGCTGGCGCGCGGACGCGGCGCCGGCGTCTCGCCGAACAGGCGGCGGGCGCGGTCGAGCGTGACCGACATCAGAACCGCACCGCGACCGGGCGCCGGCGACGGATGCGCAGGCGGGTTTCGAGCGCGGCGATATAGCTCTCCAGCGCGCCGATGTCCGTCTTCGTGTAGGTCACCGACCGGCCGCCCTCCCCGGCGTTATACATCACCACGCGCGGCAGCTTGCCGGTCATCAGCTTGTGGCGCGCGTCATAGGCGTCGGCGAGCTGCTGCTGCCACTGCGCGATGAGCCCGGCCGGCTGGGCCGAGCCGGCGGGAAACATCGTCTGATATTGCGAGAAGGCGATATCGGCGCCGGCGGCGAGCGCGGCGATCGTCACCTGGTTGAGCGTGACCAGGCCCGGGCCCAGCGCGGCGACGGTGGTGCCGGAGGCGAAGGCGCCGGAGCCGCTGACGAGGAGGCCGGCCGAGAGCGGGGAGACATCCGCGAACTGCAGCTGCGTCACGCCCGCCGCCGCCGCCGCGCTGAGCGGCAGGGAGGCGACCAGGACGAGATAGGTGCCGTAGCTCTGGCTCACGCGTAGGCTCCTGCGCGGGGCCGGGGTGCGGCGGCGCGTGTGACGGCGACGGCCGCTTCCCGGGCCGGGGGAGGAGGTGCCGGCGCGGCCACCGCCGCGCGCGCGGGGGGGGTGCGCGCCGGTGGTGCAGCGATAGCCGCGCCGACGAGGGGGCACGCATCCCACTCCCGCGCCCAGGGCGGCGGCCGGGACCAGTCGATGCGCGCGATGCCATGCAGCCGTGCGATGACGTAGGTCATCACCATCAGGTCCAGCGCCTCGTTCCGCGCCGAGCTGAGCGTCTTGCCCCAGCGCCCGGCCTGATCCCGGGTTTCGGCGGCGAGCTGCTCGAACCAGAGATGCGGCGCTTCCTCCGCGCGCGGGCGGAGAGGGTAGTTGCCGCGCAGGTCGGCCGGGAAGCGCACGCTCCACGGGCCGCCATCGGCGATGGCGAGCTGGCCGGCGAGATCGTCCTTGGCGACGTTGGCGGCGAACAGCGCCAGCGGCACCGCGCCGGCGGCGCGGGCCTCGCGGTCCCGCCGGCGATGGTCGGGGTAGACCACCTGCAGCGGCGCGGCGTTCGGCCCGGCGACGCCCTTCATCGGCATCACCGTGAACACGTCCCGCCCGCCGAGGGTGCCGAGCCAGCGGAGCTTCCGCGCCAGGCGCGCCCTTGTCCAGGCGCTGTAGGCTTGCTGGGTGACGCCCGGGGCGCCGGCGCTGTCGAAGCCGGCGCCGCGAAGACGCATGACGCGGCCGGACCCGTCCGCCAGCGGCGCGGCGTAGGCGGCGAGGAAATCGAACAGCGCGTCCCAGTCCGCCGCCTCGGTCTGCGGCGCGGCGGCAAGGACGCCGGCATCCACCACGACGCTGCGGCCCTCCTCGCCCCAGCCGCGGACGAGCCACTCGAACCGGTTGGCCTGCACGTCCACCGCGCAGGTGAGAAAGCGCACGCCCTCGGCGACGGTGCCGAGCGCGAGCGTGGGCTCCGCGCGCTCGGCCAGCGTCGCCGCCGAGAGCGTGCCGATATCGCGCTTGCCGCCGAACGGCTCGCCCCACTGCTTGACCATCACCTGGCGGAGCGAGGCTTCGTCGCCAGAGGCGGCGGTTTCGCGCTCCGCCTTCACCCGGGCGCGGGCGAGCGCGCCGATGCCGCCGAGCACGAATGGCGACATCACGCCCACCACCCAGTAGCCGGCGGTATCGCGCGCCACCCGCTCGCCGGTGACGGTGCCGTCCTCGTCCATCCGCTCGCCATCGCCGATCCAGCGGCCGGCGAGGAGCATCTGGGCGCGGCGTTCGTCGCCGAGCAGGCAGCCATTCACCGGGCAGGCCAGGCGCGCCTCGGCCGCCACCCGGTCCAGCGGCGCGTCCTCGGGATAGTCGAGCCGCATGTGCCGCACGGCGCCCGGGTTCGGGCTGGACCAGGCGCCGCATTCCGCGCACGGCCACCACCAGGTGCAGCGGGTGGAGTCGGCGTAGATCGCCATGATCCCCCGCGTCCAGTCCCGCGGCGAGAGACCGCCGGCGGCGTCCGGGTGCGAGAGGGCGAAGAGTTTCGATTCGCGGCCGAAGGTTTGGCGCCGCACGTCGAGCATCGCCTTCACGTCGCCGAGCGCGGGCGGGTAGGCGTCGATTTCGTCGGCGACGATGCGCGGCGCCGATTTCGAGATTAGGTTGGAGGGCGACGCGGCGAGGAACTGCGCGCTCATCCCGTCGAACCCTTTGTAGCTCAGGGTATTGTCCCGCGGCAGCCGGCCGAGGCGCTCGCGCAGCGCGCGGTGCTGGGCGATCATCGGCTCGATGCGGGTCTTGACGTAGTTCGAGGCGGCGGCCTCGGTCTGCATATACCAGAGGATGCTGCCGGGATTGGCGAGCACCGAGTGCAGCAGCCAGTTTTCCGCCACCGCCGTGCCGCCGCACTGGCCCGGTTTGACCAAAGCGACGGTGAGATAGCGTTCGCTGGTGAGCGCCTCCATCGGTTCGATCAGGTAGGGCGCGCGGGCGTTCGACCAGCGCCCGACATAGCCGCCGCCCTCGTTGTGCAGCCACCGGTTGGCGGCGGCGAAATCGGCGACGGAGACGGGCTCGGGCGGCAGGAAGTTGGCGCGCAGGATGGAGGCCAGCAGCGCGCCCGCGTCGGCGCCGGCGAGACTAGGCGGCGAGCGTTCCGTCGCGGGCGGCAAAGAGGTCTCTCTCCTCGGTGGCGAGAAATTCATCGGCCGAGCGGACGAATTCCCGCTGCGCGTCGGCCAGGGCGGCGGCGACGGCGCGGGTGACGGGCTCGGGAAGGTTGTGGTCCCGCGCCACCTGGCGGACGGCGGCGTGGAGCGCGGAGTTCAGACGGGCGAAGGCGGCGCCGAGGGCGGCGCGGACGGAGGCGGTGTCGACCAGCAGGCCGGCCTCGCGCTGTTCCTGGCGCGCGATCATCCGCGCCTTGGCGAGCGCGAGAAGCTCCGCCGGCTTCAGTTTCTGCTCGTCCTCGTTGGCGATGGGGAGCGCGGCCTGGCGCACCGCGTCCGTCCGCTCCCGCGCCGCCTCGGCCTGCGCCGCCTCGTATTCGGCGAGGAAGGCGCGCACCGCGTCGGCGTCGAAGGACCATTCGCGCCCCTTGTCGCCGCGCTGGAGCACCGGGAACGCGTCGCCGTGGCGTTCGATCAGCCGGTCCAGCGTCGGCGCCGAGACCCGGAGCAGCGACGCGAGCTCGCGCTTGTTCACCGCCGGCATGGCGCCAAAATTCCCATAAAAACCAACCCGTTCGCCAAAAAACCCTCCGCCTCCCGCCGGGGTTTGAATTACTCGCGGGCGGGGTGGGGGTGGTGGGAAGGACCCGCGCTATGCGCTTCGCGCATGGCGGCTGCGATTTCTGCGCCGATCGCGGCGGCGGCGGCGGACTCGACGAGCTGGGCGAAGTCGAAGCGCGCTTTGTAGACGGGGCGTCTCCGCGCGAAGAACAGGACGGGCTCGACGTGGCCTTTGGCCACGAGGCGGTAGACGGCGAGCGCGGACTCGCCCCAGCGGTCGCGCCCAAGGAAGTAGTCGGTACCGGTCTGCGCGTGCGCGAGGCGTTTGCGCTTCAGCGCCCGCTTCGTTTTCTCCCCGGCGTTGGCGCTGTAGCCCTGCTCGCCGAAGGCGCCGAGGCGCGAGAGGATGCGGACGATCTGGCCGCCGGGGATGTTGCCATACGCGTCCAGCTCCGCGCCGTCGCCGGGCACGGTCTGCGTGCCGGGCGGCATGACGCCGGCGGCGATCAGCGCGCGCTCGCTGCGCTTGTCTCGCCGCGTGCCGCCTTCGATCTCGGCCTGCAGATAGCGCGCCGGCGCCGTCCCCTTGGGCGCTTCATCGCGAATCCACACGCTGGAGCGCATCTCCGCGAGCGGGGTCGATTTCCGCGTCATGGTGATGCGGATCGACCGCATGGTGGTGGGCGTCGGGCGGTCGAAGATGGTCGGCAGCTTCTCCGTCACCGCCTTCTGCGCCCGCTGCGCCGTGCGGGTGAGCGCGAGCGCGGCGGCGAAGCGGAGCTCGCTTTCCGCGTGCTGGCCGAAGGCGCGGATGTAGGGTGCGAGCGCGTCGGCGAGCATGGGCGATCCCATGAAAAAGGCGCGGCCCACACGGGACGCGCCATCATACCGCGGAACATAGGCTTTTTTGATCGGTTTGATCAAGGGGAAAAAATAAACTTCGCGAGGTGGGCGATTCCGCGCGCGTGCCAGACCTGGACGGCCCGGTAGTCTGCCCCCATGCGGCGCCCGATCGCCCGCCAGGAGTGCAGATGGCGGCCGGTGACGGGGTGAATGAGCAGGCGCAGCCCGACCACGCGTTTGAGCCCCGCCTGATCCGGCGTGAACAGCGTGAGCCAGTTCAGCGCGTGATCCATGGCGGTGATCTCGGCCGCGCTCGGCACGGGCCACGCCGTGGACGCCGGGGCCGCGCCGTAACCGTGCCACTCCGCCACCGGCGCAAGCGCGCCGACCCGCATGCCGAGCGCGGGCCCGCGCTGGCGCAGCGCGAGCAGTGTTGCGCCGGCGCGTTCCAGGTGGTGCATGACGTAGGCCGCACGGGCGACCATGTCCGCGTCGCCCGGGCGCGGGCGTTTGAGCGCCGCGCTCATGCCGCGACGCTCCGGCGCTCGGGCCGGGGCCGCAGATGCTCGAGGCCGCCGCGCTCCATGGCGATGTCCCGCTCGCGGCGCCAGGCGGCGAGGGCAGCGTCGTATTCCGGGTCCGGCGCCGGCGGCGCCGGCGCGCTGGCGGCTTCGTGCGCCGCCTCGGTCACGGCGCCGGCGAAATAGCCGAGATGGCGGGGCGGCGCGTAGCTCGGCCGTGCCGCGACGCGGCCCACGGCCTCGACGATGACCTCGGCGCTCGCGCCCGGCAGCGCCAGCCAATGGCGGACGATCTCGAACCCGTAGGCGCCGCGCGCCGGGTCCAGCCCGGCGATGGCGGCGAGTTTCTCGCCGAGCAAAACCCACGCGGGCGGAGAAGCTGCTGCTGCTGCTGCTTCCTTTGCTTCTAAGGAAGAAGAAGAGAAGCTAGCTAGCTTCGCGCGCGCGAGGGGAGTTTCGGCGCGAGTTTCCGGAGTTTCCGCGCCGGGGTTTTCCGCCGCGGCGGACGCGGCGCCCCCTGCGTGGACGCCGAGCAGGCGAAGCTCGCGCTGGCGCGCGTCATAGGCTTGCTTCGTCTCGCCTTTCCGGGGCCGCCCGCCGACGCCGCGGCGCGACGCGGCGGCGGGAAGGTCGGCGATGCGCAGCACACCGGCGGCGTCGCGAATGAGTAATTGAGTTTCCAGCAGAGTTTCCAGGTGAGTTTCGACCTCAGTTTCCGGCATGGAAACCATCAGCGATATCTCGCGCGCGGAAACTCCCCGCGCGCCGAGTTTCAGCGCGCCCGGCTCCGGCAGGCTCGCCGCCTGACGGGCGAGTTCCAGGAACAGGTAGCGGGCGGCGGCGTCGATCACGCGCATGCGGGGGTCCGTGCTCATCATTCGCTGCAGCCAGGCGCAGAAGCTCCTCACGTCTCGTCTCCCGGAAGGTTGCCGAACCAGATGCTGGTTTGATCGAAGGCGAGCGCGCGCGGCCCGACGGGGCCGGTGCGCTGTTTGGCGAAGATCAGCTCGGCGCGCCCGTGGCTCTCGCGCATGGCGTCGCGCCAGGCGTTGAGGCGCGCGTCGAGCTTTTCGTCGCTCTCGCCCTCGCGCCGGACCGGGGCGCGACGGACGAGGTAGTAGTGCTCGCGGTAGAGGAACGCGACCACGTCCGCGTCCTGCTCCAGCGCGCCCGAATCGCGCAGATCGGCCAGCGTCGGGCGCTTGTCCTCGCGCGCCTCGGGGCCGCGGTTCAGCTGGCTGAGGACGATCACCGGAATGTCGAGATCCACCGCCATCGCCTTGCATTCGGCGGAAAGGCGCGAGACCTCGAGGGTGCGGTTGTCGGACCGCGCCAGTTCCGGCACGCGCATCAGGCCGAGATAATCGATGATGACGAGGTCCAGCCCGCCGCGGCGGATCTCGCGCCGGGCGCGGGCGCGCACGGCGGCGAGCGTGGCCGGGCGGCATTCGTCGATGATGAGCGTGCGCGAGGCCATCGCGCGCTGCGCCGCGACCATGGCGTTGATCTCGGCGGGGCCGATCGGCGCGGCGCGGAAGCGGCCGTCATCGTCGCGGACATGCACCACGCCGCGATCGGCCGCCGAGGCTTCGACGGCGGCGAGCCCGGCGGCGAGCTTGGCGCCGATGGCGACGGCCGACATCTCCCGCGAGATGAACAGCACGCGCGCCCTGCGTTCCGCCGCGCCGGCGGCGATCCGCAGCGCGAGCGAGGTTTTGCCCATCGAGGGGCGCGCGGCGAGCAGGAAGTAGCTGCCGCGCCGCAGGCCGCCGGTGATGCCATCGATGGCGTCGAGCCCGGTGGCGAGGCCGACGAGGCCGCCGGGGCTCAGCGCCGCCTTGGCCGCCGCCTCGATGGCCGCGCCCATGGCGATGTGCGCCGGGGTGCCCGCGTCCGGCTCGGCGCGCTCGGCCAGCTCGAACAGCTCCGATTCCGCATCCTCCTGGATGCGCAGCGCCGCGTCCTCGCCGGGGGCGAAGGCGCGTTCGCGCAGCGCGTCCGCGATTTCGATGAGACGCCGGCGA
This sequence comes from Acetobacteraceae bacterium, assembly GCA_027449745.1. Lineage (GTDB taxonomy): Bacteria > Pseudomonadota > Alphaproteobacteria > Acetobacterales > Acetobacteraceae > JAJZVV01. The sequence continues at coordinate 16,599 of DAIDKZ010000017.1, read as the reverse complement.
TGCCAGGCGTCCCGCACCACGGTCGCGTATTCGCGCGCCATGCGCGGCGAGACCATGGCGGCGACCAGCTCGGCCAGGTAGGCGACGCCGCCGCGCGCGCGTTCCTCCTCCGGCAGCTCGCGCGCGAGGGTGACGGCGTCCGCCAGCTCGCCACCGTCCAGCCGCCGGCTGATGGCGGCGTAGAGCCTTGCGTGGCGGGGCTCGGCGAAATGGTCCGCGCGGAGGAAGTCCACGATGCTGTCATAGGCGCGGTTGTCGGCGAGGAGCGCGCCGAGCAGCCGCTGTTCGGCCTGGAGGTTGCGCGGCAGCTCGCGGAGGGGGGCTAGCGCGGTCATGGCGCCTCGCCGGGGTCGCGTTCGGTTGCGAAATCCACCTCGGCGAGGGTGAAGCCGGCCTTGAGCGCAAGCGCGGCGGCGTGACGTCCTCCTGGGGGCACGGGGAACCGGCCGACCTGCCGCGCGAGGAGGACGGCCGCGGCGCTGATGCCGATGACGGCCAGCTGGCGTTCCGACGCGCGGGGGAACGCAGCACGGAGTGCAGTCCGGATAGCATGCGCGGCGGCGCGGACATGGCCGCTCCCGACTCCCGCAGGTCCAAGCTCCGTCACAGCGACGCCCCCGACCGCGGTGCGAACGCCCGCGCGCAGTGCGCCTGGCGCCAGGAATAGCCCGGCACCGAGCCAGCGCCGCAGAACAGCGGCGGCGACGGCGCGCGTTCGCCGGTCGGCCAGAGCGGCCATTGGCACGCGGCGGCGGGGCCCGGCGCGGACGAGGATAGGAGGGGAGCAGGCGCCGGCCGCGCGGCGCGATGGGCCATTCCGAAAAGGCAAGCGCGGGCGATTTCCGCCACCGTCGGCACGCGGCGCTGCGCCGCGACGGCCGCGGGACGCGCGCGCGCCTGTTCCAGGGAGGCGGCGCTGCGCGCGGTGGGGATTTTCGGCGCGGCCGGCGCGTGCGCCTTCCCCGGGGCCTTCGCCTGCGCCCCCGTCGCCGCGGGGCGCGGACGCTTCCGTGGCGCGGCGCCCTTCGGCGCCGGGGGCCGCGATGCCGCGCCGACCGGGTTCGGGCGCGCGGGGAACTTGTTCCGATGCGCGAGCCCGATGACGGCGTTCTTGCTCACCCCGAATCGTTCGGCGATGGCGGAGGCGCTCACGCCGTCGAGCCAGAGGGCGCGGATGGCGTCGAGATTCGCCACAGCCCAGTCGCTGCGCGGCCCCGAGCGGCTCATTTCGCCTGCTCCGCGAGGGCGGCGTGGAGGGCGCCGGCGGCGAAGCGGAGATCGGTGAGGTCGCGCAGCAGCCGGGCGCGTTCGTCGTGCGTCAGGGCGCGGCCGGCGAGCGCGTGGGCCGAATCGGCGAACACGGCCGAGGCATCGCGCCCGATTCGCGCCAGCAGCGCCGGCACCTCGTGCGCGGCCGTGGTGTCCGACACCACCAGCTCGTAGCCGAGCAGCCGCGCCAGGGTCGCCGTCACCCGCGGGCGGCGCGTGACCGCCTCGATATCCAGCACCACGTCCGCCGGCGCGAACCGGTCCTGCTGGTTCACGTCGCCGTAGGCGGCGATCTGCGATTTCTGCACGCGGGTGAGCGAGGCGGCGGCTTCCAGGCCGCCGGCATCCTCGACGGCGAGGCGGAAGGCGATGGCGAGCGCGTTGTAGGCCGCCTCGGCGTGGCGCCGGTTCATACCACCACCTCCCGCGGCGCGTTCGCCGTGCGGAGCGTGGTGGCGCCGTCGATGCGCACCGCGCGCCAGGCCGCGCCCTCCACGCCGCCGGTGGCGAGGCGCACCAGCCCGAGGCGCGCGAGCGCGGCGAAGGACTGATCGACCACGAACTCGCCGCCCTCGCCGGAAAGCCCGATCGCGGCGGCGATCTCGCGGTCCGAAGGGAGAAGCCTGGAGCGGGAGACGCCCCGCTGCGCGCTGTCGTTCCGCGCGGCGAGGCGGCAGAGCAGCGCCATGAGCGAGGCGGTGGGAAGCCGCGGCTGTGCGCCGCGCGGACGGCGCCAGGTGAAACCGGTTGAAACCCGGTGCTGGCCATTCAATTGTGGAAACTGCGCCTCGCTGAAGCCGCTCATTCTCCCTCCCCTTTGTCCGCGCGGTCAGACCGCCGCGCGCGCTGGAGCCGCAAGATGAAGACATTCGCCGCCATGGCCGCGCTGGTGCTGATCGCCGCGGCGCCCGCGCCGGTGCTGACCCAGCAGGCGGTGATCGAGGTCGTCACGCGCTTCGCCGCGCTCTATGACGGTGCGGCGAACGGCCTGGCGCAGGGGCGCGTGCGACGCGACCGCGCCCGCGCGCTGTGCGGGGAGGCGACGGTGAAGGCGGCGCAGGGGATGGTGAAGGACTGGCACGGAACGGTGCGCGCCCTGTCCTCGGTGGCCGACGGGCGGGGCATTCTCCGCGTGGACGTGGGCGGCAAGGTGACGCTCGCCACGCATTCGCTCGCCCTGACGGACGAGGAGCACACGCTGATCCCAATCGATTCGCCGGTCTACCGCGCGGCGGAGGCGCTGCGGGAGGGCGACCGCGTGGTGTTCTCCGGCCAGTTCTTCCCCAGCGCGGAGGACTGCATGAAGGAAACGAGCCTCACTGTTTCGGGCGGGATGGAGGCGCCCGAATTCCTGTTCCGTTTCTCCGCCCTCGCGCCCGAGCGGTAGGCGCGCCGAAAAAGCCCCCGCCGCGGGTTCGTGCGCGGCGGGGGAGTTTGCTGGGAGGAAACGAAGCCCGGGATGACCGGCCCGGCGCCGGATGCCCGCTCTGGCGTGCGGGATGGCAGAGCCCGGCGCGCGGATTGGTTCCGCGTGCAGCCGGGCGAAAGGGGTGCGAGGGTCCGTCATTCGGCGCGGGAAGTGGCGGGGATGACGAGTTCAGCATCGGCGGCGTCCGGCGGCGACCAATCGAGCCCCCGCGCGCGCGTTTCCCGCCAAAGGCGCACGTGATGCACAGGGGGCACGCGGCCGTTTTTCTTCCAGTTCGAGACCGCCGTGGCGCGGACGCCGCAGAGACGGGCGACGCGAAGGGTGCCCCCGAGAGCGACGATGAGTTCAGCCGTGTCCATGCCCCTATTTGTCCACCCGACGTGAATTTATGCAAGCCCTAATCGCGACAGGTTTTGCGTCGGCGCCGCGCGCCTACCCTGGGTGGATGGCTCCCACCACGCCTTCCGAGGCCGCGCGTCTGATGGGCGCGCGGCTCCGCGCCGTCCGCGTCGCCCTCGGTGCGACGCAGGCGACCTTTGCCGCGGAAATGGGTGTGGGCGCGACGACGGTGGCGAACTGGGAGGCAGGGCGCAATCTCATCGATATCTACGCGCTCGCGCGCGCCGCCGACCGGTTTCGTTTTTCGACCGATTTCATCGTCCTCGGCGACCTCGGTGGGATGCCCTTCGACCTCGCGATGCGCGTGCAGGACGTGCAGCGGCGGGAGCTGGGCGCGACCCCCCAGCGCGGACGGCCGCCGGCGCGCCGCGACACGCCGCTCGTGCGCGCGGTGCCTGATGCTCACGAAGATGTGAACCCGAAACCCCGAGTGCTCCACGAGAAAGGGCCCGCGCCGCTGACCGGCGCACCTTCACGCCACCGATAGTTTCCGCTTGACGGCTCCACGTGGCGTGAATACGGTTCGCCATCGCATCCCGCGATGGAGGCCCCAAGATGCCGCCCGACGCCCCTTCCGTTCCGCCCGGCGCCCTTCCCGACTTTTCCTCGCTTCTCCCCGCCGTCGACGGCGGCCGTCTGCTCCTGGAGGCAGACGCCGCGCTCGAGCGGATCGTGCTCGCGTTGCGAGATGCGATTGGTGAGGACCGGAAAGCCTCCGGGAGCCTCACCCTCAAGATCAGTTTCACCGCCGACCGCGGGATGATCGAGACCTCCGGCAGCGTGCGCGCCGCCGAGCCGCCCCCGCGCCGCGGCCGTTCCCTGTTCTTCCTCGCCGGCCGCTTCCTCGGCCGTCAGGACCCCCGCCAGGAAGACCTCCTCGTGCGGCTTCCCTCGCGCGACCAGGCCCCCACCCGCATCGTGAAAGATTGATTCATGACCGACCTCACGCCCGAAACGCTGGAGAAGATCGCCGAGTTCGCCAACCGGGGTGCCTTCGCGCACAAGGAACTCGTCGCCGCGAACTCGTGGCCGCGCCACTTCCTGGTCGTGCCCGACGGCACCACTGCGCAAGACATCACAGCCGAGATGGACGCGCGCCTGGTGTTCCCAGTCGCCCGGCGCGGCTCCCTCACTCTGGCGTCCGTGGACTCGCTTATCGCGATGGCGCTCCGGATGCGCGAGCCCTCGTCGGTTCTGTTCGCGGAGACCACGACGCTTTCCCTCCGCGTCGTGTTCGACTTCCACGACGCGGTGAACCTCCCGGGACCTGATGGCGCATTGTCGCCGAACCCCGCCGCGCTTCCGGCGCACGGCGCTTTCACCGCCGGCCTCGCTCTGCGCACTGCCCCCCAGTTCGACCTCTGGCTGAAGGCGTCGTTGCAGCCCCTTCCTCAGCCGGCCCTCGCCGCGCTCATCGAGGAGCGCGCCCTGGACCTCCAGCTTCCGGAGACCGTCGCGGACCCGGCCGTCAGGGCCATCCTGGACCGGCTCGGAATTTCTCTCGCCAGTCCGGCGGACGTCATCGCCTTCGCGCGGCGCGCGGGGGTCATCGTGCGCGAGACCTTCGGCCAGACGGGCGAGACCGAACCTGAGGGCGAAAGCTCCTACCTGCGGACCGTCGAGCTTCCCCGTGCGGTTCCTTCCGCGTTTCTCATCGCCGTTCCCGTGTTCGAGAACGACGCCGCCTATCAGTTCCTGGTCCGCGTTCGCATGGTGCGCGAGGAGAAATCGGTCCTTTGGTCGCTCATCCTTCCTCGGCTCGATGAGGCCAGAAAGGATGCGTTCCGCGTCACCGCCGAGCGCGTGGCGAAGGAAACCGGCCTTCCTCTGTTCGTCACCGCGTGAGGGCGCCATGAACGGATTAGGCCGCGCGGAGGCGCCGCGCACCTTCGAGTATTGCGGGCCCGAGACGCTTCCTCCCGGGCCGATCTCGACCGAGTTCGCGCGCCGGCAGGCGCAGATTTTCCACACCATGCTCGTCCCGCCGGTCGGCCACCTCGTGCTCGCTCTCTGCGACGAGCTGGATACAATCCGCGCGTCTGCGGCGAAATCGGCGAGCCCGTCCGTCTCTGCCGCTGGCCGGCGCGCCGACCTGGCCGCCGCACGCCGGCTCTCATCCGCCGCGTCGAACGTGGAAGCGTTCGAGATCGCGCGGACCATTGGCGTCCTCTGCGACGAGGTCGAGGATCTCCGGCGCTGGCAGATCCACGCCTCCGCCGAGCTGGAGCGCCTCGGGGCGGTGTTCCCATGAGCGCCGCGCCCGCGTCCCGCGCGCTGCTGGGCCTCGCGCTGCGGCTCTACGCCACGCCGCAGGACGTCGCCGCCATCCGCTATTTGCTGTTTTCCATCGCCGGCGACGTGCGCCGGTTGGAACTCGCGCTCGACGACATCGTCGCCGACGCCGCCGAGGCCGCGCGCGCCATGGAAGACGCCCGCCAGGAGGCCGCGCGCGCCATGGAAGACGCCCGCCAGGTCGGCCGCCTGCGCGTGCTGGAAGGAGGGCGCCGATGATCCTGGCCCTGATCGTCGCCGCCCTCGTCGGCTGCGCCTACATCGCCGGCGTTGCCACTGGCGAAGCGAGCCGCCGGGACCACCTCGCGGCGGCGGGAAACGAAGTGCTTGAGCTGCGCCTCGCCGCGCGCCGCTCGGCCGCGATCATCTCGGACCTGCGCCGGGAAAATCTCCGCCTCCGCGCGGAGGTCCGCGCGCTCGAGACGACGCTGAGGAGCACCGTTTGATGGCCGAATTCGAGCTTCGTCTGAGCGGCACCTTGACCGAGGAAAGCGCGCGTCTTCTTCGCGCGCTGTTCGAGAGCGCCCCGGCGCCCGCGCCGATCGCGCGCGTGGAGGCAGCCCCCGGCGCCGTCGCGTCCGCGCCGGCCCGGCGCCGGCGCTGGCCCGAGGCGGCAATCGCCATCGTTCGCGAAGCGTGGCCCCAGGGCGTCCCGACAGGGGAAATCTGCGACCGGCTGTCGGCGATCGGTTTCGCCATCCCGCGCACCCGTATCCCGAGCTGCGCCGCCCGTCTCGGCCTGACGCGGCCGGAGGGGTCCATTTCGCCGAGCCTGCAGAAGGCGCTGCTGGCCAAGCGTCAGCAGCCCGCGTCCCGCGCCCCCGTTCCGACGCCGCCCGCGCTCGATGCCCCGGCTGCGCTCGCCTCCCCGCTCGCGCCTGCTCCCGCCGCTCCGCCCGCTCCGGCCGCCGTCGCGGCGAGTGCGCCCCCCTCCGCGCCTTCCGCCGACCACGCCTCCTTTGCCACCATCGCCCGCTGGGCTGCCGAACGCGGGCTCCCGTTTTCCTACGCTTCCGACCTTCCGCGCGTGAACGCGAAACGCCACCAGCTCGGCCTGCCGTCGTTCGTCATTTCGCCAGGACGGCGCGATGCCGTCTGAGCCCGTGGACGCGGCCGCTGCGCCCGGCCCCGAGCCGCACCGGCTCCGCTGCGTCCGGTGCGGCTCGGGCGAGGACATCATCGCCTTCGCCGCGGCGTCTGACAGTGTCCCCGCCCGCGCGTGGTGCTTCGCCTGCTGGGGACGCGTCTTCTGCCCGGAATATACACCGTGACCGAGCCGCGCTGGCTCGATCGTGACGCCGCCGCCCGCTATCTCTGCGTGCGGCCGGCGGCGCTGGCCCGGCTGGTGCGCGAGGGCCGCATCGCGCCGCCGGTGTTTCCCTTGGGCCCGCGCTCGCCGCGCTGGGACCGCGCGCGGCTGGACGCTTCGATGGCCGGCGCGGGACCGGGCGCCGGCGCCGACCCGGTGGCGCAAGCGGTGCGGGAGATTCTGGCCGCGCGCCCGCGCCGGAGCGCGTGACCCTCTGGATCGTCCCCCGTCGCGCCTGTAGCGTGGCGAAAAACGGGAGGGTCCGATGACCGCGAAACGGCGCGTGCGGAAAGTCCTCGCCTCGGGCGAGGTCCGCGTCTACGAATACGACCGGGCTCCGAAGCGCGCGCGCGAGGAAGCCGGGTCCATCGGCGCCGCGCTGCTGGAATATCGCGCCAGCCCGAAATGGCGCGGCCTCGCGCCGGTCACGCAGCGCAATTACCTGCTCTATCTGAAGGAGCTCGAGCGCCTGGCGCGGATGGCGCTGCGCGACCTCCGCCGCGGCGCCATCATGCGCCTGCGCGACGCGATCGCCGAGGCGCGCGGCCCGGCGGCGGCGACGCTGTTCGTGCGCGCAACGTCCGCGTTCCTCGCCTGGGCGCTGGACCGCGAGCTGGTCGACTTCAACGCGGCGCGGGGCATCCCTTCCCTCGCCGGCGGCACGCTGCCGGCGTGGACGGATGCCGAGGCCGAGGCCGCGCTGCGGGTGCTTTCCGAGCCGCTCCGCCGGGCCGTCGTGCTCGCGCTGCACACGGCTCAGCGGCGCGGGGATCTGGTGCGGGTGACCTGGACCGACATCGGGCCAGACTCGGTGCGCGTGCGCCAGCAGAAGACCGGCGCGCAGCTTGCCGTGCCGCTCACCCGCGCGCTGCGCGACGAACTCGCCGCCTGGCGCGCGGACACCCGGTCGACAACCATCCTCGCGCGCGCCGACGGGCGCCCCTGGACCGCGACGGACCTCTCCGCCGCCCTGAAACGCGAACAGGCGCGGCGAGGGCTGCCGCTTCGCTCCATCCACGGCCTACGCAAACTCGCCGCCCAGCGCCTGGCCGAGGCCGGCTGCACCACCCACGAGATCGCCGCCGTCACCGGCCATCGCACCCTCGCGATGATTCAGCTCTACACCGCCGCCGCCCAGCAGGAGACCCTCGCCACCGCCGCCGTCCACCGCCTGGAGCACCGGACAACCGCGCCAGAGTCAACCGGACAAATTCGGCGTCAACCAATTGAAAAACCATGATGTTGCATTCTGCACAAGAAGACGATCATGGTGAATTATCAATAGCTTGCGTGCCAACTGGGCGCTGTTTTCTTTTGTTGGTCGCTTTTCGTTCTGCTTCATGGCACCTCATCCGCTGGCGCCTCCGGGGTGCGGATGGTGCTTTCGCGGCCGGCTGGGAAGGTGACCGTGATTGCCCGCCAGGCGCGGCTCGTGTGGCGCTGGAACGGCGCGCAGGTGGTGCGGATCATGCGCCGGCCGGTGAGGAAGAAGAGGCTGCGCACCACCTGGCTCTCGCTGGTGCCGAGCGAGAGCGCCAGCGCGGCGTCCGACGGCAGTGTGTCGCCGTCGGCGGCGAGTGCGAGCAGCAGGCGGTGCAGCCGGTCCGCCAGGCAGCCGGGAGTGAAGGGCTGCGGCGTCGGCGCCGGGCGCTTGGTCGGGGGGGATTTCTCGGGCGGGGGCGCCGGGGGCGGCAGCCAGGTGTAGCCGCTGGCGCAGCGGCGCTGGCGGGCGAGCTGGGGCCAGCGCGCCGGGTCGTGCGTCAACCGCACGGGGGTGCCTCTCGCGCCTGGCGCTGCGCTTCCTGTTCGCGGAGAAAGAGTCTCCGCGTCCAGCCGAGGCCGAACAGCGGAAAGCGTTCGTCCTCCTCCAGCGCCCGCTGCTGCTGTTCGGCGAGGTCTTCCACCAGGTCCGCCGGGCAGCGCGTGCGCGCCTCCCGCACCAGTTCCTCGTCCACCGAGGCGCTTCCGCGCACTCCGAGCGCGTGACGCAGCATCCGCGCCGATTCGGCGATGCCGCGCTCGATGCCGAAATCGAACACCATGAGGTCGACCCCGGGATAGAGCGCGTCGCAGCGCAGCGGCGCCCAGAAATGGCGGTGCGTCAGGACCTCGAACTGCATCTCGGTCAGATGCTCGAAATCCACCGTCGGCCATTGCGCGGCGGCGAGGCCCCATTTCGCTCCGGCAAGGACGCCGCGGCGCGGACCGTCCGTCCAGTGCTCGCCGATGCGGCCGTCACGGAGGAAGCCGCCGCCCAGGCCGCGCGCGATGCGCGCGCAGCGCAGGAACCGCTCGTCCATCGCGCCCTCCTATGCCGCCGAGAGCTGGGCCTCCAGCGCGGCGACGTCCACGCCGAGATCGGCGCCGTCGGCGCGGGCGAGCTGGCGCCAGACCAGGCCATAGGCTTCCTCCAGCCGCGCCTCGACCCACCGCCAGGTCGCGCGCTTAAAGGCGCCCCAGGTGGCGAGCCGGACGGTGTCCAGATCGCCCAGCCCGGAATAATCCCACCCCACCAGCATGTGGCCGCCGGCCGGGGGCGAGCTGTCGCCCTCGGTATCCCACACGATGCCCGGGTGCGCCGTCGCCATGTCCCGCTCGGTGAGCGTGACGCCCCAGTAGCCGGGTCCGAGATTGACCAGCGCGTTCGCCAGCGCCGCGCGGTCCTCGCGGACCGCGCCGAAGAGCGCGCAGAGGACCGTCTGCGCGCCGACCCCCAGCCCGCTGGCGAACTGATATCTGAGCACGTCCAGGGCCACGGCGCCGTCCGTCGCCGCGAGCTGCGCCGGGCTCGCGCGGGGCATGCCGATGCACTCGGCGTAGAAGGCCGGCACGTCGGCGTCGAGGATCGCTGTCTCGAACCCGTTCAGCGCCGAGACCGCGAGCGCGGCGTTGGCGAGCGCGGCGCCGGTGCAGTCCGGCAATGTGTCGTTGCCGAACAGGCGCGGCAGGAACGGCACCGCGCTCCGATCCAGGCTCGGCAACGGGGGTGCGGCGGCGAAGCGGTGCGCGGCGAGCTGGGGCGCGCGCGCGATCCGCTCCGGGTCCGCGGGAAGACGCCCGAGTTTCATTGAACGGCCTTCGCCGCCTGCGCCAGGATCGCCTCCGCCTGCGCCAACGGCATCGCGCCGTAGCGCGCGCCGAGGAGCGCCGGCGCGGCGGTCGCGGCTTTCGGCGGGGCGCCGATCAGGGTGTTGACGTAGCCCTCCACCATCGGGGCGACGGCGGCGGCGGCGGCGATGATCATGGAATAGGGCGGCGGGATCAGCGGCACCGCGGCGAGCGCGGCGAGGATGGCATTGAGGTCGGCCTCGGCCTTCTGCAGCGCCGGCGCAGCCGCGGTCGCCGTCATGCTGGCCGAGACCGTCGCCAGCACGCCCTGCGCATCCGCCGCGTAGGTGGCGATCTGCGCCTGCATCGCGGCCGGGATCAGCGCCGGGTCGGCCTTGGCGATGGCGGGGACCGCGTTCGACAGCCCGGCGATCGCGTTCGTGAGGTCGGTCACGACCTGCGCCGAGACCTGCGCCGCCGTCTGGCCGGCGCAGGCGGCCGGGAGCACCGCGACGCCGGCGAGCAGCGCGCGTTTTGAGATCACCATGATGTGTCCTTGCTAGTGCGAGGCGGTTTCCGGCCCGCAGGTGAAGGCGTCCAGACGGACGCCGGGATGCGCGGCGATGAACTGCGCGGCGAGCGGCTGGGCGAGCATCGAACATTCGCTCAGCGAGGCGAAGCCGATCGGTTCGTCGCCGCGCAGATATTCGCGGATCTCCATCGTCGTGGGCGCGCCGCTGGCGAGCGTGAGGAGCAGGGTGAGCACGATCATTTCGGCGCGCTCCCGCCCGCGCCTGGCTGCGCGGGCGGCGTGATGCGCGCGACCAGTTCCGCCAGCACGTCCGCCGCGACCTGCGAGGGCGGCTTGTTGCCGGCGCTTTTGAGCACCACGCCGAGCACGCCGGCGAACATCGCGCCGACCACCGAAACATTGTGCCAGACGCCGGGGTCCAGATGGACGCCGAGGAGCGCGAGCATCGCGGCGATGGAGGCGTAGGTCGCATCCTCGCCCATGCGCGCATCGAGATAGCGGAGCAGTGCCAGCACGGGATCACCTCTGAAAGTTGAAGACGTGCGCCGCGACGAAGCCGAGCACGGCGGCGGCGCCGGTGGTGAGCCAGCTCGCCAGCGCGGCGGCGCCGCGGGCGCGGGCGACGCTGTCGGTGAGCTGGTCGAGTTTCGCGTTGATGGTCGCGAACTGCGCCACCAGCGCGATCTCCTGGCGGTCCTGCCGCGCCTCGATGGCGACGACTTGCGCCCGGAGCGTGGCGACGTGTTCGGGCAGCGTCGGCGTCATGGCGCCCTCACCAGGTGAAGATGGCGAGGCCGGGGGCGCCGGCGCCCCCGGCGCCGGTCCCGAGGCCGCCCGAACCGCCATCCCCGGGGTAGTTGCCCGGAAGGCCGCCCGTGTTGGTGGTGGAGTTGCCCGACGGCCCGACGGCGCGCGAGCCGGCCCGGGCGGCGCCGCCAGCGCCCCCCTGCCAGTTCCCGCTCGCCATGAGCAGCCCGTTGCTGCCGACCGAGCCGGGATAGATGATGAAGTTCGCCCCCGAGTTGCCCGCGTTCACCGTGCCGACGGTGCCGACCGAGGGGGTGCTGGAGCCCGCCCCGCCGGGGTTGCCGCCCGGGACGGTGACGTAGGTGCCCGAGCCCGAAGTGCCGAAGCTGCTCGCACCGCCCGCGATCTCGCTCGCGCCCCCGGCGCCGATCGTCACCGGGTAGGAGCCGGCGGCGATGGGGATCAAGCCCTCGTAGCAGTTGCCGGCGTTGCCGCCGGCGCCGACGCCGCCGCCGCCCGCGCCGCCGCCGCCGCCCCCGGCCCAGAGCTTCACCCCGAGCTGCGTGACGCCCGCCGGCACCACCAGGTTGCCGCTCGCCGTCATCACCACGAACCCGCGCACCGGCGCGAACAGCTTGTAGAGCGCGGCGAGGACCTGCGAGTTCGTCCCCTTCACCGGCGCGACGCCGCCGGTGGTGAGGATGTTCATCAGCTCTTCCTGCACCGCGTTCAGCCAGTCGGCCGACACATCCGTGCCGGAGACGCCGGGCGCCGGCGCGGGGGTGATGAAGTAGCCTGGCGTCCCGGGCGCGGCGGCAGCCGGCAGAGAGGACGAATTGTTGCTGCTGTCGATGCGAAACATGCTGTCGCCCTCAGGTGAAGTTGAATATCAGAACGGTGTGCGCGGGCGCCAGGCGCTGAAGCAGGCAGGACGCCGGCGGCGTGATGTAGGACGCGGTCGGGTCTCCGGCGCCGGAACCGCCGGCGGAGAAGTAGCTCGCCTGCAGGCCGCTCATCGTCACCGTCCACGCATAGGCCCAGGCGTCGTTCAGCAGCGGATCCCCGGCGTGGGAAACGCCGGCCTGGAAGGGCTGGTAGGTCTGGATGGTGATTGTCGAGCCCATCGCCGCCGCGACGCCCTCGTAGTAGGCCGGGCTCTGGCCGCCGATCGCGGCGATGCGCCCGAGCAGAAGCTGGTGGCGCTGCGCCAGGGTCGGGTTTGCCGGCGTGCACGGGTCCGGCAGCCCGTAGTCGGTTTCCCAGTCCCCGAGCAGAAGCAGCGTCTGCGCCGGGTCGGCCTCGACCTCCGAGAGATTGGCCGAGGCCGCGTTCACCAGCGCGACGCAGTCCCCGAGCCCGGCGAAATAGGCCCATTGGGCGGCGTCCGGATCCTGCGGCCACGCCGCGCCGGTGGGGCGCAGCGCCAGCATCTGCGCGGCGAAATCGTCGCCGGTGAGGACGGCGAACGGATTGCCGGTGCCGCTCATCGCGCGCGCCTCAGGCGAACGTGAGCGCGCCGAGCGTCGGCAGCGTGCCGGCGGCGGCGGTGACGTCGGCGGTCGGCGCGGTCAGATCGAAATGCTGCACCCCGGCGGCCTGCTTGACGGCGTCCGCCAGGTCCGTCAGCCACACCTTGCCGCCGGGCGAGGAGGGCGTCACGCCGTCGCCCCAGTTCGCTGCCGGCGTGGTGGTGGCGAAGAAGGCGGCGAGCGCCGCCTGCACGGCCGCCTGCACCACCGTGGTATTCGGCGTCAGCGCGCTCACGGTGACGTTCACCGGCGCGGCGGTGAGAGCGAAGGTGCCCACGTTCGCGGTAACGGGCGCGAGCGGGGACAGCGCGGCGCTGATGTCCGTGAGGTCGGCGGCCAGCGGGAAAATATTCGTCCGCCCGTCGAAAACCGCGGTCACATCCACCGTGCCGGCGCCGCGGTTCAGGGGATAGACCCAGACGCGGGTGACGCCGGGAACCGTCTTGGTCCAGGCGATGTAGTCGTAGGCCGCGCCCCCCTGCGGCGGCATCTGGATCCGCTGCAGGTAGCGCGTGCGGAGCGAGGCGTCCGATTCCTGGTCGGTGCCGCCGGTGATGCCGGAGACATCCACCGTCGCCTGGGCGTTCACCCCGGCGATGGCGTTCACCAGCACCATCAGCGCGCCGGCGAGCGCGTTGCCGGCGCTTCCGGGCGCGCTCGCGAGCACCGGCAGCGAGACGGTGCCCCCGGCGCCGATCACCCCGGCGGTGCTCACGGTGTAGACCGCCGAGCCGTTCGAGGTCTGCACCGCGACGCCGGCGGCGATCGCCGCGCCCGGCTGGCCGGCGAACACCACATTCCCCGCCGCCGCCGCGCCGGCCTCCCGCTGCAGCCCGACGATCCGCGCCTTGCGTTCGAGATAGCCGGTCTCGGCGGTGTCGCCGAACATCTGCTGCTGCAGCCAGAGCAGGTATTGCCACTGCAGCCAGCCGGCGCCGGCCATGACATCGGCCGAGACGCCGAGATTCGAGAACCGCAGCGTCAGGTCCGCGCCCGGCAGCCGCGCGGCGATGGCGCTGCGGAACTGCTGGCGGAGATCGTCGAGCGTCGGGACGGGGAAGGGCACGCGTCAGACTCCTGCGACGAGGCCGTTCCAGGCCCAGGCGAAATTGAACGACGCGAGGGCGCCGTTCGGCTCGGTGATGGCGATGCCGATGCCGAGGGCGCCGGGGCCGAGCCATTGCGTGGTGACGGCGACGCTGGCGGCGACGCCGTCGTCGATCAGCCATTGCAGCGCCTCGGCGCAGTAATCCTTCGCCCGGCGCGCCGTCTGGGCCGATGCCGTGGCGCGGGAGAGCAGCCAGAGACGCGAGCCGATCGGCTTCGTGGTTGCGCTCTGGCCCGAGAGCGGCAGATCCCCCCACCAGCCGCGCCGGTCCCTGGTCCCGTCCGGCAGCGGATCGTCCGCCGCCGCCAGCCGGTCCGTGAACAGCGAGATGATCACCGCCGTGCGCAGCGTGGTGTCGACGGCCAGGTCGCCGCCGCCCGGCTGGCCGGCAGGCGCCAGCGCCCAGTCGAAGGACAGCCCGTCGGCGGTCTGAATGGTCGAGATATCCGCCATCAGAGCAGCTTCAACGCGCCGGAGGTGTAGCCGGAGGGGTTCACGGTCACGGTCCCGGTCGAAGTGAAAAGCCAGTTCCAACCCGCCGGCACCACGCCGTTGAGCGTGTGCACCGAGGCGGACGCCCCAGCGGCCGAGGTGTAGCTGTCGAGCAGCGCACCGCCGGTCGTCTGCGCGGCGTTGGCGTAGAGCGTCGCGCCCGAGGCGGCGCCATATTCGGCGGTGATGGCGAGCCAGATCGGCGCGTCCAGCGTGTTGGTCTGCCAGACGCCGGAGACCGGCGCCGGCGCCGTTTCCACCGCCGGCGCGCCGGCGAGACCGCCGTTCAGCGTCACGGCGTCCGCGAAGGTGACGGGCGAGGCGATGCCGATCGCCGCCGTCCCGGTCGCGCTGCTGATCGTGTCCGACCAGACCTCGCCGAGCACGGCGCTGCCGGATACGGTGAGCGTGCCGCAGCTGATCTCGCCCGGGTTGGCGTTGAGCGCGATCGCCGAGCCGATATAGAGCGGGCCGTCCCACGACCGGTAGGAGGCGAGCTTCGAGGTCGGCACGGTGCCCGTGAACTGCGCCGTGCAGTTCTGATAGAAATCGCCGCCGAGCTCGAGGTCGGCGCTGTCGGCGTCGGCGTAGTCGATCGCCGCCGCCAGGCCGACGAACTTGTTGCCGCCGATCCGGCTGTTGGTGAGCGTCAGCGCGACGATGCCCGTGCCGAACCCGTTGACCCCGTAGGACTGCGCCAGGTTGCCCGCGATCGTCGTCTCGCTCTGGAACGCGGTCTGGATGCAGGCCGGCGGCGCCGAGAAGGTGAGATTGAAGGTCGCGCCGGTGCCACCGCCGCCGGTGAAGGCAACGGGGTTCGCCGGCGGCGATTGCGTCAGGCCGGCGTTGTAGATCGCCACGCTGGTGATGGCGCCCGCGTTCACCCCGGTGACGGTGAGGATGATCGGCGCGCCTTCCTCGTTCGCCGGCGGCGCGGGCCCGGTGAGGACGTTCCCCACCGCATAGCCGGTGCCCCCGGCGGCCGGCGTCGCGGCGGTGCAGGAGACCTGCGGCTCGGTGATCTCGTTGCCGATCACGTCGTTGAACGAGCCCGGCAGCGCCGCGGTGCCGAGCAGCGAGACGCCGCCGCCGGCGAAGCTGTCGATGATATTGCCGCCGGTCCTGATGTAGGTCGGCATGATGCCGCTCGGCCCGGGCTGGATCAGCACGCCGGTGGTCACGCCGAGCGCGCGGTTGCCGGTGACGAGATTGCCCTGGCAGTTATCCTCGACGTGGATGAAATCGATCGGCCCGGCACCGTAGGCGCCCCACGGCAGCATGTTCCCGGTCACGTCCACGTTCGGCGCGTTGCGCAGCAGGATCGCCGGCGAGGTGATGCCGAACGCGCCGCCCTGCAGCGGGTAGAACAGGTTGCCCGAGACCGCGCCGGTCTCCGCCAGAACGGAGGTGTCGGCGCTGATGACGCTGATCCCCCCGCCCGGCGCGATGGCGCTGGAGCGCACCATGTTGCCGCGCACCACCTGGTTCCGGCAGCGGTCCAGCAGCACCGAGCCGCCCGAGCAGCCGGTGAAAGTCACATCGTGGACGCGGAGCCCGACGCAGAGCGTCGCGCTCACCCCGGCCGCGCCGGCGACGGTGGGAGCAATCTGGAACTGCGTCAGCTCGAACGCGGCCTCCGCCAGCGCCGCGTTCGTCGCGGTGAAGGCGGCGCCGGCGAAATCGGGCGCGATGACGCTGCCGGGCCCCACGCCAACCACCGTGGCGACGCCGCCGCCCGTGAGCAGATTGATGCTGGAGCCGATGCGGAAGGTGCCGAACGGCACCAGCACCGTGCGCCCGGTGGCGATCGCCGCCGCAATCGCCGGCGCACTGTCCGCCGCCCCGGTGATGTCCGCGCCGAAATCGACGATGTTGGCGAAGTCCTCGGCCCGCGCCGCCAGCGTCCGCGCCTGCGCGCCGGTGAGCGCCGGCGTGCTGGTCGCCGCGCTGGCGTTGGCGAGGATCGCGGAAACGTCCAGCGTTCCGCCCGCCGCCAGCGAGCCGAGCTGCTCGAGGACAGTGCCGTTCTGGATGAAGAACGCGAAGCCACCGGGCTCCCCGCCGGGGAAATTGACGAAATCGGTCTCGTTCGCGCCGGCGGAGTGGTTGCCGGTGACGCGCAGCCCGTAGCCCGGCGCGGGCGCCGCGAACGCCTGGCCGGCGTTATTCTCGCTCGCCGTCAGCGCGCCGGCGGCGATTGCCAGCGTGCCCGAAGCGAGATCTGCCGACGGCAGCGCACCCGCCACGTCCGCGACCCCGAGCGTCACCGCCCCGGTGCGCCCGGCGACGGAGGTGACCGGCGCGGTGATCGTCTCGCCGCCGATCTCGATGGTCCCCACCGCGAGCGTGCCGATCTGCGCCGCCGCGAGAAGGTCGGTCCGCAGCAGGTTCCAGGACCCGTTCGTGTTCGACCCGATGCGAACCCCGAGCCCCGGCGGCAGCACG
>DAIDKZ010000016.1 GCA_027449745.1 Acetobacteraceae bacterium | reverse complement strand
TGCACTACCAGCGCACCGCCAACGACTGGCTGGCCCGCTACGACGCGAACGCGGCCGCGATCGATCCGATCCTGCGCGCGGTGTACGGCCGCCAGGCGGGGCTGTGGAAGCGCCGCTGGCGGCTGTTCTTTCTGGCCACCGCCGGGCTGTTCGGTGCGCGCGAGGGCCGAGACTGGGGCATCAGCCACTACCGGCTCCGACCGCGATGAACCTGCGCGCGGCGATCCGCGCCTATGGGTCCCATCCCGATCCGGCGACGGCGGCGGCGTGTTTCGTGGCGCTGGTGCTGGGGTTCAACGGGCCGTTCTACCCACTGTACGTGATCGCGGCGGTGGGCTGGGGGCGCGGCCACGCGGCGTTCCTGACCATGGTCGCGATGCCGCTGTTCCTGGCCGTCCCGGCGCTGGCGCGGCGGCGGCCGGAGACGGCGCGGGCGGCGTTGTGGCTGGTGGGCACGGTCAACACGGTGTGGTGCATGAAGCTGCTGGGGCCGGAGACCGGCGTGGGGCTGTTCCTGCTGCCCTGCATCGCGCTGGCCGCGCTTATGCAGGGGCGGGTGTTGACCCTGGCGGCGGTCGGGCTGCCGATCCTGCCGCTGCTGATGCCGGCAACGGCGTTCGGACAGCCGATCCTGGCGCTGACGGCGGCGGAGGACGCACGGCTGGCAGCGCTGAACGGGTTCAGCGCGGCGTGCCTGATGGGACTGATCGCGTTGCGGCTGGCGAGCGTGCTGCGGGGGCCGGACACGTAGCGCCGGCGCAATTTCCCGCAACCTCCGTGGCGCACCGCGATACTGTCAGGTCCTACGCTCCAGACGGGTACCCGATGCGCGCCATCCCGCTGCTCTGCATCGACGCCGTGACCGCCAAGCGCCGTTGCCGCGCCGGCGCTTCTGGGCCGAGAGGAGCCAGGGTCGACCCCTAGAGCACGGTCCGACCTGATGGAATCATCTGGTCGGACGGTCGTGCTCTAGAAACCATAATGGCTAGAGCAACTTATCTCCGATCGGCCCGAGCCGGAACGGCTCGGTCAGATCGGAGGTTGCTCTAGCGTCTGTCCGCCGCAGGCGCAATCGCCGGAGGCGGACAAGCGGACGCGTAAACAAGGAGCTAGCGTTGCCAGGAGCATCCGTCGGAGCGGCACGCCGCAGAGGGGCCGGGAGCCCAGGGGCCGGGAGCCCGCGTGAAAGGTCCAGGCGCTCGCAGCGCCGCCGGGCCAGAGTGCCACCGTGCTGGACGCATTTGCTTGAACCGAAGGCACGCCAGCCGCGACCAACGCTGGCAAAGTCACGAATGAGCCACCACCTGCGCGCGCGTTCATCGTCCCTGCGAGCAGTCAGGCGCCAAATAGTAGCGGAAACGGTGACATCGCCGCAGGATGCGAAGCTTTCTCGGCCGGCACAATGGGCGTTTCGCGATGCTCCGCTTCGCCAAGGCCTAATTGTCCATCCACGAAGATGTTGAATCTGATGAATCGGCCGTGATTCGATGGCTGCAGCGCCGATTCGCAGGAGCGTAGGATGCGTACGACGGAGAGCGGCGGACGCTAGAGTCTGTCAGCGCTTCATTGAAGCGCTGGCAGACTCTAGCTCCTTGTTTACGCGTCTGTTTATCCGCCTCCGGCGATTCCGCCTGCGGCGGACAGACTCTAGGACCGGAGCCGGCTGCGCTATCCAAGCGATCTGACGGACGCGGAATGGGCCCTGGCCGCCCCGCTCAACCCGCCGCCCAGGACAGCGACGCGGATGCGCTGCGCAGACTTGCGCTCAATATGACATCGGAATAACTTGCCGCAGGGCCGTTCGCCAAGTCTGTGATCAGGGTGTTCGCAGGACGAGGGAGTGGTGCATGCACGCACATATCGTTGGAAGTGGCCTGGCCGGACTCTCCGCCGCTGTCTATCTCGTCCGCGATGGCGGGATGTCCGGCAGCGACATCACCATCTATGAGGCCGGCAGCAGCCTGGGCGGCGCGATGGGGATCGCGGGTGGGCCGTCGAGCGGCTACGTCCTGCCGGCGGGCCGGATTTTCGAAGCGGAATACCGTTGCACGCTCGATCTGCTGTCGCACATCCCGGCGGCCAGCGATCCCGGCATCTCCGTCAAAGATGAAATCCTGGACTTCAATGCGCGTCATGGGTTCCGCGACACCGCCCATATCATCGATCGGGACGGCAACGTGGTTCGAAGCAGCCATTACGGCCTGAGCGTTCGCGACCGGCTCGACCTCGTGCTGCTCGCCCTGACCCCCGAAGCGATGCTCGAAGGGAGCCGCATCGAGGCACACTTCGGCGAGGCGTTCTTCCGCACAGAATTCTGGCTGCTGTGGACGACGATCATGGGCTGCCTGCCCCAACACGGCGCGCTGGAGATGCGGCGGTATTTGAACCGCTTCCTGCATCTGTTGCCGACCCTGTCGGACATGACGATGATGTACCGCACGCGCTACAACCAGTACGACGCGATCGCCGAGCCGCTGACCCGCTGGCTACGGGAGCGCGACGTGCGGTTCCTGATCGGAGCATGGGTGCGCGCCATCGGATTTGCAACGTCGGCGGCTGAATTCTCCGCAACGTCCCTCGCCTATGAGCGTGATGGCACCGCGACCCAGGTGACGATCGCGCCGAAAGACATCGTGCTCGTGACCAACGGATCGCAGGTCGCCGATTTGTCGGTGGGCTCGATGACGGAACCACCGCGCGCACGCTCCGACGGCCGGTCCTGGGCATTGTGGGAAAGCCTGGCGGCCGGGCGGAGCGGTTTCGGCAATCCGGCGGCGTTTTTCGGCGCCCGGCACGTGCCCGACACGCAGTGGCTCTCTTTCACCGTAACGACAGTCGAAACGCGCTTCTTCGCATTGATGACGAAGCTCACCGGCGAAGAGCCCGGCCGGGGCGGGCTGCTGACGCTCAGGGATTCGAACTGGCTCATCACGCTGACGATCTTCCATCAGCCGGAACTCATCGGGCAGCCGGCGGGCACGCTCGTGTGGTGGGGCTACGCACTCTATCCCGACCGGCCAGGCAATTCGGTGCCGAAGCCGGCATCGGCGTGCACCGGTGCCGAAATTCTACAGGAAACGTTGCATCATCTCGGATTCGGCCATGAGACCGATGCAATCATGGCGGGGTCGACCTGCGTGCCCTGCCTGTTACCGTATGCCGGCAGCGTCTGGTTGCCGCGTGGACACGCCGACCGGCCACGCGTGGTTCCTACGGGCTCGACGAATATCGGCTTCATCGGTCAGTTCGCCGAAATGCCGCTCGAGACCGCCTTTACCATGGAATACTCCGTCCGCTCCGCGCGCATGGCGGTTGCGACCCTGCTCGGTCTCGATGTCGAGCTGCCGTCGGTCTACCAGGGGCAATTCGATCCCCACGCGCTTTACGGGGCTTTGAAGGCGCTGGCATGAGCAGCGTTGTCGCCACCTTCGCGAATCGGGCGGGCTCAGCGGGCGCGCGGGGCAACGACATCGAGGATAACGGCCCCCTTCAGTCCTATCGCACGGCAAAAGACGCAGTCTCGATGGACCGAATCCGCCCCCCGGCTCCCTGCAGCAGGCGGGCCGTTTCTGGTCCGAGACGGCCGCGCCCCGACGCCGGTCGGCGTGCCGGCGAAATTCCTGTGTCGTTTCAGCGTATTGCTGGGGAATCCCGGCCGGGGTGCGGCGGCGGTGTGGTTGCCGGTGCGAAGGCGGTCACCTTCTTGCTGGAAAATCTTGCAGGCGGCATCTGAAACCCTGCATAAGCCGAAAGCGGTTTCTTGAACAACCGCGATTCGCCGGTATACGGTCCATCCAGGCGTGAAAAGGTCGCGCCGGACAACGCAGGAGACCCCATGTCGAAAGCCTTTCTCGCGCAGGTCATTCGTGATTCCGCGCAGCTCACTGGCGTCGCCGCCAACCGTGCCGCCACCGATCTGATGGACGCGATCGTCAAGGAGCTGAAGAAGAACGGCCGCTTCACGCTGCCCAGCTTCGGCACCTTCATCGTGCGAAAGACCAAGGCGCGCAAGGGGCTCAACCCGCGCACCGGTGAGCAGATCAAGGTCAAGGCGGGCAAGACGGTGCGTTTCAAGGCCTCGCCGACGCTGAAAAAGACCGTTTGATTCTCTGCCCCGGCGTGCTGGGCGCGAAGCCCGCGCGCCGAGGTGTGCGTGCGACACGCGATGGGGTTGATTGATCAGGATCAATTCCGGCCGCGCGCTATGTGCCTATGCTGGGTCCGGTGCATCCGGCCTCGGTCAGAGGTGCAGGGACCGACGGGATTCGGCAGATGAAGCTCTCGGCACGCGCGGTCATCGCCACGGTTCTGCTCATACTGGCAGCGGCCGGTGCTGGATTTTACTTCCTGCGTGAGAGCAGGGCACCGGCCAACGTGGTCTTGCTATACGGCGATGTAGACCTGCGCGAAATGCAGCCCGCCTTCTACGCCACCGGGCGGATCGCCCGCATGCTGGTCCAGGAAGGCGATGTTGTACGCAAGGGCCAGCTTCTGGCCGAGATCGACGATGTGCGCTACCGCGACGCGCTCGGGCAGAGCCGCCACCAGCAGGAGAGCAGCGAGCAGGCCTTCGCGCGTCTGCTCAACGGCAGCCGGCCGGAAGAGATTCGCCAGGCGCAGGAGACCATGCTGGCGCAGCGGTCGCTGCACGATGCACAGCAGAAGCTCTATGAGCGCGTTGTCCGCCTCATTCCCAGCGGCGCGGAAATGCAGCAGCGCCGGGACGATGTGCTCGGCCAGACCCAATCCATCCAACATACCTATCTCGCGGCGGAGCAGGCCTATCTGCTCGCGCTGCAGGGACCGCGCACCGAGGATATCGAGGCCGGCCGCGCCGCCGCCGAAGCCGCGGCCGCGGCGACGCGCCTCGCCGAGGACCAATTCCGGGACGCGAAACTCCTCGCTCCGGCCGATGGCGTAGTCGAGGCGCGCATCCTCGAGCCGGGCGACATGGCCTCGCCAACGGTGCCGGTCTACACTATCGCCCTGATGGACCCGCTCTGGGTTCGCGCCTATCTCAGCGAAGCCGATCTCGGTCGCGTCGCGCTCGGCATGCGCGCGCGCATCGCCACCGACAGTTTCCCCGGCAAGGCCTATGAAGGCTGGGTGGGCTACATCTCGCCGACGGCGGAATTCACCCCCAAGACCATCGAAACACCCGAGCTGCGCACGCGACTGGTCTATCAGGTCCGAATCTTCGCCTGCAATGCCCGCGACGAACTGCGCCTTGGCATGCCAGCAACGGTGACGATCGATCTGGCGCCGCCCCCCAAGGGCTACGCGCCCGGCTGTGCCTCGGCTCAACCGGGTCTCGGCGATGGCCCCAAACCCTGAGACCGGTACTGCGGCGATCGCGATCGAGGCGGTCGTCAAACGATTCCGCGAGCGTGGCCGCGACGTCCCCGCGCTCAAGGCGCTCACCGCGACGGTGCAGCGCGGCGGCGTCACCGGGCTGATCGGGCCGGACGGCGCGGGGAAGACGACGCTGATGCGTCTGATCGCCGGTCTGCTGCGGCCCGATTCCGGGCGCATCACCGTGCTCGGCATCGATGTCCGCGCCGACCCGCTCGCCGTGCAGGGCACCATCGGCTACATGCCGCAACGTTTCGGCCTCTATGAGGATCTCACCGTACGCGAGAATCTCGATCTCTACGCGGATCTGCACGATGTCGATCCTGCCGGGCGTCCGGCGCGCTATGCAGAACTTCTGCACATGACCGGCCTTGGCCCGTTCACGGCCCGTCTCGCCGGCAAGCTCTCCGGCGGTATGAAGCAGAAGCTCGGCCTGGCCTGCACGCTGGTGCGCGCCCCGGCACTGCTGCTGCTCGACGAGCCCACGGTCGGGGTCGATCCGGTGTCGCGGCGCGAGTTGTGGCAGATCATCGATACGCTGACGCGCACCGAGGGCATGACGGTGCTGCTCAGCACCGCCTATCTCGACGAAGCCGAGCGCTGCCGATCGGTGCTGCTGATGCATGAGGGGCAGCTCGTCGGCGATGGCGACCCGAAGCAGCGCACGGAGACCATGCGCGGGCGTAGCTTCCACGTCGATGCCGAGGGCACCGGGAGGCGGAGACTGCAGGCGCTGCTCGCCGCGGCGCCGGGCGTGCTCGATGCCGTGATCCAGGGCAGCCGTGTCCGCATCGTCACCCGCCCAGGCGCGGCGGCGACCGCGGCGGCGCTGCTTCCCACCCTCCCCGGCGCGCACCTCGTTGCCGTGCCGCCGCGCTTCGAGGACAGCTTCATCGATCTGCTAAGCGAACACGGCGCGGCGCAGACGAAGCTAGCGGCGCCTCCGCCCAGTGTCGGCACGGCGAAGGACGAGCCGGACGAAATCGTCGTGGATGGGCTGACACGCCGGTTCGGCGATTTCTATGCCGTGAAGGATGTCAGTTTTCGCGTCCGCCGCGGCGAGATTTTCGGCCTGCTCGGCGCCAACGGGGCGGGCAAGTCGACGACCTTCCGAATGCTCTGCGGGCTGCTGCCGCCGAGTGCTGGAACGCTGCGCGTTGCCGGCGTGGATCTGCGGGTCGCGGCAGCCGCGGCGCGGGCGCGCATCGGCTACATGGCGCAGCGCTTTTCGCTCTATGGCGATCTCTCGGTGATGCAGAATCTGCGCTTCATCAGCGCGGCCTACGGCTTAAGCGGGCAGCGCCAGCGCGAACGGATCGGTTGGGCGCTGGAGGAATTCGAGCTGGCCGGACTGGCCGATGCCACCAGCCGCGATCTGCCACTCGGCTACAAGCAGCGCCTCGCGCTCGCCGCCGCGCTGATGCACGCGCCTGACATCCTGTTTCTCGACGAGCCGACCTCCGGCGTGGACCCCCTCGCGCGGCGCGAATTCTGGCGCCGCATCAACGGGCTCGCGGAGGCCGGGGTGACTGTGCTGGTGACGACGCACTTCATGGAAGAGGCGGAGTATTGCGACCGCCTGCTGATCATGGCGCAGGGGCAGGTGCTGGCCGAGGGCAGTTCGGACTCCGTGAAAGCGCGGGCGCGCAGCGCCACACTGCCTGAGCCGAGCATGGAGGATGCCTTCATCGCCCTGGTGGAAGCCGCCGCGCCGCGGGGGATCGCCGCGTGAGCGTGCGCATCAGCCGCCGGCTGCGGGGCCTCGTGCACAAGGAGTTCGTGCAGATCCGGCGCGACCCGTCGAGCCTCGCCATCGCCTTCCTGCTGCCCACGCTGCTGCTTCTGCTGTTCGGCTACGGGGTCTCGCTCGACGCGCACCATGTCCGCGTCGGCGTCGTCGTGACGCAGCCGACCGCGGAGACGGCGAGCTTCACCAGCCATCTGCAGCATTCGCCCTATTTCGCGCCGGTCGCCCTGCCCGATATCCAGGCCGCCGAGCGGGCCATCGGACGGCGCGAGATTTCCGCCATTCTCTGGCTGCGCGAGGATTTCACCCGCAAGCTGCTGGCGCCGGGCGGGGCACCGATCGGCGTCATGCTCGACGGCGTGGACGCCAACACTGCGCGCATCGTCGAAGCCTATCTGCAGCAGACATGGCAGACATGGCTCGCCGCGCGGGCGGCCGAGAGCGGCGCGCCGATTCCGGGCGCCTTGGCCGTCACGTCGCGGGTCTGGTTCAACCCGGCGGTCCAGAGCCGCGACTATTTGGTGCCCGGGTTGATAGCGGTGATCATGACGCTCACCGGCGCGCTGCTCACCGCGCTCGTCATCGCCCGCGAGTGGGAGCGCGGCACGCTGGAGGCGCTGATGGTCACGCCGGTCAGCCTGCGCGAGATCATCATCTCCAAGCTCGCGCCCTATTTCGTGCTCGGCATGGGTGGCATGGCGGTGTCGGTGGCGATGGCGGTGTGGCTGTTCGACGTGCCGCTGCGCGGTTCGTTCGCCGTGCTGGTGCTCGCCGCGAGCCTGTTCATGGGCGCGGCGCTCGGCATGGGTCTGCTGATTTCCTCGGTGGCGCGCAACCAGTTCGTCGCCGGCCAGATCGCGATCATCGTCACGTTCCTGCCCGCCTTCATTCTCTCCGGCTTCATCTTCGATATCGGCAGCATGCCGGAACCGATCCGGCTGTTCACCTACCTCGTCGCCGCGCGCTATTTCGTCGCCATCCTGCAGAGCGTGTTCCTCGCCGGCGATGTCTGGTCGGTGATCCTGCCGAACGCCGCCGCACTCGTCGTGATGGCCGCGATCTTCCTCGGCCTGGCGCGGCTGGTGACGCGCAAGCGGCTGGATTGAGCGCGATGCTGGCGCGGGTGCTCGCCCTGATCGTCAAGGAACTGCTGGCGCTGCTCAAGGACCCGAAGAGCCGCATGGTGCTGATCGGCCCGCCGCTGCTGCAACTCGTGGTGTTCGGCTATGCCGCGACGTTTGATCTCAATCAGGTCCCGTTCGTCGTCTACAATGCGGATCGCAGCGCGGCGTCGCGCGACCTGATCGCGCATTTCACCGGCACCCCCACCTTTCACCTCGTCGCCACGGTGGAAAGCCTGGCGCTGATCCCGGCGTTGATCGAGCAGCGGAAGGCGGAGATGGCGCTGGCCATCGATGCGCGTTTCACCCGCGATCTCCTCACCGGCCGGCCGGCGCCGGTCGAGGTCATCGTCGATGGCCGCAACTCCAACACGGCGGTGATCGCGCTCGGCTACGCCAACCAGATCTTGTCCGACTATGCCGCGAGCTGGGCGGGCGAGCACGGCGCCAGCGCGCCATCGGTGCTGGCCGTGCGCGCCCGCTACAATTCGAACCTGGAATCGCGCTGGTTCATCATTCCCGGCATCATCGCGCTGCTCGCGCAGGTGGTGACGCTGCTCGTCGTGGCGCTGACGGTGGCGCGCGAACGCGAGGCCGGCACGTTCGATCAATTGCTGGTCACGCCGCTGCGCCCGGTGGATATCCTGCTCGGCAAGGGCATTCCCGGCCTGCTGATCGGCCTTGCCGAGGCGAGCGTGATCCTGGTGGCGGCAGTGTTCTGGTTCGGCGTGCCGCTACGCGGCGCCGTGGCCGTGTTCTATCTCGGTGCGGTGGTGTTCATCATCGCGGTGATCGGCATCGGCCTGCTCATCTCCGCGTTGTCCGCGACCCAGCAGCAGGCGCTGCTCGGCGCCTTCCTGTTCATGGTGCCGTCGATCATCCTCTCCGGCTTCGCAACACCCATCGCCAACATGCCGCAGTTCGTGCAGTGGCTGACCCTAGTCAACCCGCTGCGCTATTTCCTGGTTGTCGTGCGCAGCGTGTTCCTGCAGGCGGCGAGCCTCGCGTCGCTCTCGACCGAAATCGCCGCCATGGCGGCGATCGGCTGCGTCAGCCTCATCGCCGCCACGGTGATGTTTCGCCGCCGGGTCTATTAGAAGCCACGGTTCAGGCGGCGGAGCCTGTGGCGATCGGCACGGCCGGCACGGCGCGGCTGTGGATGCCGAGCGCCAGCACGACCATCCCCGTCAGCGCCACCATGCCGGCGACGACGAAGGAGGAGGCATAGCTGCCGGTCCATTGCAGGGCGAACCCGGTCACCGAGGGGGCGATGATGCCGGAGATGTTGCTCAGCGCATGGGTGAACCCGCTCACACCCCCGACATGCTCGGCATCGACCAGCTCCTGGCTCATCGCCCACAGCGCCTGCGGCACGGCGACGATGAACAGCGTCGCCAGCGCCAGCAGCGCCAGCGCCTGGGCCGCGCTGGCAGCGAGAATGGTGAGGAAGATGCAGGCCGCGGCGCAGCCGAGCGCGGCGATCGCGACCGTCTTGCGCGCCCACAACCCGTTGCCGCTGCGCTTGAGCAAGGCATCGGAGAGCATGCCGCCGGCGGTGTAGCCGATCATGCCGCCGATCCACGGAATGACACTGACGATGCTCATGGTGCGAAGGCTGAGATGGAACGCATCCACGAGGTAGCTCGGCAGCCAGGAGAGGAAGAAATAGAGAACGTAGTTGCCGCAGAACAGGCCGGCGGCAAGCGCGAGCACGCTGGGGCGGATCAGATAGGCGCCGAGGCTGCTCGCGTGCGCCGCCTCGCTCGGCACGTGCGCCGCGCGGCTCTCCTGGATGATGCGCAGTTCCGGGGCGCGCACCTTCGGGTGCTGCGCCGGCAGATCGGTCACCAGCGCCCGCCAGGCCAGCGCCCAGCCGAGCCCGATGACGGCAATGACGACGAAGGCGATGCGCCAGCCATAGGACGCGGCGATCAGCCCGACCACCGGCCCGGCCAGCGCCGAGCCTAACGGCTGGCCGGCGAAGGTGACGCCGATCATCGTCGCCGTTTCGTGACGAGGGAACCAGTTGCAGATCGCCTTGTTGGTGGTCGAGCACATCGGTCCCTCGCCGACGCCGAAGGCGACGCGGGCGAAGAGCAGGGTGAAGAAGCCGGAGACCAGCGCGGTCAGGCCGCAGCACACCGACCACAGCGCCATCGCCCAGCCATAGACCCGGCGCGGCCCGAACCGGTCGGCGAGATGGCCGCCGATGAAGCAGAACAGCGCGTAGCCGAAGAAGAAGCTGGAGAAGATGAGCCCGAGCTGGGAGGCGCTCAGGCCGAGATCCTTGCGCACCAGCGGCGCCGTCACCGAGAGCGCGGCGCGGTCCATGTAGTTGATCATGCCGGCGCCGAACAGCAGCGACGCAACGACGAAGCGATAGCGGCCCGCGAACACGTTTCTTCTCCCGAGGACGATTGCCGGCCAGCAAACCCCGAACCGGACGGGTTTGACAAGCCCGCTCCGCCCGGCCGATCGTGATGGCTGAAAAACCGGCGGAACATCTGCATGGACGCCTGGCTGCGCCCGACATCGCTGGCCGATGCGCTGGCCGCGCTCGCCGCCGCGCCGCGCGTCATCCTCGCCGGCGGCACCGACCTCTACCCGTCCCATGTCACCACCCCCCTCCCCGGCCCGATCCTCGACATCTCCGCCCTCCCCGGCCTGCGCCGGATCGAGACGCACGCGGACCATTGGCGCATCCCCTGTCTCGCCACCTGGTCCGACATCGCCGGTGCCGACCTGCCGCCGGTCTTCGACGGGCTGCGCGCCGCCGCGCGCCAGGTGGGCGGCGTGCAGGTGCAGAACGCCGGAACCGTCATCGGCAATCTCTGCAACGCCTCGCCCGCCGCCGATGGCGTTCCGAACCTGCTGGCGCTCGAAGCCACGATCGAGCTCGCCTCGCGCGCCGGCACGCGCCATCTGCCTCTGGAGGACTTCGTTCTCGGCAACCGCCGCACCGCGCGCCGGCCGGACGAGCTGGCCGTGGCGCTGCGCATTCCCCGTCCCCCCGGTCCGGCGCGCGGTGTGTTCGAAAAGCTGGGCGCGCGGCGCTATCTGGTGATCTCGATCACCATGGTCGCGGCGGTCGCCGAATACGACGCGGCCGGAGCGGTCCGCCGCGCCCGCATCGCCGTCGGCGCCTGCGGCCCCAGGGCGGTGCGTTTGCCCGGGCTGGAAGCGGCGCTGGAAGGACGCCGCCCCGAGCCCGCTCTCGTCACCACGGCCCATCTCGCCCCGCTCACGCCGATCGACGATGTCCGGGCCAGCGCGGGCTACCGGCTGGTGGCAACCGCCGAACTGCTGCGCCGCGCGCTCGCCGCGCTCGGCACGCCCAGCGCCCGGGCGGCGTGAGCGTGATCGGGTTCGTCCTCAACGGCAGACCGGTCGTCGCGACGACCTCGCCGGCGCGCCGCTTGGCCGCCGTGCTGCGCGACGAGTTCGGCCTCACCGGCACCAAGATCGGCTGCGACGCCGGCGATTGCGGCGCCTGCACCGTGCTGCTCGACGGCGCGCCGGTCTGCGCCTGCCTCACCGCGCTCGGCCAGGTCGAGGGCCGTGCCGTCGCCACCGTCGAAGGGTTGGCGGAGCCCGGCACCGGAGGCCTGGCGCCGCTGCAGCGCGCCTTTCTCCGCCACGGTGCGGCGCAGTGCGGCATCTGCACCCCGGGCATGCTGATGGCCGCCGCGGCCCTGCTGGCGCGCACGCCGCACCCGGACGAGGCGGCGATCGCCGATGCGCTCGGCGGCGTGCTGTGCCGCTGCACCGGCTATCGCGCCATCATCGCTGCCGTCGCCGACGCCGCCGCCACGCTGCCCGACGAGCCACCCTCCGGCGCGGCCGTCGGCGCGCGGGTCGCGCGGCGCGACGGGGTGGAGAAGGTCACCGGCCGCGAACGGTTCGGCGCCGACGCCCTGCCCGCCGGGCCGTTCCTCACCGTGCGCGCGATTCGCTCCCCTCACTCCCACGCGCGTTTCACGATCGGTGATCTCGCCCCACTCTTCGCCGCTCATCCCGCCCTGGCGCGGGTGCTGACGGCGGCCGATGTGCCCGGCAGCCTGCACTACGGCATCTACGCCACCGGCAAGGATCAGCCGGTGCTCGCCGAGGGGCGGGTGCGCCATCGCGGTGAGCCGGTCTGTGCCCTGGTCGGGCCGGCCGAGGCGCTAGCGGCGATCGCCGAGGCCGAGCTGCCGATCACCTGGGAGATCCTGCCGCCGGTCGGCTTCGACGGGGCGAGCGCCGCCGAGCCGCTGCACGCGCACGCGCCGGAAAACATTCTCTGCCGCGGCCGCGTCCGTGCCGGCGAGCCGGACGCCGCGCCGCCGGCGGGCGCCGTGCGGGCCGCCATCGCCATCGAGACGAGCTTCGTCGAGCACGCCTATATCGAGCCGGAGGCCGGCTATGCGCGCCGCGTCGGCGACCGCATCGAGATCGTCGCCTGCACCCAGACCCCCTACATGGACCGCGACGCGATCGCCGCCATCCTCGGCATCACGCCCGAGCAGGTACGCATCGTGCCGACGGCGGTCGGCGGCGGCTTCGGCGGCAAGCTGGATCTGTCCATCCAGCCGCTGATCGCCATCGCCGCCTGGCTCACCGGCCGGCCGGTGCGCATGGTCTATTCCCGCCCCGAGAGCATGGGGAGCACGACCAAGCGCCACCCCGCGCGCATCCGCGCCGAGGCCGTCGCCGGCGCGGACGGGCGGCTGTTTTCGGTGCGGTTCCATGGCGATTTCAACACCGGCGCCTATGCGAGCTGGGGCCCGACGGTGGCCAGCCGCGTCCCCGTCCACGCGACCGGTCCCTACGCGGCGCCGAACGTCCTCTGCACCAGCGCCGCGATCCACACCACCGATCCGCCGGCCGGCGCCTTCCGCGGCTTCGGCGTGCCGCAGGCGGCGATCGCCCACGAGGCGCTGATGGACATGCTGGCCGATCGCCTCGGCCTCGACCCGTTGGAGTTCCGCCTGCGCAACGCGCTCAGGCCTGGAAGCCGCACGCCGACCGGGCAGGTGCTGGGCGCCGGCGCGGCGCTGGCGGCGTGCCTGGAGGCGCTGCGGCCGCGCTGGCGCGCCTGGCGGGACGAGGCCGAAGTCTTCAACGCCGCGCGTCGTGACCCGGAACGGCGCGGTGTCGGCATCGGCTGCATGTGGTACGGCATCGGCAATACCAGCCTCTCCAACCCTTCGGCCATGGCGATCGGCCTGGCCCGCACGGGGCGTGTCGTGCTGTTCTCGGGCGCCGTCGATATCGGCCAGGGCTCGAACACGGTGCTGGCGCAGATCGCGGCCGACGCGCTCGGCGCGCCGCTGGCCATGATCGATCTCGTCACCGGGGATACCGACCGTACGCTCGACGCAGGCAAGACCAGTGCATCGCGCCAGACCTTCGTCAGCGGCAATGCGGCGCTGCGGGCGGCGCGGGCGCTGAGGGCCGAGATTCTGCGCCGCGCCAACGCCGGCCCGGCGGCGCGCATCGCGTTCCTCCCGGGTGCGTTGCAGGTGAGCGATGCCGGCCGCACCACGACCCTCGCGCTCGGGGCCCTGCCCGCCGACGCCGACGGCATGGTGCTGCGCGGCGAAGGGGAATTCGACCCGCCGACCACCCCGCTCGACCAGGACGGGCAAGGCATTCCCTATGCCAGCTTCGCCTTCGCGGCGCAGATCGCCGAGGTGGCGGTGGATACCGCGCTCGGCACCGTTACCGTCCGCCGCATCGCCGCCGCCCACGAGGTCGGGCGCGCCATCAACCCGACGCTGGTGGAAGGCCAGATCCACGGCGGCATCGCGCAGGGGCTCGGCCTCGCGCTGATGGAGGAGTATGTGCCCGGCCGCACCGAAAATCTGCACGACTATCTGATCCCGACCATCGGCGACGTGCCGCCGATCGAGGTGATGCTGATCGAGCAAGCGGACCCGCTCGGCCCGTTTGGCGCCAAGGGGGTGGGCGAGCCGGCTCTGGTTGCCACCGCGCCGGCGATCCTCAACGCCATCGCCGCCGCCACCGGCGCGCGCATCACCCGCGTTCCAGCGACGCCCGAGCGCGTCCTCGCCGCCATCCGCGCCGCCAAGGACAGGGGGCGGGCATGAGCCGCCCGCCCAGCACCACCCATGCGGCCACGGACGCGCCGGCGGCGGCGGCGCTGACCGCGGCGACGCAAGCGGCGCCGGACATCGTCACCTGCGACGCCTGCCCGGTACTCTGCCGCATCCGGCTCGGCCAGACCGGTGCCTGCGACCGCTACGCCAATGTCGACGGCGTGCTGACACGGCGCGATCCGCTCGCCGTGCTTGCCCGCGCACCGGCGGCGGTCCGCTTCCTCGGGCCGGACTGGGACGGCAATCCGATCGCGGGGCGGGATCTCTTCGTCACCGGCATCGGCGCCGGCACCACCTATCCGGACTACAAACCCGCGCCCTTCATCGTCGGCAGCGAGATCGACGGGATCGACATGGTCACCGTCGTCACCGAGGGGATTTTCTCCTATTGCGGGCTGAAGGTGAAAATCGACACCGATCGGCATCTCGGCGCGGAAACGGCGCTGGTGCGGGCCGAGGGCGAGGTGGTCGGGCATGTGACGACCGCGGAATATGGCAGCCAGATGCTGAGCCTCGGCGGCGTGCGACATCTCACCGGCGGCTCGAAGCGCGAGGGCGTCGTCACCTGCGCGACGCTGCTGGCGCTGGCCAATGGCGGCCCGGCGGAGCTCGCCATCGATGGCGGCGCGCGCATCCGGGTGCAGTCCGCCGCCGCCCCGGTGATCGACGGCGTGCCCGAGGCGCGCATGCGCGTCGGTTGCGGCTCGGCGACGATCGGCATTTTCGCCCCCCAATGGCTCGGCCACGCCGACGAGGTGATCGTCGTCGACGACCACATCACCGGCGTGCTCACCGAGCACCAGGCGGGCCGTTTCCTCGGCATGCGCCCGGCGGGCATCCGCGTGCGCGGCCGGCGCTCGACGCCCGGGCGCTATTTCCAGGTCGCCGAGCCAGGCCAGGGCTGGGGCGGCACCGACATCGCCGATCCGCTCGTCATCATCGAGCGCATCGACCCGCGCACCGCCTGGCCCGGGCTTCGGCTTCTGATGGTCTCGACCACCGGCGAGCACGCCGCCTGGTTCGTGCTCGATGAGGCGCTGCGCCCGGTGCCGCTGCCGATGCCCGAGCCGGTGGCGTCCGTTGTGGCGCGGATCGGAGAGAACTGCGAGCCGGCGCTCTGCACGGTGCTGTTCATGGCCGGCGCCGGCGGCTCGCTGCGGGCCGGCGCGACCACCAACCCGGTGCGCCTGACGCGCAGCGTGCAGGCCGGCCGCACCCGCGTCACCGCGGGCGGCGCGCCGGTCTATGTCTGGCCGGGCGGCGGCATCACCTTCATGGTCGATGTCGCGGCGATGCCCGCGCGCGCTTTCGGCGACGTGCCGACGCCGGCGCTGGTGGCGCCGATCGAGTTTCTCATCCCGCGCGCCGACTACCTCGCCGAGGGCGGCCACGCCGATCGCATCCAGAGCCTGGGCGAGCTCCGCGCCCAGCGCACCCGCGTCGCCGACCTGCCGGCGACGACCCGGTTTCCGCTGCCGTGAGCGCGCACGCCGCGCTGCTGGCGGACGGGCGGCTGCATCTGCAGCACGGGCCGATCGACTGTCTCTGCCGCGCCGAGGGGCCGGCGGAGGAGATCCGCCGCGCCTACGCGCAGGCCGTCGCGGCCTTCCCCGCCATCCTGCCGGCGCTCTGCGCCGAGCTGGCGCTGCTGCGCACAAAGCTGCCGGCGCCGCTGCCGACCGCCGCGGTGGCTCGCGCGATGCACCGCGCCTGCCTGCCCTACGCCGCGCGCTTCATCACCCCGATGGCGGCGGTGGCTGGCGCCGTCGCCGACCATGTGCTCGCCGCGCTGATCCGCGGGCGGCACCTCGGTCGCGCGTTCGTCGACAATGGCGGCGACATCGCCTTCCACCTCGCACCTGGGGAGCGGCTCCAGTGCGGGATGGTCACGGATCTCGCCGCCCCGGCCATCGACGCCATCCTGCTGCTCGACGCGGCGGCACCGGGGCGCGGCGTCGCCACCTCCGGGCGCGCCTGCAAGGGTCGCGGCGGGCGCAGTTTTTCGCTCGGCATCGCCGACGCGGTCACGGTGCTGGCCCCGACCGCCGCCGAGGCCGACGCCGCCGCCACGGTGATCGCCAACGCGGTCGATCTGCCCGGCCATCCATCCATCGTCCGCCGCCCCGCCGCCGCCATCGACCCGGACAGCGATCTCGGCACGATCGCGGTCACCTGGTCGGTCGGCCCGCTGGCGGCCGAGGAGATCGACCGCGCGCTGGCCGCTGGACGCCGGCTGGCCGAACATTGGGTCCGCGAAGGCCGCATCCTCGCCGCCGCGCTCGCCCTGCGCGGGCGGATGATGGTCACCGGGACGCCGATCGGGGCGCCATTCCGCATGGAGAATGCCGTATGATCCGCAAGTTGCTGACCATCGTCGAGGAGACCCATCGGGAAGCCGAGCGCGATATCCGCCCGCGAACCCGCAAGGCCGCCGCCATCGCGGTGATCGCCAATCCCTTTGCCGGGCGCTTCGTCGAGGATCTCGGCGAGCTGATCGCCATCGGCGAGATGCTGGGCGGGCTGCTCGGCGAGCGAGCGGTGCGCGCGCTCGGCATCGCCCCACACGAGGCGCAGAGCTACGGCAAGGCGGCGATCGTCGGCGAGGATGGCGAGCTGGAGCATGCCGCGGCGATCCTCCATCCCAAGCTCGGCGCGCCGCTGCGCCAGGCGGTCGAAAAGGGCGCGGCGCTGGTGCCGAGTGCCAAGAAGCGGGCCGGCATGGGCGCGGCGATCGACGTTCCGCTCGGCCACAAGGACGCGGCCTTCGTGCGCAGCCATTTCGACGCCATGGAGGTGCGCGTGGCGGACGCGCCGCGCCGCGACGAGATCGTGGTTGCCGTCGTCGTCACCGATTCCGGCCGCCCGCTCCCGCGCATCGGCGGGCTCAGCGCCGATCAGATCGAGGGCAAGGACGGGCTGCGGTGAGCGCCGCGCGTTTCTGATGCACGGATTTTTCTTCCTCCAGCTGCTCACCGGGCTCGCCACCGCCGCCCAACTTTTCCTCCTCGCCGCCGGGCTGACGGTGATTTTCGGCGTCACCCGCGTGGTCAATTTCGCCCATGGCAGCCTCTACATGCTGGGCGCCTATCTCGGCTACTCGTTGATCACCCGCGCGCCGCCGACGCCGGTGGGCTTCGCGCTCGGCGCGCTCGCCACCGCCGCCATCGTCGCCGCGCTCGGCGCGGCGCTCGAAATCGGGCTGCTGCGGCGGCTCTACCGGGCCCCGGACCTGTTCCAGCTCCTCGCCACCTTCGCCGTCGCACTGATGGCCGAGGATCTCACCCAGCGGGTCTGGGGCGCGGAGGATCTAGCCCTGCCCCGCCCCGGCTTTCTCGCCGCCGCAGTGCGCATCGGCGCTGCCCGGTTCCCGCTCTACGATCTGGTGCTGATCGGGCTCGGCCCCGCGGTCTACCTCGCCCTGCTGGCGCTGTTCCGCACCACGCGCTGGGGTGTGCTGGTGCGCGCCGCGACCGCGGATCGGGACATGCTCGCCTGCCTCGGCGTCGATCAGCGCTGGCTGTTCACCGGTGTCTTCGCCCTCGGCGCCGGACTAGCCGGGCTCGGCGGCGCGCTCGGCCTGCCGGACGCGACGGCGACGCTGCAGATGGGGTTTTCCAGTGTCACCGACGCCTTCGTGGTCGTCGTCGTCGGCGGGCTCGGCAGCCTGTCCGGCGCCGCGCTGGCCAGCCTGCTCATCGGGCTGCTGCAGGCGTTCGGCATCGCGCTGGTCCCGCGCAGCACGCTGGTGCTGGTGTTCGTGGTGATGGCCGTGGCGCTGGTGCTGCGCCCGCACGGGCTGCTCGGCCGCGTGCCGGACGAGACGGGGCGAGCCGCTATGCCGGACCTCATCCGCCCGGCCACGCCGGCGCTGCGGGCCCTCGCCCTCGCCGCCCTCCTCGCCGCCCTGGCCCTGCCCTTCGTCGCCGGGCCGTTCCTGCTCTCGGTCGCCACCGAGGCGCTGATCGCGCTGCTCTTCGCTGCCTCGCTGCACCTGATGATGGGGCCGGGCGGCATGGCGAGCTTCGGCCACGCCGCCTGGTTCGGGCTCGGCGCCTACGGGGCGGCACTCGCCGCGCTGGCCCTGCGCGCGCCGCTGCCGCTGGCGCTGGTGATGGGGATGCTGCTCGCCGGCGCCGTCGCCGCCCTGTTCGGGCTGGTCGTCGTGCGCCTCGCCGGCGTCTATCTCGCCATGCTCACCCTTGCCTTCGCGCAGATCGTCTGGGCCGGGGCGATGCAGTTCGGAGAGATTTCCGGCGGCGACAACGGGCTGCTCGGCGTCTGGCCGCCGCGCTGGCTGGGTGGGCCGGTCGGGTTCTACTTCCTCGCCCTGGCGCTCTGCGTCGGCGGCGCGCTGGTGCTGCGCCGCGCGCTCCAGGCACCGTTCGGCTATGCGCTGCGGGGCGCGCGCGACGCGCCGCAGCGCGCGGCGGCCATCGGGCTCGACATCACGCGGCTGCGCTGGGCCGCCTTCACGCTGGCCGGTGCCGCCGCCGGGCTCGCCGGCGCCCTGTTCGCCTTCGCCAAGGGCAGCGTCTTCCCGACCTATCTCGGCCTCGGCCGCTCGGTGGACGCGCTGCTGATGGTGCTGCTGGGCGGTATCGGCACGATGAGCGGGCCGTTCGTCGGCGCGGTGGTCTATACCGGGCTCTACGACGCGCTGCTGCTGGCGACCGATGCCTGGCGGCTGGTGCTCGGGGCGGCCATCGTCGCCATGGTGCTGCTGTTTCCGCAGGGCATCGCCGGGGCGGCGGCGCGGCGGGTGCGGGCGTGACGTTGCTCGCCGCCGAGCGCCTGGCGCGTTGCTTCGGCGGCGTCGCCGCGCTGCGCGATGTCTCCTTCGCCGTCGCCGCCGGCGAGGTGGTGGCGCTGATCGGGCCCAACGGCGCCGGCAAATCGACCTGCTTCAACCTGCTCTCCGGCCAGCTCCGCCCGAGCGCCGGGCGGATCCGCCTCGACGGGCGGGACATCACCGGCCTCGACCCGGCCTCGATCTGCCGGCGCGGCGTCGGGCGCAGCTTCCAGATCACCGCGACCTTCGCCTCGATGACGGTGCGCGAGAACGTCCAGCTCGCCTTGCTCGCGCATCACCGGCAGATCTGGCGGTTCTGGCGCCCGGCCGCCGCCGTTTTCCGCGCCGAAGCTGAGGCGCTGCTCGCCGAACTCGGCATGGCGGCCGAGGCCGATCGCGCCGCCGCGGTGCTCGCCTATGGCGATCTGAAGCGCCTCGAACTCGCCGTCGCCCTCGCCGGCGCGCCACGCCTTTTGCTGATGGACGAGCCGACGGCCGGGATGGCGCCGGGCGAGCGCGGCGCGCTGATGGCGCTGATCCGCCGCCTCGCCGGCGAGCGCGGGCTCGGCGTGCTCTTCACCGAGCACGACATGGACGCGGTGTTCGCCACCGCCGACCGGATTCTGGTGCTCGCCCGCGGCGTGCTGATCGCCGCCGGCCGCCCGGCGGATATCCGTGCCGATGCCGAAGTGCAACGAGTCTATCTTGGGGTGGAGGCGTGATGCTCGAGGTCGAGCGTCTGTGCAGTTTCTATGGCCGCGCCCAGATCCTGCACGATGTCGGCTTCGCCATCGCCCCCGGCAGCGTCGCCGTGCTGCTCGGGCGCAACGGCGCCGGCAAGAGCACGGTGCTGAAATCGCTGATCGGACTGGTGCCGCCACGGGCGGGGCGGATCCGCTTCCAGACGGCCGACATTGCCGGCCTGCCGCCGCACCGCATCGCGCGCGCCGGCATCGGCTACGTGCCCGAGGAGCGGCGGGTGTTCGCCGATCTCACGGTGGCCGAGAATCTCGAAACCGGCCGCCACCCGCCGCGCCCGGGCCTGGCGCCGTGGACGCAGGCGCGGCTGTTCGCGCTGTTCCCGGCGCTGGCCGAGCTTCGCCGCCGGCCCGCCGGGCGGATGAGCGGCGGCGAGCAGCAGATGCTCGCCATCGCGCGCACCCTGATGGGCAATCCCCGCCTGGTCCTGCTCGACGAGCCCGGCGAGGGCCTGGCGCCGCTGATGCTGCGCCAGATCGAGCAAGCGGTGCGGGCGCTGCGCGACGAGGGCGTCAGCCTGCTGATCGCCGAGCAGGGACCGGCCTTCGCCCGCGCCGTCGCCGATCAGGTGCTGGTGATGGAGAAGGGCGCCATCGTCTGGTCCGGCAGCCAGGCCGCGCTCGCGGCGGACGCCCCGGCGCGGCAGCGCTATCTGGCGCCGTAGGGACGTTCGGCCGGCTCGGCGGCAGCGCGGTCCTCGGTGGTGACGCCGAGCTGCTTCAGCTTGCGGTGCAAGGCGCTGCGCTCCATGCCGACGAACAGCGCGGTGCGGCTGATATTGCCGCCGAAGCGCAGGAGCTGGGCCTGAAGATATTGAATTTCGAACAGGTCCCGCGCCTCGCGCAGCGGCAGCGCCATCAGGTCCGCGGCCGGGTCGAGATTGAGCAGCGGCGGCGCGGCGCCGGCGATCTCGGGCGGCAGCATGTCGGCGCGGATCGGCTCGGAGGGTGCGCCGGGTGCCATGATCAGCAGCCATTCCATGACATTGCGCAGCTGGCGCACATTGCCCGGCCAGTCATGGGCCTGGAGCGCGGTCAGCGCGTCGGTGGAAATCTCCCGCCGCGGCGCGCCGGCACTCTCGGCCGAGCGGGCGAGGAAATGGCGCGCCAGCAGCGGCACGTCCTCGTTGCGCTCCTTCAGGCTCGGCACCCGCAGCGGTACCACGGCCAGGCGGTAATAGAAATCCTCACGGAACCGGCCGGCCGCGATCTCGGCCTGGAGATCGCGGTTGGAGGAGGCGAGCACGCGCACATCCACCCGCACCCGCGCCGACCCGCCGAGCCGCTCGAAGGTCTGATCCTGCAGCGCGCGGACGATCTTGCCCTGGGTTTCGAGCGGCATGTCCGAGACCTCGTCGAGCAGCAGCGTGCCGCCATGGGCGCGCTCCAGCACCCCGGCGCGGCGCGGCCGGGCGAGCGGGTCCGGCCCGGCCTCGATGCCGAACAATTCCTCCTCGAACCGGGCCGGATGCAGCGTGGCGCAGTTGAGCACCACGAACGGCCCCTCTGCCCGGCGCGAGCGGGCGTGGATCATCCGTGCCGCCACTTCCTTGCCCGAGCCGGCCGGACCCTGGATCAGCACCCGCGAGCCGGTGGGCGCGACCTTGCCGATGGCGCCGCGCAACCCGGCGATGGCGGCGCTGTCGCCGATCAGCTCGCTCTCCGGCCCGGCGCGCAGGCGCAGTTCGGCATTCTCGCGCACCAACTGCGCCGCCTCGAGCGCGCGGCGGATGACCAGAAGCAGCCGGTCGGACTGGAACGGCTTCTCGATGAAGTCGTAGGCGCCCTGCTGAATCGCGCCGACCGCCATCTCGATGGTGCCGTGGCCGGAGATCATCACCACCGGCAGCGCCGGCTCCTCGCGGCGGAAAAGATCGAGCAGGCCGAGCCCATCCAGCTTCGAGCCCTGCAACCAGACATCGAGCACCACGAGCCCCGGACGCCGCACGCGGAACGCGGCGATGGCGGCGTCGGAGTCGCCCGCCTGCCGGGTCTCATAGCCCTCATCCCCGAGGATGCCCTCGATCAGCAGCCGGATATCGGGCTCGTCGTCGACGATGAGAATCTCATGCGCCATGCGCTTGGTTGGTCCTGGTCATTTCAATCCAGCATACGCCAATCTGCTATCCCCGGCGCAACGGCAAGGCCAGGACCGCCTCCGTGCCCTGCCCGCCGGCGCGGTCGTCGAGGCTCAGCGTGCCGCCGTGGTCCTCCATGATCTTCTTGACGATGGCAAGACCAAGGCCGGTTCCCTTCGGCTTGTGCGTGACATAGGGCTCCGTCAGCCGGGCGCGGTCGCCCTCCGGCAGGCCGATGCCGTCGTCGGCGACGCGGATGCGCACCTGGTCGACCTCCGTCCGCACCGCGATCCACACATGCCCGCCCGCGCCGCCCGGCCGCATGGCGATGGCATCGGCGGCGTTCTGCAGGAGGTTGGTGAGCGCCTGGCCGAGCAGGCGACGGTCACACGGCGCGACCGGACCGCGCTCGGCCAGCGCCGTCTCCCAGCTGATCTCGGGGTGGGCGTGGCGCTGCAGAACCAGCGCCTCGCGCACGATGCGCCCGACATCCTCGGGGCGGATCACCGGCTGGGGCATGCGCGCGAAGGCGGAGAACTCGTCCACCATGCGCCCGATATCGGCGACATGGCGGACGATGGTATCGGCGCAGAGGGCGAACGTGTCGGGATCGGAGGTGATTTCGCGGGTGAAGCGGCGCTTCAGCCGTTCGGCGGCGAGCTGGATCGGGGTCAGCGGGTTCTTGATCTCGTGGGCGATACGGCGGGCGACGTCGGCCCAGGCTGCCTTGCGCTGGGCCGATTGCAGCTCGGTGATGTCGTCGAAGGTGACGACGAAGCCGCTCGTGTGCCCGGCGGCGCGCTCGGCGCCGATGCGCACGAGCAGGGTGCGCCGCCGGCTGGGGGGGCCGATTTCGACCTCCGCGGTATGCGCGCGATCCGGCGCCGCGGCAGCGGCGGCGGCGAGCGCGGCGAACTCCGGCACCGCGTCGGCGAGCTTGCGCCCAATGGCGCCCATCAGGTCCTCGCCCAGAAGTTCGCCCGCAGCGCGGTTGGGCAGTTCGATCGCGCCGGCCTCGTCAAGCCCGATGACGCCGGCGGACACGCCGGAGAGTACGGTCTCGGTGAAGCGCCGGCGCTCGTCGATCTGGCGGTAGGCGTCCATCAGCTCGCTGCGCTGGGCGCCGAGCTGGCCGGTCATGCGGTTGAAGGCGCGCGAAAGACCGGCGATCTCGTCCGCCGTCATCGCCTCGGGAACGCGCACCGAGAGGTCGCCGGCGCGCACCCGCTCGGCGGCGAGGATTAGGGCGCCGATCGGGCGGGCGATCTGGTTGGCCAGCACCAGCCCGATCAGGATCGCCGCGGCCAGCACCAGCATGGTGACGACGGCAAAGATCAGCACGAAGGTGATCTGCAGCCCGGAGCGGTTCTGCGTCAGCCGGTCGTACTCGGCGACCGCCTTCTGCACCCGGCCCATATGGTCGAGAATCTCGGGATCGACCGGGCGGTCGATCATCAGCATCAGCGCCGGCGTGGTGTTGATCTGCACCACCGCGCGCACGCGCGAGCCGGCGCCGGCATCCATCACCACCACCTCGCCACGACGCGCCGTGTCGGTAGCCCAGCTCGGCGGCGCCTCGTCCGCGAGCCCGGCCATCGGCCCGGCGGCGACGACGACCTGCCCGGTCACCGGCTCATAGACCACCGCCTCCGTCAGGCCGCGCAGCGCCGCCTGGGTGGCGAGCAGCCTGGCGAACCGGTCCGGATCTTCGCCGAGAATGTGCCCCGCCTGCCCGAGATCGTTCGCCATCGCCAGCGCGTCGGCGCGGATCGTGTTGCGGTGCTCGTCGAGATAGCCCTGCGCCGTTTGCAGGCTCTCCTCGAGCGCGGTCTGCACCCGGTCGTTGAACCAGGCCTGGATGCCGAGATCGAAGAAGGCGGTGGCAAAGGCGGCGACGACGATGGCGGGCACGACGGCGACGCCGCTGTAGAGCAGCACCAGGCGCACATGCAGCCGCGAGCCGGCCGATCCGCGCCTGCGGTCGACGAGGACGCGCGTCACCCGCCCGGCCAGTACCACCGCGAGCAGCAGCAGCACGGCGGCATTCGCCAGCACCAGAGCAAAGGCCAAGTTCGGCCGCAGACCGAGCGGCACGCCGCCGGCCAGCAGCGAGAAGGTGGCGATGCCGAGCACCAGCGCCACCGCCGCCAGCGCCAGCGTGACGAACTTGCCGAGCAGGACCTCGATGAGACGCTGCAGCCGCCCGGCGCGCGCCGCGCCCCCCGCCTCCTCGGCCGTCCGTGCGCGCTCCGGCGGCGCGGCGTCCATGGGCCCGGCCGCTACGACACGCCGCGCAGCACGGGAATCTCGAGCTCGCGGATCTTCTTGCGCAGCGTGTTGCGGTTGAGCCCGAGCATCGCCGCCGCCTTGATCTGATTGCCGCGGGTGGCCGCGAGCGTCATCTGGATCAGCGGCCGTTCCACCTCGGCGAGGACCTGGCCGTACATGTCGGTCGGCGCCAGCCCGTCGCGATGGGCGGCGAGGAACTGGCGGATATGGCGCTCGATGGCGCGCGCCAGCGTCTCGGTCACCTCCGATCGGGGCTCCGTCGCCGGCTCCGGCGGCGTAGCGTCGGCCAGCTCGGCGCGCACCGCCGCGGCGGTGATGGTCTCGTCCGGCCACAGCGCGGCGAGGCGGCGCATGAGATTTTCCAGCTCGCGCACATTGCCCGGCCAGCGATAGGCGGCGAGCGCCTCGGCGGCGCCGGCGTCGAGCGCCTTCAGCGGCAATCCGGCCTCGCGCGCCCGCTCCAGGAAATGGCGGGCGAGCACCGGGATGTCCTCGGCCCGGTCGCGCAGCGGCGGGATGCGGATCGGCACCACGTTGAGCCGGTAATAGAGGTCCTCGCGGAACAGGCCCTGGCGGATCGCCTGGCGCAAATCGCGATGGGTGGCGGCGATGATGCGGACATTGGCGCGGATTGGCTGTCGGCCGCCGACGGTGGTGAACTCGCCCTCCTGCAGCACGCGCAGCAGGCGGGTCTGGGCCTCGGGCGGCATGTCGCCGATCTCGTCGAGGAACAGCGTGCCGCCGTTGGCCTGCTCGAACCGCCCGGGGCTGCGCGTGGTCGCGCCGGTGAAGGCGCCGCGCTCGTGGCCGAACAGCTCGCTCTCGATCAGCTCGCGCGGGATCGCCGCCATGTTGATGGCGACGAACGGGCCCCCGCGCCGCTTGCCGTAATCGTGCAGGGCGCGCGCCACCAGCTCCTTGCCGGTGCCGGACTCGCCGTTGATCATCACCGTGAGGTCGGTGGTCGTGAGGCGGGCGACGGTGCGGTAGATCTCCTGCATCGCCGGCGACGTGCCGATCAGCGGCAGCCCTTCCTCGGGCGGGATCGATGCAGGCTGCGCGGCGACCGGCTTGGCCGTGAGCGCGCGCCCGACGACGGCGAGCAATTCCTGCAGATCAAACGGCTTGGGCAGATATTCGAAGGCGCCGCGCTGGGTCGCCTTGACGGCGGTGAGCAGGGTGGATTGCGCGCTCATCACGATCACGCGCATCTCGGGCCGCACCCGCTTGATGCGCGGGATGAGGTCGAGCCCGTTCTCGTCCGGCATGACGACGTCGGTGATCACGAGGTCGCCCTCGCCGCGTTCCACCCAGCTCCACAGCAGCGCCGCCGAGGAGGTGCTGCGCACCTGATAGCCGGCGCGCGAGAGCGCCTGCGTCAGCACGGTTCGGATCGAGCGGTCGTCGTCGGCGATCAGGACGGTCGGCGCGTTCATCGGCCTCTCGCTCACTCGTTGTCGGGCGGACGGATCCCTTCCGGGATCATCGGCAGATGCAGCCGGAACTCGGTCCGGCCCGGACGGCTTTCGACCTCGATCAGCCCGCCGTGATCGCCGACGATCTTGGCCACCAGCGCCAGGCCCAGCCCGCTGCCGGAGGCGCGCGAGGTGACGAACGGCTCGAACAGATCGCGCCGGATGTCCTCGCGGATGCCCGGACCATTGTCGCGCACGACGACCAGGATCGGCAGCTGCTGCGCCCGCCCCGAACCGGGGAGTGCCACGCGCACGCCGTGCTGGTAGCCGCTCATCAGGGTGATCTCGCCGGCCTCGACATTCGCATCGACAATCGCTTCGGTGGCATTCTTCACAAGATTGAGCAGCACCTGCACGAGCTGGTCACGGTTACCCCAGACCGCCGGCAGCGAGGGGTCGTAAAGCTCCTGGAAGCGGACCGCGGCGGCGAACCCGGTCTGGGCCAGACGGCGGACATGCTCGAGCACGCGGTGGATGTTCACCGCCTCGCGTGCGATCGGCTTCTCGCCGAACATCTCCATGCGGTCGACGAGGGCGCGGATGCGGTCGGCCTCGTCACGGATCAGCACGGCGAGGTCGCGGTCGGCGGCGCCGACGCTGGCCTCCAGTAGCTGGGCG
The DNA here is from genome assembly GCA_027449745.1 of Acetobacteraceae bacterium. Classification (GTDB taxonomy): domain Bacteria; phylum Pseudomonadota; class Alphaproteobacteria; order Acetobacterales; family Acetobacteraceae; genus JAJZVV01. The sequence goes on along the minus strand of DAIDKZ010000016.1, from coordinate 7,291 downwards.
GCGCCGCGGATGCCGGAGAGCGGGTTCTTCACCTCGTGGGCAAGGATCGCCGCCATGCCCGAGACGCTGCGCGCGGCGCCGCGGAAGCTGAGCTGGCGGTCCAGGCTGCGGGCGGTGGAGGCGTCCTGCAGCACTAGCACGACCGCGTCCGGCAGTTCCGCGAGCCGTGTCCCCTGGACGGTGATCCCGTGCTTGGAAAAGCGCGGGCCTTCGAGGTCCATGTCGTAGTCGGCGACGGACAACTCGGTGCGGCGGACCTGCTCGATGAGCAGGAAGATCGGATGGTCCGCCGCGATCAGCTCGGCCAGCGGCTTGCCGTCGAGCTGGACGGCGGAGAGGCCCAGGAACTGCTCGGCGGCGGGATTGACCGAACGGAAGCGGTTCTCCGCGTCGAGCACGGCCACCGCGACCGGCAACCCGCTGAGCACGGCGGCCGCGTCGGGCTGCAGCGCGCTGGCCCGCCCGAGGCTGAACGGCTTCGCCTTCATGCCGCCAGTCCCACCGGTTCGGGCGAGGCGGCGCCGGCGATGAGGGGGTCGAAGAACCGGTCGATGAGCGCGTGGACGTCGGCGAGGCGGTCGAGCTGGTTCACGGTGGCGCGGAACTCCGCCGAACCGGGCAGGCCGCGCGTGTACCAGGCGAGATGCTTGCGCGCGAGCCGGAGTCCGGGCTCGTTGCCATAATGGCTCAGCATCGCCGCGTAATGCTCCAGCAGAACGGATTTCCGCGCCGCCAGCGACGGTTCGGGACGGCGGGTTCCGGTGCGCAGGAAATGGGCCACCTGGGCGGGGAACCAGGGGCGGCCGTAGCATCCACGGCCGATCATCACCCCGTCGGCACCGGAGGCGGCGAGCGCGGTGGCGGCGTCCCCCTCGCGCAGGATGTCGCCATTGACGATCACCGGCAGGCGCGTCGCGGCCTTGACGCGGGCGACGAAGCCCCAGTCGGCCTGGCCGGTGTAGAATTGCTGGCGGGTGCGGCCATGCACGGTGAGCATGCGGATGCCGGCGGCTTCGGCGATGCGCGCCAGCGCCGGCGCGTTGAGGCTGGCATGGTCCCAGCCCATGCGCATCTTCAGCGTCACCGGCACCGGAACGGCGCGGACCGTGGCCTCGAGCAGCCGGCCGGCGAGCGCCTCGTCGCGCATCAGCGCCGAGCCGGCCATCTGGCCGACCGCGACCTTCTTCACCGGGCAGCCGAAATTGATGTCGATCACCTCGGCGCCGCGATCGACGGCCAGCCGCGCCGCCTCGGCCATCGCCGCCGGGTCGCAGCCGGCGAGCTGCAGCGCCCGCGGGCCGGCCGAGACGCCGTCATCGAGTTCGGCCATGCGCAGGGTGGTGCGGTTCTGCCGCACCATCGCCCAGGAGGCGATCATTTCCGAGACCACCATGCCGGCCCCGAGTCGGGCGGCGAGGCGGCGGAACGGCAGGTCCGTGACGCCGGACATCGGGGCCAGGATCACCGGCACCGCCAGCACGGGGCCGCCGAGATCGATCGGCCGCAGTCCGGGCATCGGCCGGGCCTCGGATGCGCCCGGGGCATCCGGGATGTCCGGCGCGAAGGAGACGGTGCTGCTCATGATTTGTGCAAGGTAGCGGCAAACCCCATTGACGCGCAATCACCCGGCCGCAACCCTGCACCTCGTGCAGCAGGAATCCGGGAGAGTTGCGTGAGCGAGGCAGAATCGAGGGAGTTTGCGCCACGAGTCGGCATGGGCTTCGACGTGCATCGCTTTGCCCCCGACCGGCCGCTGATCCTGTGCGGGGTGCGCGTGCCGCATCCGCTCGGGCTCGCCGGCCATTCCGACGCCGATGTCGGCATCCACGCGCTGTGCGACGCAATTTACGGGGCGTTGGCCGAAGGCGACATCGGCCGGCATTTCCCGCCCTCCGAGGCGGCCTGGCGCGATGCCGACAGCGCCCGCTTCCTCACCCACGCCGCTGCGCGCATCGCCGCGCGCGGGGGGCGGCTGGTCAACGCCGACGTCACGCTGATCTGCGAACGGCCGAAAATCACCCCGCACGCGCCGGCGATGATGGCCCGCCTCGCCGCTCTGCTCGGCGTCGCCGAGACGCGGATCTCGGTGAAGGCGACGACCACCGAGCGCCTCGGCTTCACCGGCCGCGGCGAAGGCATCGCCGCGCAGGCCGCGGTGATGCTGCTGCTGCCCGATTGAGCGAGCCTAGAGCAACGTCCGATCAGACTGAACCGCTTCGCGGTCAGTCTGATCGGGCAAAGTTGCTCTAATCATATGGTTTCTAGAGCACGACCGTCCGATCGGATGATTCCTTCCGATCGGACCGTGCTCTAGAGCAGCGCGCGCAGGAAGGCGGAGCGCTCCTTCGCGCCGGCCAGGATCAGCCCGTGATCGCCGGCGCCGAGGGCGAAGCGGACGCCCATCTTGAGGTAGCGTCCCGCCCATTCGCGGTCATAGACGCCGCCCATGCCGAGGAACTTGCCGTGCCGGCGGCAGGCTTCGCCGACGCCGGCATAGGCGGCCTGCACCCGCTCATGGCCGATCTGACCCGGAATGCCCATTTCGGCGGTGAGGTCGGAGGTGCCGAACATCAGCACGTCGATCCCTTCGACGGCGGCGATGGCGTCCGCGTTCTCCACCGCGAGCGGCGTCTCGATCATGGCGATGGTCATGATCTCGCGGTTGATCTCGGCCTGGGCGATCGCCGCGTCCGGGGGAGAAAACCCGTAGATCGCGGGCGGTCCGCCCCAGGACCGATGGCCGAGCGGCGGAAAGCGGAAAGCCTCGGCGATGCGCCGCGCCTGCGCCGCGGTATCGACGTGCGGCACGACGATGCCCATGGCGCCGTTGTCCAGCGCCCGCGTGCCCTCATCCAGCGCGTCGTGGCAGATGCGCACGATCGGGCTCACCCGCGTCGGCAACGCCGCCAGGCAGAGCTGCGTCGCCTCGTGCACCGAGAAGGCGCCGTGCTCGGTGTCGATGAACAGCCAGTCGAAGTCCCCGGCCGCGGCCAGCATGGCGGTCGCGGCGGTGCGCAGATGGTGCACGCCGAGGCCGAGCGCCAATCCGCCGGAGCGCAGCGTGCGCAAGGCATGGTTCGGAATGATGGTCATGGCGCTGCTCCCCTCGTTTCTGCTTGGCATCAGCGCATCACGCCGGCGCGCTGCGGTCAATCGTCTCCAGGCCCGATCAGGCGGAGCAGCGTGGCGAGCCGATCGGCTTCCGCCGCCGGCTTGTCGGTGCGGATGCGGCTGATGCGGGGGAAGCGCAGCGCCACGCCGGATTTATGCCGGGACGAGCGTTGCACCGCATCGAACGCGACCTCCAGCACCAGCGCCTTCTCGACCTCGCGGACGGGGCCGAAGCGGGCGACGGTGTGGGCGCGGATCCAGCGGTCGAGAAAGGTCAGCTCGGCGTCGGTGAAGCCGGAATAGGCCTTGCCCACGGGCACTAGCACGCCATCATCGCGCCAGAGGCCGAACGTGTAGTCGGAATAGAGGCCGCCTCGCCTTCCGTGGCCGTGCTGGGCATAGAGCATCACGGCGTCGATGCTGAGCGGCGCGCGCTTCCATTTCCACCACAGCCCCTTGGGCCGTCCGGCGAGATAGGGGCTGTCGGCGCGCTTCAGCATCAGCCCCTCGATGCCGGCCTCACGGGCGCCATCGCGCAATGCCGCCAGGGCCGCGCGGCCGGAGACCGGCACCAGCGGCGAAAGCGCCATCCGCGCCGGCCGGGCGCGGGCGAACCAGGCTTCCAGCCGCGCCCGGCGCGCATCGAAGGGCAGCGCGCGCAGATCCTCCTCGCCCTCGAACAGCATGTCGTAGAGGTGCACGCAGGCCGGATGGCTGGCGAGCAGGCGGGCCGACGGTGCCTTGCGGTTGAGGCGCTGCTGGAGATCGGCGAACGGCGCCACCGCGCCCTCGCGCACCACCAACAACTCACCATCGAGCACGGCGGCGAATGCCATCGCGGCCACGATGTCGGGGAAGGCGGCGGAAATATCCTCCGCGCCGCGCGAGAACAGCGCCCGCCCGCGCGGCCCGGCGGCGAGCTGGACGCGTACGCCGTCCCATTTCCACTCGGCGCGATAATCGGCGAGGTCGAGCCGGGCGAAATCCTCGGCCTCCAGCGGATGGGCCAGCATCGGGGGGCGGAAGCTCGGTGCCCCGGCCGGATCGGGCCGTTCCCCGCGCCCTTCCAGCCAGGCGAACAGGGCGCCATAGGGCGGCGCCAGCGCGTGCCAGACCTCCTCGATCTCCTCGACGCTGACACGCCCGTCGCCGAGGCCGGCCAGCGCGACCTTGGCCAGCCGCGCCGAGACGCCGACCCGTAGCCCGCCGGTGATGAGCTTGAGCAGTGCCAGCCGCTCGGAGGCATCGCAGCGGTCGAGCCAGGCGGCGAGCCGGGCCGGCACCTCTGAGCGCGGGGCGCGCTCCAGCTCGCCGATCACCTCGGCCAGGCCGGGTGGCTCGCCGCCGGGGCTGCCGCCCGGCCACATCAGCGCCACCGTCTCGGCCAGATCCCCGACGTGGTCGTAGGAGAACGCGAACAGTTCGGGATCGGTGCGCGCGGCGATGAGGGCGCGGATCTGGGCCGGCCTGGCCGTCGCCAGGCGCAGCCCGCCGGTGAGCGCGGCGAGGCCGAAGCCGCGGTCCGGATCCGGCGTGGCGGCGAAATAGCGCTGCAGCAGAGCGAGCTTGGCGCCGCGGGCGTGGGTGAAAGCGAGCCGTTCGAGCAGGGCGGCGAAGGGTCTCATTGCCTCCCGCCGCCGTCCTCGCCCGCCTCCTCGCCGTAGCCGACCAGCCGCAGCGCCCGCGCCCGCACGCCGCGGCGCGTCGCGGCGTGGATCAGCGCCGCCTCGGCCCCGTGCGTGACCCAGACCTCGGCGGCGCCGGTCTCGTCGATGGTGGCATTCAGCGCATCCCAGTCGGCGTGGTCGGAAATCACCAGCGGCAGTTCGACGCCACGGGCACGGGCTCGGGCACGGACCTGCATCCAGCCCGATGTCAGCGCCGTCACCGGGTCGGTGAGCCGGCCGGTCCCGCGATCCGTCTGGGCGGAGGGCGGGGCGAGCACGATCGCGCCGGCCAGATCGGCCCTGGTGGCGCCGGCGAGCGGCCGCAGGTCGCCGAGCGGCACGCCGAACGCCTCGTAGAGGCGGCAGAGCGGCATCAGCGCCCCGTGCAGATAGATCGGCCGCTGCCAGCCCGCCTGGCGGAGCAGCGCGATGACGCGCTGGCACTTGCCGAGCGCGTAGCAGCCGATCAGGTGGCTGCGCTCGGGGAACAGCGCCAAGCTGGCGAGCAGCTTGGCGATCTCGCGGCCAGCCGGCGGATGGCGGAAGACCGGCAGGGCGAAGGTCGCCTCGGTGACGAACACATCGCAGCGCACCGGCTCGAAACCGGCGCAGGTCGGGTCGGCGGCGCGCTTGTAGTCGCCGCTGACGACGACGCGCCGGCCGCGATACTCCATCGCCACCTGCGCCGAGCCGAGCACATGCCCGGCCGGGGCGAGCCAGAGGCGAACCTCGCCCAGCGTCAGCGCCTCGCCCAGCCCTGCCGGCTGCTGGCTCGCCCCCGCCGCGCCGGCGCCGAGCCGCGCGCGCATCAGCGCCAGCGTCTCGGCGCTGGCCAGCACCGCGCCGTGGCCGGGGCGGGCGTGATCGGCGTGAGCGTGGGTGATCACGGGGCGCGGCACGGCGCGCAGCGGGTCGATGAAGAAATCGCCCGGCACGCAATAGAGCCCCTGCGGGCGGACCTGGAGCCAGGTTTCGGCCGCCGGCACGGTCATGCCGGCAGGCGCACCGAGGCGCGCGCGCCGCCCTCGCTGCGATTGGCGAGCGTCACCTCCCCGCCATGCGCGCGCAGGATGTCGCGCGCGATGGTCAGGCCGAGCCCGACGCCGCCGGTCTCGCGCGAGCGGCTCTCCTCGCCGCGGCGGAACGGGTCGAAGAGCTGTTCGGTCTCGCCCGGCGGCAGGCCGGGCCCGTCATCCTCGATCTCGATGCGCACCGGCGCCCCCGCGGCCTCGGGTGGAAGCAGCCGGATGCGCGCGCTGCCGCCATAGGCGATGGCGTTGGCGACCAGGTTGCCGAGCGCGCGCTTCAGCGCCATCGAGCGCGCCCGCACCGTCAGATGCTCGGGCCCGTCATAGACGAGCCGCTCCGCCAGTTCCGGGCGCGCATCGGCGGCCTCGTCGAGCAGGGTGCGCGCGAGCACGGCAAGGTCCAGCGGCGCGGCCGGCTCGCGGCTGGTCGCGGTGCGCCCGAAGGCCAGGGTCGCGGTGACCAGCGCTTCCAGATCATCGAGATCGGCCAGCATTTTGGCCCGCAGCTCCTCGTCGGCGACGAACTCCGCGCGCAGCCGCAGCCGCGTGATCGGGGTGCGCAGATCATGCCCGATCGCGGCCAACAGCAGCGTGCGGTCCTGCACGAACCGGCGCAGCCGTGCCGCCATGCGGTTGAAGGCCGCCGCCGCTGCCGTCACGTCGCTCGGCCCGACCTCCGCCAAGGGGGCGGCGTTCACGTCGGCGCCCAGCTGCTCGGCGGCGGCGGCGAGCGTTGCCACCGGGGCGCTCAGCCGCACCACGGCCCAGCCGGTCAGCGCCGCCGCCACCGCGGTCATCAGCAGGAAGGCGGCGAGCAGGTCCGGCTCCTGCCAGGGGCGCGGCGCCGGCAGCGCAGCGGTGACGTTGAGCCATTGCGGCTCGGTGAGAGCGGGATCATCGACCAGACGCAGGCCGATCATCATCTGCTCCTGCGCCGGGCTGCCGAGCAGCACGACCTCCGCCGGGCGCAGCGACGGCGGCAGCGGCACGAGGGCCATGTTGAGCCGGACGAGCTGCTGCACCGGCAACGGGCTCACCAGCAGCCGCGCCGGCGGCGCGCTGTCGAGCTGGGCGGTGAGGCCCGCCGGCAGGCGCAGCTCGCGCAGCGCCATGGCGCGCTGGGCCGGCGGCGTCTTGGCCACAGTGATGTAGAGCTCCATCACCCGCAGCGCGAGATGCCGCCCCTGTTCGAGCCGCTGCAGCCCGGCGCGGCCGATCGTCTCGATGCCGAGCCCGACGGTCTGGGCCAGCACCAGGCCGGTGAACAGGATGATGGCGGTCCGCACCGCCAGGCTGCGGGGCCAGAGGCGCAGCCTCATGCTTGCTCCACCGGTGCGGCGCAGCCTCACTGGTGCACCTTCGGGTTGGCGGCTGCGAAGCGGCGTAGCAGCGTAGCAGGCGCCAACCCGAGCGCCTGCCGTGACGGCCTGCGTCGCTTGCCGCGTGACGGCCCGCATGAGACCTGCCGCGCGGCAGGTGCCGGGA
>DAIDKZ010000015.1 GCA_027449745.1 Acetobacteraceae bacterium | reverse complement strand
CTACGGCAACGCCACGTTCCTCGAATCCGATTTCGTGCTCGGGATCGGCAATCGCTGGGCCAACCGCCATACCGGCTCGGTCGAGGTCTACACCAAGGGCCGGAAATTCGTCCATGTCGACATCGAGCCGACGCAGATCGGCCGCGTCTTCGGGCCCGATTTCGGCATCGTCTCCGACGCCCGCGCCGCCCTCGTCCAGTTCATCGAGGTCGCGCGCGCGATGCGCGACGCCGGCAGCTTGAAGGACCGCACCGCCTGGGCGGCCTCATGCCTGCACCGCAAGCGCAACATGCTGCGCCGCAGCCATTTCGACCAGGTGCCGCTGAAGCCGCAGCGCGTCTATCAGGAGATGAACGAGGTCTTCGACCGCGACACCTGCTACGTCACCACCATTGGCCTGTCGCAGATCGCCGGCGCGCAGTTCCTCCATGTCTATCGGCCCCGCAACTGGATCAATTGCGGCCAGGCCGGCCCGCTCGGCTGGACCCTGCCGGCCGCGCTCGGCGTGCGCGCCGCGGATCCGGAGCGGAAGATCGTCGCGCTCTCGGGCGACTATGATTTCCAGTTCATGCTCGAGGAGCTCGCCGTCGGCGCCCAGCACAAGCTGCCCTATCTGCACGTGGTCGTGAACAATTCCTATCTCGGCTTGATCCGCCAGGCGCAGCGCGGGTTCGAGATGGATTTCGAGGTCAGCCTCGCGTTCGACAACATCAACGCGGCCTCCGAGGAGGGCGCGGTGCCGGGCTACGGCGTGGACCATGTCGCCGTCGCCGAGGGGCTCGGCTGCAAGGCGGTGCGGGTCAAGAGCCCGAACGAGTTCAAGGAGGCGTTCGCGCGGGCCGAGGCGCTGATGCGCGAGCATCAGGTGCCGGTGGTGCTGGAATTCATCCTCGAGCGCGTCACCAACATCGCCATGGGCACTGAGGTCGACAGCGTCAACGAGTTCGAGGACATTCTCTGCCTCGACCCGAGCCTCTCGATCCGCAAGGGTCAGGACATGAGCGCCGCCCGCGCGCTCGCCCCGGCCGGCGCGCCGCGCTGAACCGGGCCATTGCAGCATCCAGGAGGAAACTTCGCATGAGCACGATCGGCTTCATCGGTCTCGGCATCATGGGCCGGCCCATGGTCGCCAACCTGATCGCGGGCGGGCACCGCCTGTTCGTCCACGACATCGTCCCGCCGCCGGCGGCGCTGGTCGAGCAGGGCGCCATTCCCTGCACCAGCGGCCGGGAGGTCGCGCGGATGGCCGAGGTGATCATCGCCATGGTGCCCGACACCCCGCACGTCGAGGCGGTGCTGTTCGGCAAGGACGGCGTCGCCGAGGGGCTCGCGCCGGGCAAGATCGTCGTCGACATGAGCTCGATCTCGCCCATCGCGACCAAGGACTTCGCCAAGCGCATCAATGATCTCGGCTGCGACTACCTGGACGCGCCGGTCTCCGGCGGCGAGGTCGGAGCCAAGGCGGCCAGCCTCACCATCATGGTCGGCGGGCCGGAGCGCGCGTTCAACGCCGTGAAGCCGCTGTTCGAGCTCATGGGCAAGAACATCACCCTGGTCGGCGCCAACGGCGATGGCCAGACGACGAAGGTGGCGAACCAGATCATCGTCGCGCTGACCATCGAGGCGGTGGGTGAGGCGCTGCTGTTCGCCTCCAAGGCCGGTGCCGACCCCGCGCGCGTGCGCCAGGCGCTGATGGGCGGGTTCGCCAACTCGCGTATTCTGGAACTGCACGGCGAGCGCATGATCGCGCGCAACTTTGCCCCCGGCTTCCGCATCGAGCTGCACCAGAAGGACCTCAACCTTGCGCTCTCCGGCGCCCGCTCGCTCGGCCTCAGCCTGCCCAACACGGCGACCTGCCAGGAACTGTTCAACGCCGCTGCGGCCGCCGGCGGGTCGGCGTGGGACCATTCGGGCATGGTGCGCGTGCTGGAGAAGCTCGCCTGCCACGAGATCGGCGCGAAGCCGTAGCGCACCGCCCCGTCCCGGAAATGCGCTTGCATTTCAGGGATGAGCAGGCCACTGGAAACAAAGAGCGAGTGGCCCGGAAATTCGGCTGCAACGGGCCGGGCCGGGCACTCGTCTTTGGCGCGAGGGAGGGTGCGCGGTGGCACCGGACGTGCATGCACGGAACGGGGACGAGGCCGGGTGGGTCGGCAAATCCGTTCCGCGGGTGGAGGACGCGGCGCTGCTCGCCGGACGCGGCCGGTTCATCGACGATCTGGGAACCCCGCCCGGAACACTGCACGCGGCCATTCTGCGCTCGCCGCACGCTCACGCCACCATTGAACGCATCGCGACGGAGGCGGCCCGGGCGATGCCCGGCGTTGCCGCCGTCCTGACCGGGGCGGAGCTGCGGGATCTCGCCTCCAGCCTGGTCGTGGGCGTGAAGGCGCCGGTGGAATGCTGGCCCATGGCGATCGACCGGGTGCGCTATGTCGGCGAGCCGGTCGCCGTCGCCGTCGCGGCCGATCGCTATCTGGCCGAGGATGCGCTCGACGCCATCGAGGTCCGCTACGCGCCGCTGCCTGCGGTCGTCGCGCCGCGCGACGCCCTGGGCGACGGAGCCCCGCTGCTGCACGAGGGCTTTCCCGGGAACCTGGCCAGCGATCGCAGCTTCTCCTACGGCGACCCTGACGGTGCCTTCGCCTCGGCGCCGCACCGCATCGGCGTGGCAGTCGAATACCCGCGCAGCGCCTGCACGCCGATCGAGACCTACGGCGTGGTGGCGGAATACGACCCGGCGCTCGACGCCTACGACGTGCTTGCCAACTTCCAGGGTCCGTTCAGCATCCACGCGGTGATCGCGCGCGCGCTGCGGGTGCCGGGCAACCGGCTGCGGCTGCGCACGCCGCCAGAGTCCGGCGGCAGCTTCGGCGTGAAGCAGGGCGTGTTCCCCTACATCGTCGTGATCGCCGTCGCCGCCAGGCTGGCCGGGCGCCCGGTGAAGTGGATCGAGGACCGGATGGAGCATCTGGCGGGCGCCGTCTCGGCCACGAATCGTTCCACCCGGCTCCAGGCTGCGGTGGCCGAGGATGGGCGGATCCTGGCGCTCGATTGGGATCAGATCGAGGATTGCGGCGCCCATTTGCGCGCCCCGGAGCCGGCCACGCTCTACCGCATGCACGGCAACATGACCGGCGCCTACGCCATCCGGAATGTCCGCATCCGCAACCGCGTCGTCGTCACCAACAAGCTGCCGACCGGGTTGAACCGCGGCTTCGGCGGCCCGCAGGTCTACTTCCCGTTGGAACGGCTGATCAGCCGCATCGCCGCAACGCTCGGGCTCGACCCGCTCGAGGTGGTGCGGCGCAACCTGGTGCCGGCCGACGCCTTTCCCTATCGGACGGCGACCGGCGCGCTGCTCGACTCCGGAGATTACGCGGCGGCGCTGGAGGCGGCGCTGCGTGACGGTGCTCATGCCAGCCTGCTGGCGCGCCGGGCGCAGGCGCGCGCCGAGGGGCGGCTCTATGGCATCGGCTACGCGGCGGTGGTGGAACCCTCGGTCTCCAACATGGGCTACATCACCACGGTGCTGACCGCGGCCGAGCGGCGCCGGGCGGGGCCCAAGAACGGCGCCCAGGCGACCGCGACCATCACGCTGGACCCGGGCGGAGCGGTTTCGGTCCACGTCGCCTCGGTGCCGCAGGGGCAGGGCCATCGCACCGTGCTGGCGCAGGTGGTAGCCGATGTGTTCGGACTGCGCCCCGCCGAAATCCGCGTGATCACGGAGATGGACACCGCCAAGGACGCCTGGTCCATCGCGTCCGGCAACTATTCCAGCCGCTTCGCCCCGGCGGTCGCCGGGGCGGCCCAGATCGCCGCGACCAGGCTGCGGGAGCGGCTCGCCCGCATCGCCGCGGTTCAGCTCAACGCTCGCCCGGACGAACTGGTGTTCGCCGCCGGCAAGGTCTTCAGCCCCGGCAACCCCGGCAATGCCGTCGCCTTCTCCCGCCTCGCCGCGACCGGCCATTGGGCGCCCGCGACCCTGCCGGAGGATGTCGAGCAGCCGCTGCGCGAGACCGCGTTCTGGACGCCGCCGCAACTCGGCGCTCCCAATGACGCCGACGAGGTCAATTCGTCGCTGTGCCACGGGTTCATCTTCGATTTCTGCGGCGTCGAGGTGGACCGGGACACGGGCGCGGTCCGGCTCGACCGCTACGTGACGATGCATGATTGCGGCCGCATCCTCCATCCCGGCATGGTGGCCGGGCAGGTCACCGGCGGGTTCGCGCACGCGCTGGGGGCCGCTCTGCTGGAGGAGCAGTCCTACGCGCCGGATGGCAGCCTGCTCACCGGCACACTGGCCGACTATCTCATCCCCACGGCGATGGAAGTGCCGGAGCTCGTCATCCTGCATTACGAGACGCCGTCGCCGTTCACGCCGCTGGGCGCGAAGGGCGTGGGCGAGGGCAACACCATGTCCACGCCGGTCTGCATCGCCAATGCCGTCGCCGACGCGCTGGGAGTCGCTGAGATCCAGCTGCCGCTGCTGCCGTCCCGCCTGTCGGAAGCGCTGCACGGCGCCGAGTCTTCGCCGCCGCGCCGCGAGGCGAGACCGCCGCAGGCGGCGCCCGGCGAGCGTGCGTTGTTCGGCAGCGGCCGCGCCGAGGTTGACGCCGCGCCGGAGCAACTCTGGGCCATGCTGCTCGATCCGGATCTGCTCGCCCGCGTGGTGCCGGGCGCCCATAACGTCCAGCGCATGGGCGAGACCCGGTTCCAGGCGGAGGTCACGCTGGGCATCGGTCCGGTGCGCGGGCGCTACCGCGCGGAGATCGCGCTGTCCGACCTCGACGCGCCACGCTCCGTGACGCTGTCCGGCTCGGTCGACGGCGCCCTTGGCTTCGGGCGGGGCCGGGGGCGGCTGCGGCTTGAGCCGGTCGGACCGACCCGCACGGTGCTGACCTACGATTACGAGGCCGCCGTGGGCGGCAAGGTCGCCTCGATCGGTGGACGGCTGCTGGACGGCGCGGCGCGGGTCATCATCGGGCAATTCTTCGCCTCCCTCGCGGCGCAGGCGAGCGGACGGCGGCCCAGCCTGTGGCGCCGCCTGCTCAGGTTGTTGCGGGGGCGGGCGTGAAGCCGGCCCGCTTCGCTTATCTCCGCGCGGCCACGACGGAGCATGCGCTCGAAGCCCTGCACCAGGGCGGCGGCGAGGCGCGGGTGATCGCGGGCGGGCAAAGCCTGGTGCCGATGCTCACCATGCGGCTCGCGCGCCCGGCGCTGCTGGTGGACATCATGCATGTCGCAGCGCTGAGCCGCACCGACGACGATGGCGCGCGGATCACTATCGGCGCCGCGGTGCGGCAGCGTGCGTTGGAAACCCGCGATGGGCTCGCACAGCGGCAGCCGCTGCTCGCCATGGCGCTGCCCTGGGTCGGCCATATGCAGACGCGCAGCCGTGGCACGGTGTGCGGGTCCATCGCGCATGCGGACCCGAGCGCGGAACTGCCGCTGGTGCTGGTCGCGCTGGGCGGACAGGTGCATCTGCTGAGCCGCCGCCGCGCCCGCCGCCTGGCAGCGGAGGAATTCCTCACCGGCATGATGGTCACGGCGCGCGCCGAGGACGAGCTGATCGAGGCGGTCTCGGTCCCCGCGATCCGTCCGGGGACGGGCTACGCGTTCCGCGAAATATCGCGCCGCCACGGGGACTTCGCCATCGCTGCGTTTGCTGCCGTGGCCGATGAAAGGGGGGTGCGGCTGGCCGTCGGTGGCGTCGCCGCGATCCCGATGGCACGCGTGTTGCCGACGGACCAGGCTCTCGGCGATGCGCTCGACGCCTTCGCATGGGATCTCGACGCGCGTGACGACCTGCACGCGTCCGCGCGCTACCGTCGCGAGCTGGTCCGTCGCATCGGCGGGGACGTGGCCCTGGAGGCACTGCGCGACCAGCAGGCTCGCGCCGTCAAGGAGGCCGTCTGATGTCCCGCCACGGTCCCGCCGTGCTCGATGCCGGGCAGCGCCATCCGGTGCGGTTCACGCTGAACGGCCGCACGGTCAGCGGCGAGGCCGAGCCTCGGATGCTGCTGCATGATTTCCTGCGCCACGTGCTCGGCGCGACCGGCACGCATGTCGGTTGCGAGCATGGCATCTGCGGCGCATGCACAGTGCAGATCGACGGCGCGCCGGCACGCGCCTGCTTGACACTGGCCGTGCAGGCCGACGGCGCCGAGATCCGCACCGTCGAGGGGCTGGCGCCGGCGGCGGACCGGCTCTCGGTGCTGCAGGAGGCGTTCCGCACCCATCACGGCCTGCAGTGCGGGTTCTGCACCCCGGGCATCCTGATGACGCTCGACGCTTTGCTGCGCGAGCGCCCGGACTGCGGCGAGGCGGAGGTTCGCGAGGCGCTCTCCGGCCATCTCTGCCGCTGCACGGGCTACGCGCCGATCGTCAAAGCCGCGCTGGCGGCCGCCGAAGCCCTGAGAGAGACCGATCATGCTTGATCTCGGAACGAGCTTCGTCGCGAGCGTCGAGCGCGATCCGGGGGCACTGGCGATCGTCGATGGCGAGCTGCGGCTGACCTATGGCGAATGGGCGCCCCGGATCGCCGCCGCCGCCGCGGGCCTCGGCGCCATCGGGCTGCGCCGCGGTGACCGCCTGCTGACCCTACTGCAGAATCGCTGGCAAGCGGCGACGCTGCACTGGGCGTGCCAGATCTCCGGGATTACGATCACGCCGCTGAACTGGCGCGCCAAGGCGGACGAGGTCGAGTTCTGCATCGCCGATGCCGAGGTGCGCGCGGTGGCCTACGAGAGCGCCTCGGCGGACGCCGTGCTCGCTGCGGTCGCGGCACGCGCCTTGCCGCGCATCACCCTGGCTGCGCCAGGCGAAGGCGAGATCGGCTTCGATGCGATACTGGCCGCGACCGGAGCGGGCTTGCACCCGTGCGCGACCGCCGAGGATTGGTCGCTGATGCTCTACACATCGGGCACGACGTCGCGGCCGAAGGGCGTGCCGCGCCGGCATCGGGCCGAGCGGGCGGCGGCGATCGCCCATGTGGCGCAGAACCTCTACGCCCATGGCGAGCGCACGCTCGGCGTCATGCCGCTCTATCACACCATGGGTGTGCGCTCGCTGCTGGCGATGTCGCTGCTCGGTGGCTGCTTCGTCTGTCTGCCGCGATTCGAACCGGTGGCGGCGATCGGCCTGATCGCGCGCGAGCGCATCACGAACCTCTATCTGGTGCCGACACTCTATCACGATCTGGTCACCCACCCGGATTTCGCCGCCGCGGATATCAGCAGCGTGCGTAAGCTCGGCTTCGCCGGGGCGCCGATGACCGATGGATTGCTCCAGCGCCTGACCCGCGCGTTCCAGCCGGACCTGTTCGTCAATCACTACGGCAGCAGCGAGGTTTATACCTGCACGATCAACCAGCGCGCGGCAGCCAAGCCCGGCAGCGCCGGGCGCTCCGGCCTCAACCAGCGCATCCGCGTCGTGCGGTTTTCTGCACGCGACGCTTCGGATCTGGCCGCGCCGGGGGAGGAGGGGGAAATTCTCGCCCTGCTGGCCGGCGACGAAGCGTTCGAAGGCTATTGGCGCCGCCCGGACGTGGATGCGCGGGCGTTGTGGGAGGGGTGGTATCGCACCGGCGACACCGGTTACGTCGATGCCGACGGCGACCTGTTCGTGACCGGCCGGGTGGACGACATGATCATCACCGGCGGCGAGAACGTCTCGCCGGTTGAAATCGAGAGCTGCCTCTCGCTGCACCCGGCCGTCGCCGAAGTGGCGGTGGTCGGCCTGCCGGACGCGCGCTGGGGCAAGATCGTGACCGCGTTCGTGAAAACCGCGGCGCCGGTCGAGGCCGCCGCGCTGGACCGGCACTGCCGCGACAGCGGGCTCGCCAACTACAAGCGTCCGCGCCGCTTCGTCTTCGTCACCGAAATCCCGAAATCGCCCGTCGGCAAGCTGCTGCGCCGCAAGCTGGTCGATGGCGACTACACCGCCATCTCGCAATCGCAGGAACCCGCAGCATGAGCGACGCCTTGGCTCCAGACCAACCGAATGACGGCTTTCGCGTCGAGATCGACGCGGCGCAAGCGCGTGGCGACATCGTGCTCGACCGGCCACCCTACAACGTCGTCACCATGCCGCAGCGCGACCAGCTCCGGCGCGCCTTCGAGGCGCTGGACGCGGATCCGCGCGTGCGGGTGATCGTGGTGCGCTCGATCGGCAAGCACTTCAGCAGCGGCGGCTACATCAAGGGATTCATGGAGGCGTCGCCGGAAGAGGTCTCGAAGCTGGCCTGGAACATCGCCGCCCCGGCGCGCGCCGCCAAGCCGGTGATCGC
>DAIDKZ010000014.1 GCA_027449745.1 Acetobacteraceae bacterium | reverse complement strand
CGCCCCATCCCCGCCGTCGGCTCGTCGAGCAGCAGCACGCCCGGATCGAGCGCCAGCGCCAGCGCGATGTCGAGCAGCTTCTGATCGCCATGCGAGAGATGCTGCGCCAGCCGGTCCGCGTGCGCATCGAGCCCGACCAGGCGCATGACCTCGTCGGCGCGGCTGCGGGCCGCGGCCAGCGGGAAGCGGGTCAGCATGCGGTGCGTCTGGCGACGATGGGCGAGGATGGCGGCGGCAAGCGATTCGGCGACGGTGAACGATGGAAACAGGCTGGCGATCTGGAACGCGCGGCCGATCCCGCGCGCCACGATCGCGGTTTCGGCCATTCCGGCGATGTCGGTGCCGTCGAGCAGCACCTGGCCGCCGTCGGGACGGATCCGTCCGGTGATCAGGTTGAACAGGGTCGATTTGCCGGCGCCGTTCGGGCCGATGACGGCGGTCAGCGAGCCCGGCGGGAAGTCCAGCGTGACATGATCGGTGGCGACGACGCCGCCGAAATGCTTCACCAGATCGGCGATGGCCAGATGCGCGGTCATCGCGGGCGTATCCGGGCCATCACGACGTCGAGCAGCCCCTGCCGCAGCCCGAGCACGACCACGAGCAGCACGACGCCCATGAACATGCCATTATATTCGGTGAAGCGCGTGACCGTGTCGTTGAGCAGCAGGAAGATCGCGGCCCCCAGCACCGGGCCGAGAAAAACGCCGATGCCGCCTAGCATGATCATGAACATGCCTTCTCCCGACAGCGTCCAGAAGGCGAAGTTGGGATAGGCGCCGGAGACGTAGAGCGCCATCAGGATCCCCGCCAGGGCGCCGAACAGCCCGGCGATGACGAAGGCCGCGAGCTTGTAGCGCTGCACCGGCAATCCGAGTGCGGCCGCGCGCGGCGCATTATCGCGCACCATGCGCAGCGCGTAGCCGAACGGCGATTGCAGAATGGTGCGGATGGCGAGCAGCGAGGCGAAGAATGCAACCATCGTGACGACGAAGACCTGCCACGGATCGGCAAGGTTGATGCCGAGGAAGCGGGGGCGGGGGATGCCACCCTGCAGCCCCTGATCGCCGCCGGTCAGACCGACCCAGCTCAGGATCACCGCGTGCAGCAGCATCTGGAAGGCCAGGGTGAGAAAGGAGAAATAGATGTCGGCGAGACGGATGCAGAGCGCGCCAACGACGAACGCGAGCGCCGCGCTCAGCGCCAGGCTCGCCAGCGCGGCGGCCGGCAGGCTGGTCAGCCCCGTCTGCATCAACAGGCCGAAGGCGTAGGCGCCGAAGCCGAAGAACATGGCGTGGCCGAAGGAGACGAGCCCGGTATAGCCGACGAGAATGTTGAGGGAGACGGCGTAGAGGCCGAAAATCGCCAGCCGCATCAGCGTATCGATCAGCGGCTTGCTGCCCAGCGCCCAGGCGAGGAGGAGCGTCAGCGCGCAGGCTAGCAGTGCCAGCGCCGCCTCTCGGGCCGTGGCGCGCATCTCAGGCGGACCCGCGCGCGAACAGGCCCTGCGGGCGGATCAGCAGCACGATCACCATGAGGCCGAACATCAGGCCGTCGGTGAACAGCGGAAAGCCGATGCTGCCGAAGGACCGCACCAAACCGAGCAGGACCGCAGCCGTGAAGGCACCGGCGATCGAACCCATGCCACCGATCACGGTGACGATGAAGGATTCGATGAGAATCGAGACCCCCATGCCGGGGGTCGCCGAGCGCACCGGCGCGGCCAGCGCGCCGGCCGCGCCGGCGAGCAGCGCGCCGAGCCCGAACACGGAGGCATAGAGGAGCGACGTGTTGATGCCCAGCGCCGAGACCATCTGCCGGTTCACCGCCGCGGCGCGGACGATCTTGCCGAACAGCGTGCGCTCGATCAGCCCGCCGAGCGCGATGGCGATAGCGATGGTGACGGCGACGAGGAAGACATAGAATGGCGGCACCAGTCCGCCGAGCACGTGCAGCGGGCGAAGCGCGAAGGCGGCCGGCATACCCATCGACTGGAACTCCGCGCCCCAGATCATCTTCACGGCATCATCCAGGATCAGCACGAAGGCGTAGCAGACCAGCAATTGCATCAGAACATTGCTGTTATAGACACGGCTCATGAACAGACGGTCGAAGGCGACCCCGAACAGCCCGACGCCCGCCGCCGCGCAGAGCACGGCGGCGAGATAGCTGTCGGTCAACTGATAGGCGGTCAGCGCGAGATAGGCGCCGAGCATGTAGAAGGCGCCGTGGGCGAAGTTGATCACGCCGAGCACGCCGAAAATCAACGTCACCCCGCAGGCGACGAGGAAGAGCAGCATGCCAATGATCAGCCCGGCCGAAGTCTGGGTGATGAGGCACGAGGCGCTGGACAGGCAGCCGGCGAAGGCGTCCAGGTTCACCGGCTACTCCCGGAGCTTCGGCCGATCATGCCCAGCCCTTCTGCTTCTTCCACTCCGTCTCACGCGCGGCGATCACCGTCCAGTCGGCGGCCTCCATGCCCTCGACGAACGGCGCCTGCGGAATGGTGACGCCCCAGCCGATCGCATAATCGACGATGGTCTGGTCCTCGGCGCGCATGGTGACCGTGCCCTTGGCGCCGAACGGCGATTCGACGGTCATGCCGCGCAGGGCGCCGGCCAGCACCTTGCCGTCGTCGCTGCCGGTCTTCTTGATCGCCTCGACCAGGAACTGCATCGCCAGCGCGTTCTGCCAAGCCCAGTTGAGCGGCAGGACATTGTAGCGCTTGTCGTAGGCAGCCGACCATTCGGCATTCGACTTGGTCGCCGGGAAGGTCGAGAGATAGCGATTGCACGAGTAGATACCCGCCGGCAGCTTCTTGACCGCGTGCAGCGTCGTGTAGTCGGCCATGTTGATGGCGAAGAACTTCACCTGGTCGAACAGGCCGTAGAGATTGCCCTGGTCGATGAAGCTCACGAGATCGCCGCTGTAGAGTGCGGAATAGAGGGCCTGGGGCTTCGTCTCCAGGATGCGGGTGACGTTCTCGGTGTAATCGGGCGCGAACAGCTTGGGCCAGGTCGCGCCGACCGCTTCCACGCTCGGCTCGAACACCTTGAGGTAGTCCAGGAACTCGCTGCTGCTGTCCCGACCGTAGACATAGTCCGGCGAGCAGGTCATCCACCGCTTCAGCCCCTGGGCCTTGGCGATGCCCGCGGCGTAGCTGCCGCCGACGATGGAATCGTGCAGCACCTGGCGGGCGCAACGGAATGCGTTGGGTGCGCGGATCTTCGGATCGGCGGTGAGCGACGTGGTCTCGGAATCGGCGTGGATGCACAGCGTGCCGGTCTCGCGCACCACCTCCTGGACCGCGAAGGCGCCGGAGGAGGCCTCGGAATCGAGGATGATCTGGCAGCCGTCATTGTTGATGAGTTCGCGCACCACGCGCGCCGCTTCGTCCGGCTTGCCTTTCGAATCGCGCGAGATCAGCTCGATGGTCCGGCCATCCAGCCCGCCGGCGGCGTTGAATGCGTCGACCACCATCTGCGCGGCGTTGCGCGAGGAAATGCCGAGCTGAGCGATGCGCCCGGACAAGATGCTGGGCTGGCCGATGCGGATCGGCTGCTTGCTCGCGCCCCTCGCCACGAACGGCATCGCCAGCGTTGCGCCGGTGACCAGGCCGGCCTTGAGAACGCTGCGGCGCCCGGGGCGCCCGAAATCCGAATGAGCCATTGTTCCTCCCCCGGGGCCGTCCCGCTGCCACGCCGGCGCGATCCAGCCCCGCAAATTTTGCAGACCGTACGGCGCCGCGTTTCCGGGGTCAAGGTCGGGGGCGCCGTCAGATCGGCAGCCGCAGGCGCGCCCGCAGGCCCCCGAGGGGGCTGTCCTCCAGCATGATCTCCCCGCCATGGGCGCGGACGATGTCGCGCGCGATGGTGAGGCCGAGCCCGGTGCCGCCGGCGGCGCCGGACTCGAACGGGCGAAACACGCTTTCCCGCCGCTCCGGGGCGATGCCGGGACCGTCATCGTCGATCGTGACCTCGACCGCCCGCTCCCCCGCCGGGGTGGCGGCGAGGGCGACGCGGGAGGCGTGCCGGCGCGCATTGTCAACGATGTTGGTGAGGGCGCGCCGGATCGCGCCGGGGCGCAGCTTCACCGTCAGTCCGGGCGGGGCGGAGAGATCGACGATGGCGCCGGAGCGGCGGGCGGCCAGCGCGACCTCCTCCATCAGCGCCCCGAGATCGACGTCGCTCGCCTGCTCCGTACCCTCGCCGCGGGCGAAGGCGAGATAGCCGCCGATCATCCGGTCCATTTCCTCGACATCGGTGGTCATCTCCGCCACCTCCGGGGCGATGTCGTCGCGCACCGGCAGCATCGCCAGCGCCAGACGCAGCCGGGTCAGCGGCGTGCGCAGATCATGCGAGACCCCGGCCAGCATCTCGGTGCGCTGGGCGAGAAAGCGCCGGATCCGCTCCTGCATGCGATTGAATGCGGCCGCAGCCTGGCGGACTTCGAGCGCGCCCTCGGGCTTGATCGGGCCCCGGTCGCGCCCCATGCCGAACGCCTCCGCCGCCACCGCCAGACGGCGGATGGCACGCACCTGGTTGCGCATGAACAGGGCCGCGATGAGGAACAGGAGCGCCGCCGAGCCGGCCAGCCAGATGACGAAGAGATAGAGCGTGCCCGTATAGAGGCGCTTGCGCGGCGCCTCGATGTCGAGCACGCCTTCCGGCAGCTGCACCTCGATCAGCACCGATTGCGGATCGGATGCCCAGTCCATCCGGAACGGCAGGCGGATCTTCTCGCTGAGCGCGGCGGCGAGGTCCTCGTCCATCGGCCCGGCCATCTTGCGGCTGCGCAGCGTCTCCAGCCTGGTGCCCGGTTCGAGGCGCATGGCCATACCGAACTTGTCCGCGGCGAAGCCCAGCACCCAGTCGCGCTCCCGTGCGTCCGGGGTTCGGCGCAGCAGCTCGACGGTGGCGGCGACCTCGCCGGCGACGGCGGCGGCGAAGCGGCGGGAGACCACGCCGAGATGGCTGCCGTAGAATATCTGCAGCGCGACCGCTTCGAGCAGCACCAGCGGCACCAGGATGATGAGCAGGCTGCGCCCGAGCAGCGAGCGCGGGACCATACGCCGCCGCGACGCGGGTTCGGGCCTGGCGCGGCGGGCGATCATCCGTGCGCCGCCTTCACGTGCCAGGCTTCAGCACATAGCCGCGGCCGCGCACCGTGTGCAGGAAGCGCGGCTCGCGCGGGTCCGGCTCCAGCTTGCGGCGCAGGCGCGTCACCTGCACGTCGATGGCGCGCTCGCTGGCCTCGTCCATGCCCAGCGCCTGGGCCAGCGCCTCGCGCGAGAGCGCTTCGCCGGGCCGGCGGGCCAGCGCCGTGAGCAGCGCCGCTTCCCCGCCGGTCAGCCGGATGGTGCCAGCCGGGCCGCGCAATTCGCCCCGCTCGACATCGAACACGAGCGCGCCGAGCGGGATCGGGCCGGCGGCAACGGTCGGCGCCGGCGGCGCGGCGCGGCGGAGGATGGCGCGGATGCGCAGCACCAGTTCGTCCGGCTCGAAGGGCTTGGGGAGATAATCGTCGGCGCCGGCCTCGAACCCTGCGATGCGATCTTCCGGCGCGCCGCGCGCGGTCAGCAGCAGCACCGGCATCACGCCCCCCTCGCGGCGCAGCGCCTCGGTAAAGCCGAGGCCGCTCTCGCCCGGCATCATCACGTCCATCACCACGAGATCGGGCTGCAGGACACGCAGCGTCTCGCGCGCCGAGGCAGCGTCGTGGGCGGTGCTGACCCGAAAGCCGCGCTCGCCGAGGAAGCGAGCGAGCAGCCGGCGCAGCCGTGCATCGTCATCGACTATGAGGATGTGCGCCTCTTCCGCCATCGGCGCCTCAGGCGCCGCTCCGCGCCGCGGCACGGGCGCGGTCGAGCGCGGCGCGCGCGGCGGGCGCCAGCAGCAGCCGCAGGACCCGGCGGAACCCTTCGACGGCACCGCCGCCGGCCTCGCGATAGGCGGCGAGCAGGCGCTCGCGCTGGCACTCGAACAGGGCACGCTCCAGCGCCAGACCCGCGTCGGTGAGGCGCAGCAGGCGCTGGCGGCGATCGCTCCGGCCCGCCATCTGCTCGATCAGCCCCGCGGCCTGCAGGGTAGTCAGCACGCGCGCCAGGCTCTGCTTGGTGATGCCGAGCAGAGCGAGCAGATCGCCGACGGTGAGGCCGGGCTGGCGGGCGATGAAGTGCAGCGCGCGATGATGGGCTCGACCCAGCCCGTGCTGAGCCAGCAGCGCGTCGGCATCGCGGGCGAGCTCGCGCGTCGCGAGCAGCAACAGATCCTGGGCGAGGCGCAGCTCCTCTTCGCGCAGGAACAGCAGCCCGACGCCAGCCGCGGGGCCGGCACCCTGGGACGCTGGCAGGGATTGGGACTCGACCATCACCATCACTATAGCCCGGGCACCGCCGCGCCGGCGACCCGGGGGCGCGCGGATTTGCTGGCGCCCAGCGCGCGAATTGCGCGCGGTTTCGCTGGCGCCCGGGGCGCGACCTGCGCAGAATGGGGTCATGTCCAGGCGGGCACTGGAACTGACGCCGGAGCTGATGCTGCGGGCCTACCGGGCGGGCTTGTTCCCGATGGCGGAGACGCGCCGCGGGGAGAAGCTCTACTGGCTCGATCCCGAGCAGCGCGGCGTTCTGCCGCTCGACCGGTTCCACCTGCCGCGCCGGCTGGCCCGCACGGTCCGGGCCGGGGGGTTCGAGGTCGCCGTCGATCGCGACTTCGCCGGCACCGTTCGCGGCTGCGCGGCGCCCGCCCCGGGGCGGGAAGATACCTGGATCAACCACGACATCGAGCGGCTGTTCCTCGCCCTTCACGCGCTCGGCCACGCCCACTCGGTCGAGTGCTGGGCCGAGGGGCGGCTGGTCGGCGGGCTCTACGGCGTTGCCATCGGCGGCGCTTTCTTCGGCGAGAGCATGTTCAGCCGCGTCGCCGACGCGTCCAAGGTGGCGCTGGTCCATCTCGTCGCCCGCCTGATCCTCGCCGGCTATCGGCTGCTCGACACCCAGTTCGTCACGCTGCATCTGGCGCAGTTCGGCGCCGTGGAGATCCCGCGCGAGGAGTACAAGCGCCGCCTGGTCGAAGCCCTGTCGGCCCCGGCGCGCTGGGGCGATGCCACGCCCGAGGCGCTGGCACATGCCATCGCGGCGTTGGCATCGGGCTAACGGCACGCCATATCCCGCCCGTGCCGGTCGTCGGCACGAGCGCGCACAAGGAGTGTTGAATGTCTCGTCCAGTCTCGATCGGCCTCGCCGCCCTGCTGACCGGCCTCGCCGGGGCCGCGCTGGCGGAGGACCACCCGCCGCTCTTGCCGACGCGCGACGTGGCGGTCACCTACAATGTCACCGCCCGCCAGGCGAACGCACCGCATGAGGCGCATTTGTTCTATTCCGCGGCGACGCAGAAGATCCGGATGGAAGCCGGCCGGCAGGGCTACGCCATCTTCGACCAGGCAGCGCATCGGCTGACCATGGTCATGCCGCAGCAGCAGATGTACATGGTCAGCCCGATCAGCCCCTCGATGTCGCCGGGCGTGCTGCTCAACGACCGCATGCATTTCGTCCGTAAGGGCACGGACACCGTGGCCGGCCAGCCCTGCACGAACTGGGACGTGTCCGGCGATCGCGGCTCGGGCACCGCCTGCGTCACCGACGATGGCGTGCTGCTGCGCGTCGACGGCCGCGATCACGATGGCAACAGCGGCGGCCTGCTCGCCACTGCCGTGACCTACGCGGCACAGCCGGCCTCGCTGTTCGAGCCGCCCGCGGACTTCCACAAGATGGACATGCCGGCGGCGATGGCGCCGCAAGCGCCGAAGTAGCCGCCTTAATGCGGGCGCCGTCTGGCCTGCCCATGCCGTGGCGGGACCGCGCCGGGCGTTTCTCGGCGCTGAAGGCGGGGACGCTCGTGGCGGTGACGCTGCCCGCGCTCGTCCTCGCGCTGCGCTGGGGCCTCGTCGGCCTCGGCGCGCGCCCGCTGAACGCGGCGATCCACGAACTCGGGCTCTGGGGGCTGCGCCTGCTGCTGCTCTCGCTGGCCATCTCGCCAGCGCGGGCGGTGTTCGGCTGGGCACGCGGGCTGATGATCCGCCGCATGCTCGGCCTCGCGGCGGCGAGCTACATCGCGGCGCATTTCACGCTCTACGCGCTGGACCAGCGCTTCCAGCCGCTGCACATCGCCCATGAGATCGTCCACCGCGTCTATCTCGCGATCGGCTTCGCGGCGCTGGCCGGCCTCGCCGCGCTGGCGGCGACCTCGACCGATGCCATGATCCGCCGCCTGCGCCGGCGCTGGAAGCCATTGCACCGCCTAGTCTACCCCATCGCCGTGCTCGGGCTGCTGCACGGGCTCATGCAGGCCAAGTCCGACATCACCCAGCCGGCCATTCTGGTCGGGGTCTTTGCCTGGGAGATGCTGTTCCGCTCCTTGCCAGCGCGCCGGCAGGCGGCACCGCTCGTTCTGTTCCTGCTCGCTTTCGTCGCGGCGGTTGCCACGGCTGGACTTGAGGCGGGTTGGTATGCCGTGGCCACGCACCTACCATGGCGGCGGGTGCTGGACGCCAATCTCATGCCTGGGCTCTACGGACCCCGGCCTTCAGCATGGGTGGGGATGGCGGCACTGGCGGTGGCGCTGCTCGCCACCGCCCGCGCGATCATCAGCCGCCGAGGGCGAGCTGGACCATCCGGACCAGAACCAGCCCCGCTGCGAGGATGAGGTAGCCGCGCAGCGTTCCCAGCCACAGCCGGATCGGGCCGGTGAGCACCAGTTTCGGCAGGCTGGCCAGCGGCCGCATCCGCCAAGTCTCGCGCGGCCCCACCGCCGCCGGGCCACCCGTCATGCCGCGCAGTGCAACCAGCGCGGCGGCGAGCGCCAGGACACCGCCGACGATCAGGATGGTCAGGATCTGGGTCCCGGTGATGGCGGGAAATACGGTCGCCGCCGTCAGCACCAGCGAGAGCACGACCAACGCTGCGATGATCACGCTGGTGAAAAGGTTCATCATTCGCCCGTTGACCCACGGGCCGAGCACGGCACGGTCGTTGCAGAGCAGCAG
>DAIDKZ010000013.1 GCA_027449745.1 Acetobacteraceae bacterium | reverse complement strand
ATAGCGCCCGTTGCGCTTCGTCCACCGTCTCGGCGAGCAGCGCGCGCTCCGGGTTTGGCCCTGCTTCACCGGCGCATGCCGGGCATAGGCGGCTCTGGCTCGGGACCGGGGTGCGGCTTCGGTGGCTCGTGTTGCCGCTGGTG
The DNA here is from genome assembly GCA_027449745.1 of Acetobacteraceae bacterium. GTDB lineage: Bacteria > Pseudomonadota > Alphaproteobacteria > Acetobacterales > Acetobacteraceae > JAJZVV01. The sequence continues at coordinate 11,674 of DAIDKZ010000013.1, read as the reverse complement.
CGCGACCCTGGCGGGCCAACTCTCGCGCGCCACGGTGGCGGCCTGATGCGCCTGCCGGGCCTGGTATTCCGCGGCGGTGACGAAGCGCAGCGACGAGCCGCGGTCATCGCGCCGGCGCAGGATCTGCTCGGCCAGCGCTTCAAGGTCGGGGGCGAGGTCGCGCGGGACGAACAACCGGTAGTCGTCGCGGTGGCGGGTGCCGATGACATAGGCGGCGCGGGCATCCCAGGCGTGGGGATTGTCATAGACCGCGGCGGTGCGCGGCTGCGTCTTGCCCTGACCCTTGTAGCCGGTGCCGCTATAGCCGAGCCCCCATTGGTCGAAGCCTCGGGGGTCGAAGCCGATGACGGCGCCATCGTCCTTGACCACCTCCAGCCATGACGCCGTCACCGTCCGCACCGTGCCGAACTCCGAAGCCGCCACCCCGAGGGCGCGCTCGGTGCGATGGAACTGCACCCGCTCGCCGGCAGCGAGCGACACCGCGCCGCGCACCGTCGTGAACTCATGGGCGGCGACGGCTTCCCCCGCCGCCCGGCGCGCCGCCCGCCGCCGGTGCTGCTCCAGCCGGTTCAGCGCCTCGACCTCGCGGTTGGTGCTGGCATAGAGAAACCCCGGCTCCGGGATTTCCGTCTGCGCCGCCACCGCCCGGGCCCGGGCCGCCTCGAGACTGTCGCACCAGACAATCTGCCCGCGCCGGTCGTAGGCCGCGAGCGCCGCGAGGATGTCGCCGCGGGCAAAATCGGCGCTCGCCCTGGCCTGATAGGCCTGGCGCTGCCGCCGCACCGCGACCAGCTCGGCGGCGCCGTGTTGCGCCACCAGGTCGCTGAACATGCCGCCGCGCGCCACCGATGCGAACTGCCGGTCATCGCCGGCCAGGATGAGCCGGGCGCCGCTCGCCTCCGCTGCCGCCAGCAGCCGGGCCAGCATCGCGTTGTCGACCATCGCCGCCTCGTCGACCATCACCACGGTGTCACGGTTCCAGCGCCCGGGGTCACGCGCCAGCGCCGCGAGCTCGCGATGCAGGGTCGCGGCATGGCGGTAGCCGTCCTTGCGCAAATCGGCGACCACGGCATTGGTCGGAGCCAGACCGATGACCTTTTTCCCCTCGGCCTCGAAGGCGCGGCAGACCGCCTGCAGGGTATGGCTCTTGCCGGTCCCGGCGCGGCCGATGACGATGGCAAGCCGCTGCGGGCCGGTCATCCGCGCCGCCGCCTGGCGCTGCTCGTCCGACAGCGCCGCCGCCGCCGCCAGCAGAGCGTGGCCCGCCGGGCCGAGCGCCCGGCCGGACGCACCGGCGATACCGGCCGCGGCCCCGATGATGGCCGCTTCCTCGGCACGCACGGCCCGCGTCGTCCAGCCGATAGTCTCGCCGCGGTCGTCGACCAGGGCGATGGTCTCGGGATGACGCAGCAGGGCGGCGCGCAGCGCCGCCCGCTCCTCGCCGTCGAGCCCGGAGGCGGCCACGGCCCGGCGCAGGTCGCGGGCGGTGAAGATGGCCTTGGTCGCGGTCAGGCCCTCGAGGATGGCTTCGGGGTCGCGCTTGCGGATCTCGGCCACCGCCGCATTGGCCTCGGCGATGGCATCGCGCTCGGCGCGCACCGCCGCGCTCCGCATCTGCCCGCGGCGGTAGTGCGGCTCGGCCACGGCCCGGCGCTCCCGCACCACCGCGGCGATACCCGCGCGGGCGAAGTAGTCCGCCTGGAAGGCCGCCCAGCGTTTGTCCCAGTCATCGCCCTCGCTGACGAAGTGCGCCGCGCCGCGGCTGGCGAAGCCCGGGTTCATCGCCCGGGCCTTGCTGCCGAACCCCCTGGCGTCGAGGGTACGGGTGGTGATGAGCAGATGCGCATGCGGGTTGCCGTCGTCGGCGTGGATGGCCCATTCGACGGCGACGCCGTGACGGCCTGGCTGCAGCGCCTCGGCGACGAAGGCGAGCAGCATCTCCCGGCGCTGCTCCGGGGTGACCTCGCGCGGCAGGGCGATGGTCATGTGCCTGGCAATCTGCCCGCCCTTCTTCCAGCGCCGCTCGCCGCTCCGGCGGTCGACGGTCTGCTCCGCCCGCTCGGCCTCGCGCCACAGCCTTGCCGGGTCGGCCGCCCAGTCCGGGACGGCGGCGGGCAGGATGAGGCCGCGGTCGGTGAGCTCGTCGGCGCGGTGGGCGAAATTGAAGACGGCGCCGCTGTGGTCCTGGCGCCGGTCGCGGGCGATATAGGCGGCGAGACCGACGGCGCTGCTGCCGGCCTCGGCGCGGACCATGTCGCAGCGGATGAAGCGGCTGGGCATCGGCGGGTCCTGGGCGGCTACTCGCCTTGAGGCACATTTTGCGCAGCAAAATGTATATTGAGCCTATACCACTTCTCTTAAGATAATATTGCCCATTCCGGTGCAAGTTGCTCCTTCATGGCAGGCCATCGAGAGGAGGGCACCACGAGCACGAACAGCAAATCCGTCGCCGCCTTCGACGACACCGCCCTGCGGCGGCTCAACGAGCTGGCCGAAAAGCGGAAGGCGGGCATCGGGCTCACCGCCGCCGAGGGCCTCGAGCTGCGCGAGCTGCGGGTGGCGAAGGCGGCGGCACAGCAGGCCATGGAGCGCGCCGCCATCCTCAAGGCCCGCCGGGCCCTGGCGGACCGGACCCGCTACCGCCTCGGCGGCCTCGCCCTCGCCGCCGGGCTGGGGGACTGGCCGGAGGAGCTTCTCAAGGTTGGCTTCGCCCGCCTGGCAGCGCTGACCGAGCGCGACAAAGCCGCGCTGCTCGGGAAGTACGGCGGCGGCGGCGAGGCCCAGCCCCCGGCATCCCACCCGGGCACCGGGACGCCCGCCGCTCCGGCGGAGAGCTGAGGCACGTCGAGGACAGCCCGCTCGCTCCGCCGCCTTCGGGTCGTCGCCGGCGATGTAGAGCCAGATCTCAATCAGGTCTTCTTCGGCGCGGGCTGTGCGTAGGCAGGTCGGCAAGAGCCCTCTCACTCCGGGTCGGGCGAGGCAGCCTTGAACCGGCGGCGGGCTTCCCGCTTGAGGGCCGCCATGTTGCCATGGCGGCCGGGGCCGCTGTCCAGCCCCTCGGCCCAGAGCTGCTGCAGCTCGGCGCGGTCGTGCTGGCGCAGCGTCCGGCGCAGTTTCCACTCGCGCAGAGCCTCGCGGATGACCTCGCTGCCGGTCGCATACTCGCCGCTGGCCACAGCCTGCTGCACCGGCTCGTTCAGCTCCGGGGTCAGGGCGACGCTGATTTTGGCTACGCTGGACATCGGCAGACAGTAGTAAGAAGTGCTACCAGTCGCAACCTCAGAAGGTTGCCTCCGCTGCCTCGCGGTCCACCAAGGCAGGTCGACTTGGTCGTCCGGCAGACGATGTCCGTCTCAGGCCGGCCATACGGCTCGGGTGCCTCACCAGTGGTCGTGGCGCTGCAGCGGCCGGACCAGGGTGGCGGTCACATGGAACCGCGGGCGAGCGGACCGCGACGCATTTGCCGAGCTCTTGACCGGCCCGTGCCGGAGGCGCCTCAACGCCCGCACGCCAAAGGACAAAGGCAGCCCCTACGCTTCCACGGCTGCGGCGCGGTTGCTCGATGATTTCTGGCGAGAGGTGAAAAGACAGCCCCTTAAAATTTCAGGAGTTTTCGAGACACAGGTTAATAGACAGTTGACAAAAATTAGCGATCGCCGGTATGTCATGCAGAGTGAGAAGTTTATCTGCGAAGGGGATAAGGCCGCGGCCAATCTCTGAAAGCATGTCGTGAGTTTCGATCCGCGCAATGCGCGCGGCACGTGATTTTTTTGAGTTCGAAACCATCGATGGGCGCGAAACTATGCGAAGAACGAATCAATTTGGTCGGAATGAGCGACGGCATGACGCCGTTCAATCAATCGCGATCATAGCGCTGTCGACGTATTGGGCGCAGGAATTGCATCCGCCCTGACGCCCGGGACTGACCAGGCCACATCGGTAGACGAAATTTCCGGAAGCACCAGAGATCTAACCCTGCCTGGCGACGCAATGCGAGTGAACAATAATGTGGTATCAATATCCTAAGCAATTCGCGAAAGAGAAGACGACAGCCGTTACTCCGCCAGGCTGGACCTTGCCCCCGCTGGCACGCCCAGGTCGAGTGTCAGCTTCTTCGAGCGAGGTGCGTGCCAAAGATGCTGCGCACGCCTTGCAGTGTTCGCCGGAGCGGAAACGCCGCGCCCCGATCGTCACCGCGCTCTCGGCGATAGCGGTCGTCATGTCGCTGAGCGGACCCGTCGCGTTCGCGGGCGGCGCGGGGCCGAACGGCAATAACGGGACGCCCGGGCAGACCGGTACCGACGGGGTAGATGGAACGCCGCCGGGGCTGCCGGGCTCGGGTGGCGTGCAAGGGGGCAACGGATCGCTCGGAACCAATGGCGGATATGGTCAGTCCGTGGCTGGAGGGAGCACGGCGGTCTCGGGTGTTCAAGGAGGCAGCGGCGGGCAGGGTGGTGGTGGCGGAGATGGCGGCAAAGGCGGCGCGGGAGGCGAAGGGTATGTGAGTTCCGCCAACAACGGCGGCAACGCGCCCATCTACACCCAGGGCGGCCTGGGTGGTCTGGGGGCCGACGGTGGCTCATCGGTGAGCGGTTCGACGGGCGGAGCGGGTCTGGTCGTGAACGGGGGGACCGTCGCACTGACCGGGCAAGCGAAGGGCGGGGATGGCGGAGCCGGGGGCGATGGCGGTGGTGGGGGCAAGGGCGGCGCTGGCGGGGGCGGCTATGGCGGGGGGCTGGGGGGCACCGGTGGCAACGGCGCCAACGGCAGCAATGGCAATACCGGTGGAGACGGACTGCTCCTGGTCGGCGGCACGGTAACGAATACGGGATCGATCAAGGGCGGCACCGGCGGCAGCGGCGGTGCAGGAGGCAGCGGCGGCGACGCAGGCGCTGGCGGGAAGTCGCTCGGTGCGGACGCGTTTGACATGACGCGGATCTACACGCAGTCCCAGAACAACATCGGCAACCCTTCACCCGGTTATACGGGCGCTCCCGGTGCGACGGGCGGCCTGGGCGGGTACGGCGGAAACGGAGGGAACGGCGCCATCGGCGGCACCGGAGGCCTTGGCGCTCTATTGACCGGCGGCACCTTGATCAACACGGGATCGATTGCCGGGGGCAATGGAGGGACCGGAGGATCGGGCGGTAGGGGGGGTGCCGGCGGTGATGGCGGTGCCGGCGGGAACGGCGTGAAGGGCGCGCCGTCCTTCCAGTCGATCTCTTATTACAATGGACCGCCGGGGTTATGTTGTGAGATCGATGTCGGCATCAATATTACAGACGGGCCAGTCTCGCCTCAAGCTGGTGGAACGGGCGGCTTTGGTGGAGCGGGTGGCGGCGGTGGCAATGGTGGAATTGGGGGTGCGGGAAGCGCAGGAGTTGAAATCCAGAACGCGACATTGATCAATAGTGGCACCATCGTCGGTGGCCAGGGCGGTCAACAAGGCGCGGGCGGCGGTGGAGGTAGCGCGGGATCGGGTGGAGCGGGTGGGAACGGCGCAGACGGCCGGACCGCAGAGAGTTTTAGCTCCTATATTGGACAAAATGGGACTACCGGCTCGCTCGTGGGAGGCACTTCCATCCCAGCCTCTGTTGGCCAGCAAGGCGCGGACGGAGCGACCGGGTCCAGTGGCACCTTTGGCACGCGCGGAATCGCTGGGGTCGGCGTCCTGGGCGAGGGCGGGGTCACCATCGAGAACGCCGGGACGATCGCGGGCGGGAAATCAAATGGTGGCAACGGCCCGAGTGCGGATGCCGTATTGCTGCAAGGCGGGGGTAATACGCTGGTGCTCGAGGCCGGCTCCCAGATCAGCGGCACCGTACAGAGCCAGGGCAGCAACACGCTGGCATTGGGCGGCAACAGCAACGCGGCCAACGGGAACCAGTTTGATCTGTCGAACCTCGGAGCCGGTGGGCAGTATCAAGGCTTCACCGGCTTTGCCAAGTCTGGATCGAGCACCTGGACGGTTACCGGCAACGGCGGCAACTTGGGCCAGACGATGAATGTCGCTGGCGGGACTCTGATGTTCGATGCCACCGGGAATGTCGGCGCCGCCACGACGGTCAGCGGTGGCAAGCTGCAAGTCGGTGGCAGCGTCAATTTCAACAGCAATACGACGGTTGACGCCGGCGGCACGGTGCAGACGACGAATGCGAACGTTGGGTGGGGGGGCACGTTCACGAACAACGGAGCCTACCGCAGCGATCCGTCGACGCAGACGTTCGCGAACCTGGTTGTCGGGTCGACGGGCTATCTCACCGGCGGCGCCGGCGACGTCTTCGACATCATCGGCAGCTTCCAGAACGACAGCACGCAGAAGGCGCTCTGGAACACGAGCCTCTCGACGCTGGACTTCTCCGGCACCGCGGGCACTACACACAACTTCGCGCTCGCCGGAACCGCCGGCGGCGGCTTCGCGAACAACTTCGCGTGGGGCACCTTGATCCTCGGGGCAGGAAACACGCTCGATTTGACGCCGGGTTCGGGAAACGCCCTGTATGTAGACTACCTGGACCTGCAGGGCGGAAGCAGCCAGATCACGGACTTGCTGGCCAACAGCGGAACCACGATTTTCTACAATGCCAACGATCCGCTCAACGCCTATCTGCAAGATATGTCGATTTCCCTGGCAGGCGGCGGATCGCTCGATCCGTACCAGGGCCCATCGGGAGCACCGGTCGGAGCCCCGGAACCCGGAAGTCTCGGACTCCTCGGAATGGCCTTGGCCGGATTGGCCGGCGCCAAACGACGGCGATAGGCAACCGTGGGGTAGGGAGCCGGTTCCCACCCCACCCTTGTAGTAGGCGCTTGAGCTAAATTTCCCTCGTTCCGAAAGGAGCGCCCGGCTCTGGGTGGCCACCCAGAGCCGGGCGGCTGGCGACGGATCGTGCCCATCCTGAGCCGTCGCGGGCTCTTCCGTAGCTGGATCGCGCCGGTCCCCCCTGCCCTCCTCGCTCTGTCCGCCTCTCGCCACTGCCAGGTCTTTCCTCCTCACGCGCTCCGGTTGATGCCGTGCTTCGCGAACAAGAGGTTCACGGCCTCCTCGCCGAGGGCCTGCGTCGAGGTGTCGGCATCGAGAGCGAGTTGGCGGAGCTGCCTCCATGCCAGCGGGTCGAGATAGACCGACAGCACGCGCTTGCCCGCGCGGCTAGGCGGACGCTTGCTGGTCGGACCTCTACTATCGGCCGGCATCGCCACGGTGGCCGGTTCTTTCGTGTTGGCCGTACCGATGGGTTTTGCGGCGAAAAGACTGGGACGCTTGCTCATCTCCTCATGCAACCCTTCTATTGTGTCCATGTATGGGCATGCCCACAGTCCCACATAACCACGTGTACAGGGCTTCGACCTCCTCGGCGGCCTTCCCCTGCGGCTCGAACTCCTGCGCCGTGCGGCCATCGATTACGCCGTGCGCGAAGGCCACGCGGTGCGTGAGATGGTGGGGCGCGACCTTTGCGCCGCCGGCGACCAGGCCGTCGGCCGCCTCCTTGCCAACCGCGCTCCGCGGCGGCACGGCGTTCAAGACCACATAGGCGGGCTTCATTGCGGCCTTCGCCAGCATGAGCGTGGTCTCGATTGCCTGAAGGTCGAAGGTGGCGGGCCGGCACGGAATCAGCACCAGGTCGGCGGCCCGGGCCGCGAGGGAAACCACTTGGTCGGCGTTCGGTGCGGTATCGAGCACCAGGAAGTCGGCGCCGTTCTCCCGCGCCGCGTTCACCAGCGCGGGCAGGCGTGTCGCCTGCCCGCTGATCACCTCGGGCACGCCCGTCGCGCGGCGGTCACCCCAGCTTGCAGCGGTTGCCTGCGGGTCAAGGTCGATGATGGCGGTGGCATGCCCGGCTGAAGCGGCGGCGGTTGCCAGGTGGACGGCCAGCGTGGTTTTCCCGGCCCCGCCCTTCTGGCTGATGATGGCGACGATTTTCATGGAGCCTCGGCGAATCGGGGGATGGGCTCAACCCTATGTCCATATGCCCATATGGCCAAGTGTCCTTGTAACCATATACGGGCTTATGGACATATGACCATGGAGGCGTATGGCCACGCCTACATGTCGTCACGTGGAGTTGCGGATATGAGGGCATGCGGACGTGTGGGCTTATGTTGGCTCGGGAGCCAGGGCGGCGCTGATTTCGTGGGGTCGCTTTGCGATGGCCTGCAGATAGGCGGCAGCCGGCGCGTCGGGGTGGCGGCGGCCCTGCTCCCAGCCTTTCAGGGTGGGCAGGGGGATTCGGTAGGTCGCCGCGAATTCCTGCTGCGACATGTGCAGCGCGCGGCGGATGGCCCGCACGTCCGGCACCTTGACGGTCCGCACGCGCACGCCGGACTTGTCACTGCTCGCGTGGGCGAAGGCGTCGGCCAGGCTCTCAATCAGTTCGTCGCCGAACCTGCTCATGCTATCTCCTCCGGTGCGCCTGCTTGAGGTCGGACACCAAATCCCGCACCTGCCGCTTCTCGTTCGGGGTCAAATCCTCCCGCCGCGTTTGCCCATGCCGGCCCGGTTCCATGGTACCTTGCGGACGCCGCCCGTGTCTGGGACGCCGTCACCGGCCTCCGGATTGGCAGCGATGTAGTCGACGAAGCCGCGGTGTTCGTCCTCGCGCCACAGGCCGGCCCCTGGCGGAGAAAGGGAAGCGTCTCCGCGACGGTGATTAGCCGTGTGGTCATGGCGGCATGTTGGGCGTCATTGACGCCCTTTTCAAGGGCAAAGGGAATGCAATGACGTCCTTTGTGACGATGGTGGCGTGTGGACGTCGGGTCATGCCCTCACGACCTCACCTCCACTTGCCCACGCCCTTTGTTCGACGCCCGCCGCAGGCGTCTTGGCGTCGAGCTGTCGGGACGCCCTTCGTCCCGACGCTTTCCGAACGGCACGGGGCGGAGGGCGGGTCAAAAGCGCCGCGCTTCTTGGCGCGGCGGGAGCGGAGCCACGCGCAGCCCGCTCTTTGCGGGCGAGCATGGCGAGCACCCACCTTTTGATGCGCCTGAGCATCGTGGCCCGCCTTTCGGCTGGTCTCTTCGGCGCGCTCCGTTTTCTGCGCTTCTCTGGGCAATTGGGGTCAATCAGGCCATGCGGTCAGGGGAAATAAGGTTGGGGGAGTGTTTCTCGGCATGAGGTGCCGCCCGGTCAATCACTGAGGATTCCCGGCCTGCATCGCCCGGCCGAGCCGGGCCAGCGCCTGCGCCAGCGCGTCGCCCGGGTCGTCGGCGAGGATGCCGACCACGCTGCGCAGCGTGCCGCCGGCACGTACCTCGGCCGCCGCCTGGGCCACCGCGGAGGGCAGGGGAGGGGTTGCACCCCAGGCGTCCGGCCAGGGCGCGGGCGGCTCCGGCGGCTCCCGGTAGCCGCGCCACTGCGCGCACGGCAGCACGGCATAGGCGTTGGTCTCCTGCTCCAGCACGAAGCGGCCGTCGCACCAGCTCTCGGCGCAGCGCCGCACCCAGTTGACGATGCCGAGGCGCCTGAGCCGTGCCAGCGCGGTGCGCACCGTGCGCTCGCACACATTGGCCTTGCGCGCGATGGCCGCCTGCGACGGGTCGAGCCGGCCGCTGCGGTAATTCAGGAAGTCGAAAACCAGCGCGTGCAGCACCTGCAGGGCGGCGTGCCCGACCGCGCCGCCGTGCCTTCCCGGCCGGCGCGTGCGCCGGTCGAAGTCGCGGGCGCGATGCCAGAGCCGCACCGCCGCCTTCTTCGGCATCGGCTGAAATCGGATTTCCCGGGTCGTGCTCTCCGACCACACCGGCCAGGCGGCATGGGTCTTCGGCCCGTCCGGCAGGCCGGGCAGAGCGGGGGATGCAAAAGCAAAGGCAGGCATGGCAGCTCCGTTCGGGTTGCCAGCAACCCGCCGGGAGGGCTGAACCCGGCACAAAGCCGCCCGTTAGCGAAAACGGGCGTTTTCGCTTGACTGGGGGCCTGAATTCGGGGAACCTCGCGACTGCAACATCTTAGAGTTTCCCCCGGCTTCGGCCGGTATGCAGCCCCGCCCTCTCCGGCGGGGTTTGCTGTTTCTGGGCTTCGCTATCTCCAGAAGGGTTGACGACTCGGTCGGCGACGCGACTCAGCCGCGCGTCAACGCATAGCGTTGCCCTCGCCGGCGAGTCGTGTCGAGAACATCTTGCAAACCCGCACAAACGGGGCCGAAAGCGGGTCGCCGCGACGCAGCCACGCCTGACACCAGCGGCATTCACCGCGCAGGTGGCAAGGACGGCGCCCGTTGCATCACCGCCCCGCCTGGGACAACAGCAGCAAGCAGGAGCCGGTCTCTCAAGTTAACCGTGGGCCGAAGAAACAGGGCAGGTCAGGGTTGACCTGCCCCTGGATTTTCGGCCCACCGCGCAGTTGAGAGCCCGGCCCGCTGGGCGGAGAGAGTGATGCGGGGGCCGGTAGCCGCGGACGCCCCCAAGCCCGCCCTCAATCCGGATGCGTTTGCCGTGGCGCGAGCGGCCCTTGAGCCATGGGGCCGAACCCAAGGCGGGCGTTCCCGGGTCTTCCCGGATGGCGTCAGTAGCTGACCTTGAAGGTCGGACTGTCCTCGGGCTTCGTCCGCCGGTGGTCGTAGATGCGCGTGGTGGCGATGTTGGCGTGACCAAGCCACTCCTGCACCTTGGCGATGTCGGCCTGGTGGTCGAGCGCGTTGGTGGCGGCCGTTGCCCTGAGCGCGTGCGCGCCGATGTCGAAGCCGAGCGCTGCCGCGTAGGCGCGCACCAGCTTGTAGACACCGTCCGGGGTGATGGCCTGCGCGAGCGCGCCGGTGCGGTTGTTGCGCAGCGGCCGGAACAGCGCCCCGGCCTCGTCCGCGCCGTGGCCGGCGGCCTCGAGATAGTCGTGGACAAGGGCGTTGGTGCCGGGATGCAGCGGCACGTAGCGGGTCTTGCCGCCCTTGCCCGAGACTTTGAGATGCGGCACGCCTTTGCGCATGTGCCGGAAATCCCGGACCCTGAGCTTGCACAGCTCCTCGCGCCGCAGCGCGTGGAACAGCAGCATCGACAGGATGGCGCGGTCGCGTTTGCTCCGGAGCGTGTCGTCCGCCGGGGCGGCGAGCAGCGCGCGGGCCTGGTGGTCGCCGAGCGCCGGCGTCCGGCCCTCGCCGCTGTCCGCCTTCGGCCGCTCGACGCCCTTGACCGGATTGTGGGTCACCGCGTTGCGCTCGCACAGATAGTCGAACAGCGACGCCAGCGCCGCCAGCCGGTGCCGCACCGTGCTGCCGCCGAGACCGCGGCGCACCAGGGCGTCGCGCCAGGCGATGACGTGGGCCCGGGTGACGCCGCGGAATTCCTCCGGTTCGGCGACGCCGGCGAAGCGCATGAAGTCGGCCACCGCGGCTTCGTAGGCGCGCCGGGTCTGCGCATTGGTCAGGTTGGCGAACCACTCGACCGCCGGCGGCACCTCGGCCAGGCGGTGGAACTCGGCCGCCGTCAGCAGCCGGGCGCCGGGCGTGGTCTGGGTCGGAAGCTGGTCAGGGGCGCGGGCGAGCATGAGCCAATTTACTCTTGATAAAATCTATTATCAAGAGTAATCGAGCGGCGGGGCTTTGCCGTGGTGGCGGCGCTTGCCTCATAAGTATGATAATGTATGCGTTCGCCCAGGGAGAGCCGCCGTGGCCGACATCGAGCGTATGACCATCACCCTGCCGTCCGGTATGGCCGCCGTCGTCAAGGACGCCGTCCACGGCGGCGA
>DAIDKZ010000012.1 GCA_027449745.1 Acetobacteraceae bacterium | reverse complement strand
CACCAGGTCGCCGTTCACCAGGATCGAGATGCGTACGAGGTCGCTCTCGGCGTAGCCGTCCATCTGATAGTCGAAGCTGGCATAGCCGCGCGAGACCGATTTGAGCCGGTCGTAGAAATCGAACACCACCTCGTTGAGCGGCAGCCGGTAGACCGCCATGGCGCGGTTGCCGACATAGGTGAGGTCCGCCTGCTGGCCGCGGCGTTCGTTGCACAGCGTCAGCACCGCGCCGAGATACTCGTCCGGCACCATGATCGTCGCCTTGATCCAGGGCTCCTCGATATGGTCGATCACGCCCGTATCGGGCATGTCGGCCGGGTTGTGCAGCTCCTGCATCGTCGCGTTGGTGCGGTGGACGCGATAGACCACCGAGGGCGCGGTCGCGATCAGGTCGAGGTCGAACTCGCGGGTCAGGCGCTCCTGGATGATCTCCAGATGCAGCAGGCCGAGAAAACCGCAGCGGAAGCCGAAGCCGAGCGCGGCCGAGGTCTCTGGCTCGTAGTGGAAGCTCGCGTCGTTGAGGCGGAGCTTGCCGAGACTGTCGCGCAGCTTCTCGAAATCGTCGGCGTCGACGGGATAGAGCCCGCACCAGACCACCGGCACGGAGGGCTTGAACCCGGCGAGCGGCGCCTCGGCCGGCCGGCGATCCTCGGTGATGGTGTCGCCGACGCGGCAATCGGCGACGGTCTTGATCGCGGCCGTGATGTAGCCCATCTCACCTGGCCCGAGATCGTCCACCGGCAGCATTTTCGGCGAAAAGACCCCGACCTGCTCGATCGGATGCACCGCGCCGGTGGACATCATGCGCACGCGCTGGCCGCGACGCAGACGACCGTCCTTCACCCGGACCAGCGCCACCACGCCGAGATACGGGTCGTACCAGCTATCGACCAGCAGCGCCTTGAGCGGCGCCTCGGCATCGCCCTTCGGCGCCGGCAGGCGGGTGACGAGGGCTTCCAGCACCTGGTCGATATTGAGGCCGGTCTTGGCGCTGATCATCACGGCCTCGGACGCGTCCAGCCCGATCACCTCCTCGATCTGCGCGCGCACCCGCTCGGGTTCGGCGGCGGGCAGGTCGACCTTGTTGAGCACCGGCACGATCTCGTGGCCGGCCTCGATTGCCTGATAGACATTGGCGAGCGTCTGCGCCTCGACACCCTGACTGGCATCGACCACCAGCAGCGAGCCCTCGCAGGCGGCCAGGCTGCGGCTGACCTCGTAGGCGAAATCCACATGGCCGGGCGTGTCCATCAGGTTCAGCGCGTAGGTCTTGCCGTCCTTGGCGGGGTAGGTCAGGCGGACGGTCTGCGCCTTGATGGTGATGCCGCGCTCGCGCTCGAGGTCCATGGAATCGAGCACCTGCTCCGTCATCTCGCGCGCGGAAAGCGCCCCGGTCGCCTGGATCAGGCGGTCGGCGAGGGTGGATTTGCCGTGATCGATATGGGCGATGATGGCGAAGTTGCGGATCTGGTCGATCGGGGTATCGGTCATGCGGGGTGCTCTGCTCAACCCCGACGGCAGGCCGGGGCGGGGGAGGATTAGGCGAAAATCCTCTCCCTGTCAGCCAGAGCCCGGGCAAGGACGCCGCGATCAGCGCCACACGGCGTCAGTGCGTGACGCGCGGCGCCAGACGTTCGGTGCGGCGCAGCTCGGAGATCATCGCGCGAACCTGCTCCCACCCGTCGACGGCCGCGGCATCGCCTTCGCCGCGGCTCTGGCGCAGGCGCTCGCTGGCGATCGCCTGGGCTCGCATGCCATAGCAACGGATCATCGACAGCGCCACTTCGCGGGCTTCGATCGCATGCATCAGACATTCCTCCAAGAGTGGCCCCCATGGTGGCCTAAAACGGTGGGCCAGCAATGACGGGCGGGCCGAGCGGCTCGACCGGTCCGAGGCAGGTATGGCGTCGGCCCTGCCCTGTCCAGCCTCCGGGTGTCAGCCCGGCGGCTGCGGCATGGCTTGCCCCTGGGAGCGCGGGCGCGATGCCGGCTCCGCCCAGGTCGCGAGGCGCCGGCCCAGCGCGATGCCGGGCCGCTCGATGGCGGCGTGGGCGAGGGTCGCCATCAGCACCAGCAGGGCCGCGGCGAGCCAGCTGACCTGCCAGTGCGCGAAGCCGGATGCGAGCGCCTGCACGCGCACCCACGGGCTGGCGAACAGCAGCGTCAAGGGCAGCCCCTGGAGGAGATACACGCCATAGCTGATCGCGCCGAGCCGCTGAGCGGGTCGGGAATGGAACAGCCCGAACAGGCTGCAGCCGTTGCTCACCAGAGTGAAGATCACCGCCATCAGCACGATCGGGGTCCCGGCATAGGCGGTGCTGGCGGTGGTGAACAGCACCGCCAGAAGACCGACCACGAGAACCGATGCGGCGCCGTCGCCGAGGGGGGGTATCAGCTCCGCCTGCTGCAGCGAGGCGGCGAGCATGCCGGCGGAGAAGAGCGCCAGAATGACCGGATCCGGGGCCGGCGAATGCACGCCCCCGAGCCCGGCGAAAGTCAGAGTGACCCCGATCACCAGCCCGAGCAGCGGGAGCACCAGATCCATGCGCGGCGAGCGGGCGAGGCGCGCCGTCAGGATCAGGCTGGCGTAGAACAGCCATTCGAAATGCAGGGTCCACGTTACGCCGGCGAGGATCGTGTAGGTCTGGCGGTAGCGGTTCACGTCCGGCCCGAAGCGGTAGCCGAGCAGGCTCCAGTCCAGGATATGGCGCATCAGCGCCGGGCCGGGCTCGCGCAGCGCCGGTCCGGTCCGGGCGAAAACGATGGCGAGCATGGCGGCGACCGCCACGCCGTAGAGCGGGCCGATGCGGAAGACCCGCCCGATATACAGGCTGCGCCAGGGTGGCAGGCCGCGCGCGCGGATGCATTTGGTCCAGAACAGAAAGCCCGTGACCATGAAGAACATCGACACGCCGACCTGGCCGAGCAGGACGTAGAAGCTCGAAGGCGGCGCGACCCAGTGCCCGTCCGCGATGAAGCGGCGGTAGATCGCCGCGTGATGGAACACGACGGCGAGCGCGAGGAACCCGCGCAGCCCGTCCAGCGTCGAGACGCGCGCCGCGCCGGCCGCGGGATCGTCGGCCAGCCGCAGCACCGGCGTCGCGGCGAGCGCGAACAGCAGCGCCATGCCGGCGAAATAGTAGAATGGCGAGAAGGCTCCCAAGTCGGCGCCTATCCCCGCAGCGTCGCGCCGGTCGCCTTCGTCACCGCCGCGATCACTTTCGCGGCGAGGGCCTCGATCCCGGCATCGGTCAATGTCTGCTCGCGAGGCTGGAAGGTCACCTCGATCGCCAGCGACTTCTGGCCCGGAGGCAGTTTCTCACCCTCGTAGACATCGAACAGCGCGACGCCGGCGATCAGTCCGCGTTCGGCACCGCGAGCGGCGCGCACCACCGCCTCGGCGCTGACCGAGGCATCGACGAGAAAGGCGAAATCGCGCCGCAATGGCTGGAACGGCGAGAGCTCCAGCGCCGCGCGGCGCCGGCGCTTCGGCTCGGGGATTGCATCGAGGAAGAGCTCGAAGGCGCAGGCAGGCGGCAGATCCATGGCGCCGGCAAGCCGGGGATGGAGTTCACCGAAGCGGGCCAGCACCGTTTTCGGCCCCTGGCGCAGCAGCCCGGAGCGGCCAGGGTGATAGAAGTCCGGCGCCTCGCGCGTGCTCGTCAGACTTTCCGCGGGCACGCCCAGCGCGGCGAGCAGGGCCAGCGCATCGTCCTTCGCATCCACCCAGTCCACCGGGCGCGCGGCGGCGCGCCAGTGGCGCGGCGTCGTCCCGGTGCGCAGCCCGGCAGCGATCGCGCGCTGGCCGGCAAGGCTGTCATCCTCGAAGCCCGGACCGATTTCGAACAGCGCCGCATCGGCAAAACCCCGCGCGGCATTGCCCTTGGCAGCGAGGACCAAGCTCGCCAGCGGGGTCGGCCGAAGCTGATCGAGGTCGCTGGCGATCGGGTTGAGCAGGCGCAGCGCGTCCGGGGTCGCGCCGAACAGGGAAGCGGTCTCGCGGGCCAGGAAGCTGAACGAGACGCACTCCGCCAAGCCGCGCGCCGCCAAGGCCCGCCGCGCCAGCGCCGCGCGGGCCTGCGCCGGGGTGAGCGTCGCGATCGGCACCGCGGCCACGCGCGGCAGGGACACCGGCGCGATGGCATCGAGACCCCGGATGCGCAACACCTCCTCGATCAGATCGCACTCCGGCTCGATCGCCGCGGTGCCGGCAGCCGCCCGTTCGGCCCGTTCAGGAGCCAGGCCGGGCGCAGGATCGAGCGCCGGAGTGCCGGCGATGTCGTTGCGCCAGGACGGGACCGCGACTTGAACCGCCGCGTCGTTCAGTTCCTCGACAGCGAAACCGAGGCGTTCGAGTGTCGCGACCGCCTCGGCGGCCGGCACCTCGGCGCCGCCGAAGTCGGCCAGGCGCGCGAAACGCAGCCGCGCCGATCGCTGCTGATCCGGCGCCGCGCCCGCCGCCACAACGTCCGATGGGTCGCCGCCGCAATGCTCCAGCACCATCCGCGTCGCCGCCTCCAGCGCCGCCGGCATCAGCGCCGCGTCGATGCCGCGCTCGAAGCGGGCACGCGCATCCGAGGCGATCTGTAACCGCCTGCCGGTGAGGGCGATGCGCACCGGGTCGAACAGGGCGCACTCGATGAACACGTCCGTCGTGCCTTCATCGCAGCCGGTCGCCTCGCCGCCGACGATGCCGGCCAGCGACTGCACGCCGGCCACATCGGCGATGACGCAATCTTCCGCCGTGACCGTGACATCGCGCCCGTGCAGACCGCGGAACACCTCGCCCGCGCCGCGGCGCACCACCAGCGCCGGGCCGGCAAGCTTGGCGATGTCGAACACATGCAGCGGGCGGCCGAGATCGATGGTGAAGAAATTGGTGATGTCGACCAGCGCGCTGATCGGGCGCAGCCCGATGGCAATGAGGCGGTCGGCGAGCCAGCGCGGGCTCGGGCCGTTGCGCACGCCGCGCACGGCGCGCCCGAGCACGTAGGGGCAGGCCTCCGGCCACTCGGTGCGCCAGACGATCGGGCTCGGGTAGGTGCCGGGGACCGCCGGCGCCGCCCAGGGCTTCAGTTCACCGAGCCCGGCCGCCGCCAGATCCCGCGCCACGCCGCGCACGCCGAGCGCGTCGCCGCGATTGGGGGTGACGGCGATCTCGATCACCGGATCGTCCAGCCCGGCCCAGCGCGCATAGGGCGTGCCGACCGGCGCCTCCGGCGGCAGATCGACGATGCCGGAATGGTCCTCGCCCAACCCCATCTCGCGCGCCGAGAGCAGCATGCCAGCGCTGACGACGCCCCGAATCTCGCCGGTTTTCAGCGTGATGCCGGTGCCGGGGATGAAACTACCGGGCGGGGCGAAGACCGCCTTCATGCCGCTGCGCGCGTTCGGCGCTCCGCACACCACCGAGACAGGCGCGCCCTCCCCGATGTCGACGCGGCAGGCCCGCAGCCTGTCCGCGTTCGGGTGCTGAACCGCCTCGATCACCTCGGCGATGCGGAACGGCGCCAGCGCGGTGGCGCGATTCTCCACTGCCTCGACCTCGAGCCCGATCGCACTGAGCGTGTCGGTGAGCCGCTCCAGCGGCGCGTCGGTATCGAGATGAGTACGGAGCCAGGCGAGGGTGAATTTCATCGCTCACAGACCCTCGTGCAGCATCGCCGGCGCCAGCGGGGCGAACCCGTAATGGCGCAGCCAGCGCAGGTCACTGTCATAGAAGGGACGCAGGTCGGCGATGCCGTGCTTGAGCATGGCCACCCGCTCCACGCCCATGCCGAAGGCGAAGCCTTGCCACTCGCGCGGATCGAGCCCGCAATTGGCCAGCACGCGCGGATGCACCATGCCGGAGCCCAGAATCTCCAGCCAGTCGCCGCCGGCGCCGATCTCCCCGGTGCGGCGGTTCCAGCCGATATCGACCTCCATCGAGGGCTCGGTGAACGGGAAGTAGCTGGCCCGGAAGCGCACTTTCAGATCGGGCAGGGCGAAAAAGGCGCGCAGGAAATCGACCAGGCAGCCCTTGAGATGCGCCAGTGTGATGTCGCGATCGACGACGATGCCTTCGCACTGATGGAACATCGGGCTGTGCGTGGCGTCGTGATCGGCGCGGTAGGTGCGCCCCGGGGCGATGACACGGAACGGTGGCTCGCGCGTCAGCAGGGTGATGATCTGGACATTGGAGGTATGGGTGCGCAGCACCAGCGGCCGGCCGTCGCGCGTGCCGGGCAGATAGAACGTGTCGTGATCGGCGCGCGCGGGGTGATGGCCGGGAATGTTGAGGGCGGAGAAATTGTGCCAATCGGTCTCGATGTCCGGCCCCTCGCCGACGGTGAAGCCCATGGCGCCGAAGATCGCCGTCATCTCCTCGATGGTGCGGCTGATCGGATGGATCGAACCGGGCGGGGCGGCGAGCGGCGGCAGGGTCACGTCCGCCCGTTCGGCCGCCAGCCTCGCATCGAGCGCCGCCGCGTCGAGCTCGGCGCGGCGCGCCTCCACCAGGGCCGCCAGCTCGTCGCGCAGGCGGTTGACCGCCGCCCCGCGCTCGCGCCGCTGCTCGGCGGGCACTTGGCCGAGCGCCTTGAGCAGGCTCGTGAGGCTGCCATTCTTGCCGAGAACGCCGACCCGCACCGCATCCCAGGCGCGCAGGTCCGCTGCCGCCGCCAGGGCGGCTTCGGTGGCGTGTTTCAATGCTGCCAGGTCGTCCA
>DAIDKZ010000011.1 GCA_027449745.1 Acetobacteraceae bacterium | reverse complement strand
GTTGGGGCCGAGGGGGTTGGGGCCGAGGAGGATGGGGCGAGGGTGGCGGATGGCGTGGCGGCTGGGGCCCTGGCGGCTGGGGCGGCTGGCGCGAGGGCTGGGGCTGGCGCGGGCCGTGGGGGTGGCGCGAAGGCTGGGGTTGGCGCGGGCCGTGGGGCTGGGGTGGCTGGGGCTGGAACGGTGGCTGGTGGGGCTTCGGCCCTGGCCTTGGCTTCGGCTTCTTCGCCGGCGTGGCTGCGTTGCCGGTGCTGCTGCCGCCGCCGGTGATTTTCTCACCGCTGGCCTTTGCCGTGCCGCCCGTGGTGATCGCCCCGCCGCCGATCGTGCTGGGTGCGCCGGCAATCGTTGGCGTGCCGCCGATCGCCGGGGGACCGCCCGGCTATTATCCGCCACCGTACGAGGATTGAGCAGAGAAACACGCCGGGCAGGCCATTGCCTGTCCGGCGTGGGATCGCGATGGCGCCGTCTCAGGCGCGGCGGCGGCGGATCAGGCCGAGACCGAACAGGCCGGACCCGAGCAGCGCGAGGGACGCCGGTTCCGGAACGTCCATGGTGAGAATGGCCGGCGCGCCGTTCGCCTCGACATAGACGAGGTTGAGGGAGGCCAGCAGACCGCTGGGCAGCATGGCGGTGTTGGCGATCTCCGAGGTTGGGTTCGGCGAGGAAATCAGCGCTGGGCCGTTGACGTACAGGCTCGCGCCGTCGTCATGGCTGACGGTGACCGACGTCCCGGACGCAATGCTGCCCGGCGTACCGACGAGCTGAAACGTCAGATAGCTTGAGGTGCCGAAGCCGGACGTGCTCATCGTCGTGGCGAGGAACTGGCTCTCCGTCACGGTCGGGGAACCGAAGCCGCTGATGCCGCTGGCATGGGAGCCGAAGAAATCGGCATAGGTGTTGGACCCGGACTGCCCGTTGTGGTTGATGAAGTCGATCGGCCCCGAATAGGTGAAGACCGCCAACGGAAGCGTGGTCGCGGGCGGCGGGAAGGCCGCGATGTCGGTGACCTGGCCGGGGTTCGTTCCGGTCGGCCCGGTCCAGGCTATCACCGACCAGGTCGGATCGTAGATGTCGGCGCGTGCGCCGGCGGAG
Organism: Acetobacteraceae bacterium; assembly: GCA_027449745.1. Taxonomy (GTDB): domain Bacteria; phylum Pseudomonadota; class Alphaproteobacteria; order Acetobacterales; family Acetobacteraceae; genus JAJZVV01. The sequence goes on along the minus strand of DAIDKZ010000011.1, from coordinate 20,058 downwards.
AGTCCGACGACGCACGCTCCGGCGAGCAGTGTCTTGGCGATGACGTTCATATACTCCTCCTGTCCTGAAACTGGGAGGAGATTAACAGACTATGAACGCGATGTCCAATTTTTTGTGCGTAGGCGTACGATTAGGACGAACATCCGATCAGTGAATCTCGCCGGCCCGGCGCAGTGCCTCCTTGAGCTGGGTGGCGTCGAAGCCAGGCTTCGCGCACATGTCCAGAATCACCCGCTCACGGCGCGAGACGAGATCGATCGCCGCCGGCAGCTTGCGTACCGCCTCGGCCGGGATCACCACCGCGCCGTGAAAATCGGCGTGAATCACGTCATCGTGAGCGGCCTGCATGCCGAAGATGTTCACCGGCCCGCCGAAATCGACGAGATGGACATGCGCATGGCTGGGCCCGATGCGCCCGCCGAGGATCTGGAACCCCGGCGCCAGCATGTCGAGATCGCGGAACGAGCCGCTGGTGACGCAACCGAGCACGCCGAGCGCCTTATGGATGGTTGAATTCACTTCGCCCCAGAAGGCGCCGTAGCCGGGCCGGTCGTCGAGGTCCTGCAGCACGGCGATCGTCGGCAGTTCGCCCGCGGCGACGTATTCGTACCAGGCCGTGCGGTCCACGACCTTGCCGCGCGGCGGTTCCTTGGCCCGCAACGTGCCGGTGCGGGCGAGGCCGACGATGGGTTTCAGCGCGCGATCCGCCGCTACCATCGGTTCCACCGTGAAGCCGATTGCGCGCCGTTCCGGCACCACGAGTTCCAGCCCGTTGCAGATCGTCGGTGTGTCCCACTGCGCCAGTGCCTCGAGATCGGCGCGATCGAAAACCGGTTCGGTCATTCTTGCCCCCAATGTCGGATGGTGATGCCATCATCGCGCCGCCGTCGCCGCGGGGCAAATCCGGTGCGGGCAGGCGATTGCCCCGCCGCGTGGCGGTGGCTGCCCAAGATGCGGGCAGGATTTGACCGCCGCAGATCCGGGGTGGGAGGCTATAGCCCAATCTCCCTTTCCGTGATCGGCGCCGTTGCCCGTTGGCACGATGCGTGCAAACTTGCTGTCACCGGTCCCGATCGGACGGATCATGGGACCGGTTCGCGAAACAGGAGCAAGCCCGGCCCCGGCCGAGGCGAGAGGGCGGATGAAGAAGATCGAGGCGATCATCAAGCCGTTCAAGCTCGATGAGGTGAAGGAGGCCCTGCACGAGGTCGGTCTGCAGGGACTTACCGTTATCGAGGCGAAAGGGTTCGGGCGGCAGAAAGGTCATACCGAGCTCTATCGTGGCGCCGAATATGTCGTGGACTTCCTGCCCAAGGTGAAGATCGAAATCGTCTGCGAGGACTCGGTCGTGGAGCGTGCGGTCGAGGCGATCGTCACGGCGGCGCGAACCGGGCGGATCGGGGACGGCAAGATTTTCATCAGCACGATCGACGACGTCATCCGTATTCGGACCGGCGAGCGAGGCGAGAGTGCGATCTGAGGGGATTGGCGGCCTCCGCCAGCCGCGATCGCCTACCTAGAACGGCGTGCGCCCGGCCGTGGCGGTCGAGCGTCGGGTTCGCGCGTCTTCCCGCCGGGGCAACGCTCGGCGATTTCCCTGAACATCCTATCCCACACGAGCAGAAAGGACGGCTAAGAGGCATGGCGAAGAAGGCAAGCGCTCCCCCGGGGGGCGTGGAGAAGGTGATGGAGCTGATCCGCGATCACTCCGTCGAGTACGTGGATCTGCGGTTCACCGATCCGCGCGGCAAGTGGCAGCACACCGCCCAGCACGTCTCCACCATGGAGGAGGAGGTCTTCCGCGACGGCATCATGTTCGACGGCTCCTCGATCGCCGGCTGGAAGGCGATCAACGAGAGCGACATGATCCTGATGCCGGACGCCGAGACCGCGGTGATGGATCCGTTCGCGGCCAAGCCGAGCCTGATCCTGGTCTGCGACATCGTCGAGCCCTCCACCGGCCAAGCCTACTCGCGTGATCCGCGTTCGACGGCGAAGAAGGCCGAGGCCTACCTGAAATCGTCCGGCATCGGCGATACCGCCTTCGTCGGGCCGGAGGCCGAGTTCTTCGTCTTCGACAACGCGAAGTTCGGCACCGGCGGCAATTACGGCATCTATCAGCTCGACAGCGCCGAGGGCCCGCAAGCCTCGCTCAAGGACTACCCCGAAGGCAATATGGGTCACCGCCCGGGCGTCAAGGGTGGCTACTTCCCGGTCCCGCCAGTCGACAGCGAGAGTGACCTGCGCGCCGAGATGCTCTCCACCATGGGCGAGATGGGCGTCGTCATCGAGAAGCACCACCACGAGGTGGCGCAGTCCCAGCACGAGCTCGGGATGAAGTTCGGCCCGCTGGTGCGGATGGCCGACCATCTGCAGATCTACAAGTACTGCATCCACAACGTCGCCCACTCCTACGGCAAGACGGCAACGTTCATGCCGAAGCCGATCTATGGCGACAACGGCTCCGGGATGCATGTCCATCAGTCGATCTGGAAGGCGGGCAAGCCGCTTTTCGCCGGCAACGGCTATGCCGACCTGTCCGAGATGGCGCTCTACTACATCGGCGGCATCATCAAGCACGCCAAGGCGATCAACGCCTTCACCAACCCGCTGACCAACAGCTACAAGCGGCTGATCCCCGGCTTCGAGGCCCCGGTGCTGCTCGCCTACTCGGCGCGCAACCGGTCCGCCTCCTGCCGCATCCCCTACGCCACCAGCCCCAAGGCCAAGCGGGTTGAGGTGCGCTTCCCGGACCCGGGGGCGAACCCCTACCTGGCGTTCGCCGCCATGCTGATGGCCGGTCTTGACGGCATCAAGAATAAGATCCATCCCGGCGACCCGATGGACAAGGATCTCTACGACCTGCCGCCGGAGGAGCTGAAGGGCATCCCGACGGTGTGCGGCTCGCTGCGCGAGGCGCTCGGCGCGCTGGAAGCCGACCACGACTTCCTGCTCGCCGGCGACGTGTTCACCAAGGACCAGATCGAGAGCTACATGGAGCTCAAATGGACCGAAGTGTATCGTTTCGAGCACACGCCGCACCCGGTTGAATTCGAAATGTATTACTCGGTCTGAGGCGCACGCCTCATTGCCCGCTTCACGCGGTCAGCCTGGCGGGAATCTCATGATTTTCGTCACGCTGGCCGCGGAACGCGACGGCTGCCATTCCGTGGTTCCACACGCTCGGGCGCGCACCGGTCTGGATTGCGGTGCCGCTGATCGAGGCCGGGGCTTGGGTCTGGCGTTCGGAATTCACTTGCAGATCCCCGAACCACCCCTCTAGCCTGGACCTCACGCCATGTCGGGCGATGGTCGTATGGAAGCGGGGACGAGAGAGCGCTCGACGGCGGAGACGCCGGGCCGTCCGCTCGCCAAGCTGGTCGAGCAGGCGTTGGCGGGGCGCAGGCTCGACTTCGTTCCGGCGCTCGAAGCGCGCTTCGAGGCGGATACGGAAAGCGAACGTCGTCGCTTTCTGCGCAACAGGTTGCTGGCGGCCATCGCCGTGTTCACCCTGTTCCAGGTCGATGATTATTACATCGCGCCCGATGCCTTCTGGGCGTCCGCGGCCTTGCGCTTCGGCATCGTCGTTCCGGTGCTGTTCGCCGCGGCCCTCATGCAAGGGCTTCGTCTAACACCGCTGGTGCGCGAGCTGACCGCGTTTTTCTGCGCGACTCTCGTGGCGCTCGATCTTGCCGCAATCAACCTGATCTCGCGCGCGCCGGACCATTTCCATCTGCTCTATGGCTTCGTTCTGCTTCTCGTCTATGCCAACGTGTTCGTGCAGCTCCGCTTCCGCTATGCCGCCGCGACCGGGGCCGTGACGCTGGCGATCCTGCTCGCCCTCCTGCCGGCCAACGCGGCGACCTCGACGGCCGTGAAGGTCAATCTTCTGCTGATGGTGACGAGCGCGGTCAGCGTCACGCTGGTCGGCAACTACAGGCTCGAATGGGAGCGCCGCGAGACCTATCTCCTGCGCCTGCGCGAGACGCTGCGCGGGGACGATCTCTCCGCGCGCAATCAGCGGCTGCAGGACCTTTCCTACCGGGATTGGCTGACCGGGCTGGCCAATCGCCGCCTGCTCGAACACTATCTCGAGGAGGCGTGCACGCGCGGCGAGGTCGGTGCCGGCGAGATCGGCATGCTCATGCTCGACGTGGATTTCTTCAAGAATTACAATGATCGCTATGGCCACCCGGCGGGCGATGCCTGTCTGCAGGCGCTGGCGACCCTGCTGCGGGGGCATATGCGGGCCGGGGTTGATCTGCTTGCCCGCTATGGCGGCGAGGAGTTTCTCGCCGTGCTGCCGGGCCAGGGGCTGCCGGCCTGCCTGAGGATTGCCGAACGCATCCGCCGGGCCGTGGAGGAAGCGGCCCTGCCGCACGAGGCGAGTCCGAATGGGTTCGTCACCCTCAGCATCGGCGTCGTCGCCGGCCAGGCCGGGCTCGCGATCGACGCCGAGACGCTGATCCAGAGTGCCGATGCCGCGCTGTATGCGGCGAAGCAGGCCGGGCGCAATCGGATCTGGCCCGGCCTGGCCCAAGCGGGACCGCGCCAGCGCGCGGACCGGTGGATGGCGAAGCCACGGCGGCCGGGGGCCGGCCATACCGGCTGAGCATTTGGCAGGAGGCAGACCATAGAGTGGGAAGCGCCGTCGATCGTGCTCGAGGTGCGGCCGTATGGCGAGGCCGATCTGCTGGTGGTCGTGCTCACCGAGGCGCTGGGACGCCATCACGGGTTGGCGCGCGGCGGCGCCGGGCGGCGGCAGGCGGCGATCTGGCAGCCGGGGAACCTGGTGGCGGCGCGGTGGCTGGGCCGCCTGGCCGATCAGCTCGGCAGTCTCAGCGGCGATCTCGTCCACGCCGGCGCCGCGCTGGCCTTCGACGATCCGCTGCGGCTGCGGACCCTCGGCGCCGCCTGCGCAATCGCCGCCAGCGCGCTGCCCGAGCGCGAGCCGCACGCGCGGGTCTTCGGTGGCTTGCTGCGGCTGATCGCCGGCCTCGGCCTGAACCCGGCCCCGCTTGCCACGCTGGTGCGCTGGGAGGCGGAGCTGCTGGCAGATCTCGGCTATGGGCTCGATCTGTCACGGTGCGCGGTCACCGGCGCCAGCGACGGGCTGGCCTATGTCTCGCCGAAATCCGGCCGCGCCGTCGCCGCGGCTGCCGCCGGCCCGTGGCGTGACCGCCTGCTGGCGCTGCCCGCTTTCCTGCTCGGCACCGGCGACGGCGACATGACCGCCTGGCGCGATGGGCTGCGCCTCACCGGGCATTTTCTCGCGCGCGATGCATTCGGCGCGCATCATCGTCCGCTTCCCGCGTCGCGCGCCAGCCTCTACGACCATGTCTGCCGTCTGGCCGCGCCCGAATCGGGCCTGGCTGCGGCTGAGACGGAGGTCTGAATGCACGACAGCTCGGCCGGACAGCGCGTGGATGTTCGCCTTGCCGATGCGCTGAGCGAGCGCTACCTCGCCTACGCGCTGTCCACCATCATGTCCCGCTCGCTGCCCGACGTGCGCGACGGGCTCAAGCCGGTGCATCGCCGGCTGGTCTACGCCATGCACCAGCTGAAGCTCGATCCCGGCGCCGGCTTCAAGAAATGCGCCCGCGTCGTCGGCGACGTGATCGGCAAATATCACCCGCACGGCGACGCCGCGGTCTACGAGGCGCTGGTGCGCCTGGCGCAGGATTTCGCCGCCCGCTACCCGCTGGTCGAGGGCCAGGGCAATTTCGGCAACATCGACGGCGATAACGCCGCGGCCATGCGCTACACCGAGGCGCGGCTCACTGCAGTGGCGCAGGCCATGCTCGAGGGGATCGACGAGGACGCGGTCGATTTCCGCGCGACCTACGATAACGAGGAGCATGAGCCGGTGGTGCTGCCGGCCGCCTTCCCCAACCTGCTCGCCAACGGCGCCGCGGGGATCGCCGTCGGCATGGCGACCTCGATCCCGCCGCACAACGCGGCCGAGGTCTGCGCGGCGGCGCTGCATCTCATCCGCCATCCCGATGCCGATACGGCGGCCCTCGTGGCGATCATGAAAGGGCCGGATTTCCCGACCGGCGGGCTGCTGATCGAGCCGCCCGAGGCGATCGTCGCCGCCTATGTGAGCGGGCGCGGCAGTTTCCGGGTCCGCGCGACATGGACGGTCGAGCGCGGCAAGCACGGTACCTGGCAGGTCGTCGTCACCGAGATTCCCTATCAGGTCGCCAAGGCCCGGCTGATCGAGCAGATCGCCCAGCTCCTGGAGGAGCGCAAGCTGCCCTTGCTCGGCGATGTGCGCGACGAAAGCACCGAGCAGGTCCGCCTGGTGCTGGAGCCGAAGAGCCGAGCTGTCGAGCCGGCGGTGCTGATGGAGACGCTGTTCCGGGCGACCGCGCTGGAGAGCCGCATCCCGCTCAACATGAACGTGCTGGATGCAACGCGGACTCCGCGCGTGATGGGGCTCAGGGATGTTCTGCGCGCCTGGCTCGACCATCGCCACGCGGTGCTGGAGCGCCGCTCGCGCCACCGACTCGCCGCGATCCTCCGCCGGTTGGAGATACTCGACGGCTACCTGCTCGTGTTCCTCAATCTCGACGAGGTGATCCGCATCATCCGCGAGGAGGACGCCCCGCGCGAGGCGCTGATGGCGCGCTTCCGCCTCACCGAGACGCAGGCCGATGCGATCCTGAACATGCGGCTGCGGTCGCTGCGCCGGCTGGAAGAGATGGAATTGCGGCGGGAGCACGCCGCGCTCACCGACGAGCGGGCGGCGCTGGAGGCGCTGCTCACCGACGGGTTCCGGCGCTGGGCGCGCATCGCCGAGGAGATCGCGGCGACCCAGGCGCGCTTCGCCGCCGCGCCGCTCGGCACACGCCGAACGGCGATCGGGGCGGCGCCGGAACCGGTCGCGGTGACCGAGGAGGCGCTGGTCGAGCGTGAGCCGATCACGGTCGTGCTCTCCGAGAAGGGCTGGATGCGCGCGCTCCGCGGGCACCTCGCCGGGGATGTGGACCTGCGTTTCAAGGAGGGGGATCGGCTGCGGACGCTGCTGGCCTGTGAGACCACGGATCGGCTGGTGCTGTTCGCCACCAACGGCCGGGCCTACACGCTCTCCGCCGCCGATCTGCCGCGCGGGCGGGGCGATGGCCAGCCGGTGCGTCTGCTCGCCGGGCTCGCCAACGAGGACGATGTCGCGGCGCTCTTCGTCTGGCGCGCGGGCGGGCGCTTTCTCGTTGCATCCACGGGCGGCCGCGGCTTCCTCGTCGCTGCCGACCAGCTTCTGGCCGAGAAGCGGACGGGCAAGCAGGTACTCAATCTGCGTCCGGGCGAGGAGGCGCTGCTGTGCGTACCGGCGGACGGGGATCACCTCGCGGTCGTCGGCACCAACCGCAAGCTGTTGATCTTCCCGCTCGACCAGGTTCCCGAGATGACCCGTGGCGCCGGCGTGATCCTGCAGAAATACCGCGATGCCGGGTTGGCCGACGCGCGGATATTCCGCCGCGAGGACGGGCTCTCGTGGCGGCTGGGCGAGAAGACGCGCACCGAAACGGACCTCGCCGCGTGGCTCGGGCACAGGGGGCAGGCCGGGCGTGCACCGCCTGCAGGGTTCCCGCGATCAAATCGCTTCAGCCTCGCGGATAGGATGCATTAAACTCCCGTTCACCACATCGACACGATAGTCGATTGTCGTGCGCGCTCTCCGATGGTTTGAATTACCGTGGCCGCTACAACTGTTACCGCGTGAAGGAGTGGTCCGTGACACCGATTGCGGGGACGGCCATCGCGCTGTTGGAACGGGATCGCCATAATGACGATCCCACTGCGGAGCGGCATGCGAAGGCCGCTCGGCCCGAGCCACCTGGCGGCCGCACATGCGCAGCCACCGCCGACGATGTGCTGGCGGCGCTGCTGCGTCTGGATGCCGCCCAGCTTTCCACGCAGGCCAGTCAGACACTGTGCGAACAGGTCGTGGCGATCATCGGCGAGGTCCCCGGCATCGCCGCGGTCTGGCTCTGGCGCCCCGATGGCTCCGGCAGGCTGGTGGCGGAGGAGACCAGCGGCCTCTACGCAGCGGAATATGCAGCGACGGCCGAGGTCCGGATCGATCGCGGCGCACTCGCCGAAGGTCCCGCCGGGCGCGCCTGGCGCAGCGGCATGGTCGAGATCTCGGATGACTGGCTGACCGAACCGACGGTCACGCCCTGGCGTCGCCTGGCCCTGGAATATGGCTGGCGGTCCAGCGCCGTCGTACCGCTCTGCGGGCGCGACGGGCTCTACCGGCTCCTGGCATTGCGCAGCCACGAGCCTGGCTTCTTCTCGGCCGGGCCGATGCCGGCCTTCATCCGCCATCTCGCCACCGTTCTCGGCCTCGCGCTCGAGCAGGCGGAGATCGGCGAGCGCGACCGCGCCCACCACGAGAATCTCGATCGGCTGCGCGGCCTTTACCGAGCCCTTCTCGGCCAGGCGAAGCTGCTACTCAAGGCCCGCAGCGAGGGCGAGGTGCTGCGCGCGACCTGCCGGCGGCTGGTGGATAGCGGCCTGTTCGTCATGGCCTGGATCGGCCTGCCGGCGGGCGAGGGACACTTGCGGGTCCATGTCGGTGCCGGTCCCGGCATCGCCGAGAGCAGCCGCTTGATCGCTGAACGCTCCCCGGCGGCCGGGCGCATCCTGCCTGAGGAAGCTTGGCGGAGCGGCAAGCTGCAGTTCAGCAACGACCGCGCTGGCGAAGCCGGCCTCGACCCTTTGGATGGGTTTTTTGAACGCGTCGGCCTGGCCGCGACCGCGGCGCTGCCGATCCGCCGGGGTGGCGCGCCCTGGGGGGTCCTTTCCATCGCCTCCGCGCGCAAGGGCGTTTTCACCCAGGAGATGCTGCAGCTCCTCGCCCGCGTCGGCGAACTGATCGGCCGCGCGCTGGACGAATGCGACCTCAAGGAGCAGTTGCGCGCCGAGCGTGCGGCCCAGAGCCGGATGGCGCGCCATGATCCGCTGACGTCGCTGCCGAACCGGCTCGCCCTCTCGGAGCATCTGCCGCAGGCGATGGCGCGGGCACGGCGGCAGGAGCGGATGCTGGCGGTCGCGATGCTGGATCTCGACAATTTCAAGCCGATCAACGATCAGTTCGGCCATGCGGCGGGGGACTTCCTGCTCCGCGAGATCGGCGTCCGGCTGCGCCAGGCCATGCGCACCACGGATTTCGTCGCCCGGCTGGGCGGTGACGAGTTCGCCTTCGTGCTCGAGGGGCTGGCCCAGACCGAGGACGCCGAGGTCGCGGCGGAGCGTATCCGCGCGGCGATCGAGGCGCCGATCGCGCTGCCGGAGGGGACCAGCGTCACGGTCGGCGGCAGCCTCGGCATGACCCTCTACCCGCTCGATGACGCCGATGGCGAGGTGTTGCTCCGTCATGCCGACGTCGCGCTCTACGGCATCAAGGAGCGCAAAGGGCCGCGCGGGCGGTGCTGGGATGTGTATCGCCCGTCACAGGAGAAGGGCGCCACCACCACCGTGCTGCGCGGGTTGCTCGCGCGCGGGCAGGTGCGCGTCCATTACCAGCCCATCATCGACCTCCAGGCCGGCACCGTCGTCGGCGTGGAGGCGCTGGCGCGGATCGAGAAGGGCTCGCGCCTGGTCTATCCCGGCGAGTTTCTCCCGCATCTCTCGGTTGACGAGCGCAAGGATCTCAGCCGGCAGGTGCTGGAGCAGGGCCTCGACGATCTCCGCCGGTGGGACGCGGCCGGGCTCCGCCTGGACATTTCCTTCAATGCGGAGCCCGACGTGCTGATGCGCGCCGATGCGCTGCCGTGTCTGGATGCGACGGCCTCGGCCTCCGGTATCGAGCCCTCGCGGATCACCGTCGAACTCCTGGAGAGCGGGGAGTTCCTCTCCCTCGAGCGGGCGCTGGTGCGCGTGCAGGAAATCCGCGCGCGGGGGGTACGCGTCGCGCTCGATGACGTCGGCAGTGCCTATTCCTCGCTGCTACGGCTGCGAACCTTGCCGGTGGACAAGATCAAGCTGGACCAGGCCTTCGTGCGGGAACTGCATGGCCGTCCCGATGATCTGCTGTTCGTGCTGACGGTCCAGGCCCTGGCCCGCGGGCTCGACTGCGCGCTCGTCGTCGAGGGCGTGGAGACCGCCGACATTCTCGACGCGCTCAGCGTTCTCGGGGTCAAGGAGGCCCAGGGCTACGCCATCGCGCGCCCGATGCCGGCCGCGGCGCTGGCAGCCTGGCTCGCCGAATGGGTGGGCGAGCCGGCGACCCGCGAGCCGCGTACCCTCCTCGGCGCCTATGCGTCTCATCTTGAATGGACGCAGACGTTGCGTGGCCTGCCGAGCCCGTCGATGCTCGCCGACAAGGCCGGCGATGCGCATGCGTGCCCGATCGGCTGCTTTTTCGATCGGGTCGGCCTCCATGGGACCGCGCTCGGCGAGGCGCATAAGCGCTTTCATGACGCGGTGCTGCGCTGGTCCCGACGCGGCGACTCCTACTGGCCCGCGGCCACGATCCTGCGGCAGCGGCTGCTGGAGGCGATCGCGGTGAGCCGGAACCCGGCCGAGGCCGTCGCGGCGCATTGAGCGCCGAGGCATCGCATTCGGATGGCGCTTTCAGCCGCGACCGCGGTACGGGGGTACGTCCTGCGCCGGAATCCAGGCATCCGCCGGCGGCGCCCCGCTCTGCCAGAAGACGTCGATCGGCATGCCGCCACGCGGATACCAGTAGCCGCCGATGCGCAGCCATGTGGGGCTCAGCGTCGCCACCAGGCGGGCGGCGATGGAGAGGGTGCAATCCTCGTGGAAGGCGCCGTGGTTGCGGTAGGCGCCGAGATAGAGCTTCAGCGACTTGCTCTCCACGATCCAGTCGCGCGGGATATAATCGATCACCAAATGCGCGAAATCCGGCTGCCCCGTGATCGGGCAGAGCGAGGTGAACTCCGGGCAGGTGAAGCGCACGACATAGTTCCGGCCCGGCGCGGGATTGGCGACGCGCTCCAGAATCGCCGCTTCAGGATTGTCCGGCAGCCGGGTCGGGTGGCCGAGTTGCGTGAGCGCGGCGGGGTCGGGCTCCGTCATGCCTCCTCCATGGTCGATCTGCGCGCGGAACCATTTAGGCCGCGAGCGCTGCGAGCAGGCGCTCCGCCGTGGCCGCGAAGCGTCCCGCCACGATGGCCGCCCGCAACTGCCGCATCAGCTGCTGATAATAATACAGATTGTGCCAGGTGAGCAGCATCGGCCCGAGCATCTCGCCGACGCGGAACAGGTGGTGGAGATAGGCGCGGCTGTGGCGGGCGCAGGCCGGGCAGGTGCAGTCCGCGTCCAGCGGGCTGGCGTCGTCGGCGTGGCGCGCGTTGCGCAGGTTGAGCACGCCGGCCGCGGTATAGGCGCGGGCCATGCGGCCGGAGCGCGTCGGGATCACGCAGTCGAACATATCAATCCCGCGCGCGATGGCGCCGATCATGTCCGCAGGCGTGCCGACACCCATGAGATAGCGCGGCCGGCTCGGGTCGAGCATCGGCACGGTCGCCTCCAGGACCGAGAACATCGCGGCCTGGCCCTCGCCGACCGCGAGCCCGCCGATGGCGTGGCCCTCGAAGCCGAGGGCGGCGATCGCCGCGGCGGACTGGGCCCGCAGATCCGGATAGACGCCACCCTGGACGATGCCGAATTGCCCGTATCCGGCCCGCGCGACGAAGGCGCGGCGCGAGCGGTCCGCCCAGCGCATCGACAGTTCCATAGAGGCACGCGCCTCGCCGTGGGTGGCGGGGAACGGCGTGCATTCGTCGAAGGCCATCGTGATCGTGGCGTCGAGTTGGTGCTGGATCCCGGTGGCGCGCTCGGGGGTGAGAAGATGCGCGGAGCCGTCGATATGCGAGCGGAAGGTGACGCCCTGCTCGTCGATCTGGCGCAGCCTAGCCAGCGACATCACCTGGAAGCCGCCCGAATCGGTCAGGATCGGCCCCGGCCAGTCCATGAAACGGTGCAGCCCGCCGAGTGCGGCGACGCGATCCGCGCCGGGGCGCAGCATCAGATGGTAGGTGTTGGCGAGAACGACGCTGGCGCCGGTGGACCGCACCGCGTCCGCGGTCATCGCCTTCACCGTGCCGAGGGTGCCGACCGGCATGAACAGGGGCGTCTCGGCCTCGCCATGCGCGGTGTGCAGATGCCCCGCCCGTGCCGCCCCGTCCTGCGCCTGCAGCGTGAAGCGGAGCGTCATGGCGCGGCGTCGGCGCGATGCAGCAAGCTGGCATCGCCGTAGGAATAGAACCGATATCCGGCTGCGATCGCGTGGGCGTAGGCCGCCCGCATCCGCGCGGTGCCGGCGAAGGCGGCGACCAGCATGAACAGGCTGGAGCGGGGCAGGTGGAAATTCGTCATCAGCATGTCGACGATGCGGAACCGGTCACCCGGCTGGATGAAAATCTCCGTCTCGCCGGCGAACGGGGCGAGGTGCCCGTCCGCGTCGGCGGCGCTTTCCAGGAGCCGAAGCGTGGTGGTGCCGACCGCGACGATGCGCCCGCCGGCAGCCCGTGCCGCGTTGATCGCCGCGGCCGCGGCGGCACCGATCTCGCCGCGCTCCGGATGCAGCCGATGGCGGGCGATGTCGGCGTCGCGCAAGGGCAGGAACGTCCCGGGACCGACATGCAGCGTCACCATCACGCGCTGCACCCCGCGCGCGGCGAGCGCGCCGAGCAGGGCCTCGGTGAAATGCAGCCCGGCCGTGGGCGCGGCCACGGCGCCCTCGCTGCGGGCGAAGATGGTCTGGTAATCAGCCGCGTCGGCGCCGAGCGGGCCGGCCGGGCGGCGGATATAGGGCGGCAGGGCGAGCGCGCCCGCGGCCGACAGCGCCTCGGCAAAGCCAGCGCCCTCGCGGTTGAAGCGTAGCGTCACGCCGCCGTCGGACGCGCGCGCCGCGACCGTGGCGGAGAGATCGGCCGTCCCCTCGATCGTTAGCACGTCGCCTGGACGCAGCCGGCGGGCATTGCGCGCGAGCGCATGCCAGGAGCCATCGGCGAGCGGTCGGTCGAGCGTGATGCCGATGCGGGCGGCGCCGCGCCGGGCGGCGAGCTGCGCCGGGATCACCTTCGTGTCGTTGGCCACCAGCACGTCGCCCGGGCGGAGCCGGTCAGGCAGATCGCGCACATGGCGGTCGAGCAGCGCGGCCGGCGTCACCTCGAGCAACCGCGCCGCGTCGCGCGGACGCGCCGGCGTCTGCGCGATCCGCTCGGGCGGCAGGTCGAAGTCGAAATCGTCGAGCTGCACGCGGTCCCTGATCCACTGGTCCGGCCGCGAAGGCGCGTCAGCCTTCGAGATAGCTCGCGACCTCGACCAGATTGCCGTCCGGATCGCGGCAATAGACCGACATCATCGGCCCGAGCGCGCCGGTCTTGCGCACCGGCCCCTCGACGATGCCGACACCGCACTCGCGAAGATGCGTCACGACATCCTCCGGTCCGACCGATGTGACGAAGCAGATATCGATCGTTCCCGGCGCGGCGGCGGGCGCGTTGGGCTTGAATTCGCGTCCGCGCTGATGAAGGTTGAGCTTCTGGCCGCCGAATTTCAGCGCCGTGCGCCGCTCGGGGCCGAATTCCTCGCGCTCCATGCCCAGAACGCGCTGATACCACGAGGCCGTCACGTCGAGATCGCCGCAGGTCAGGACGACATGATCGATGCGATCGACGGTAAAGCGCATCACTCCAGCCCCTCGAAGAAATCGCCGCCCTTGTCGTCGATGACGATGAACGCGGGAAAATCCTCGACCTCGATACGCCACACCGCTTCCATGCCGAGCTCGGGATATTCCAGCACCTCGACCTTGCGGATGCAGTCCTGCGCCAGCCGCGCCGCGGCGCCGCCGACACTGCCGAGATAGAAGCCGCCATAGGTCTTGCACGCATCGCGCACCGCGCGCGAGCGGTTGCCCTTGGCCAGCATCACCATGCTGCCGCCATGCTTCTGGAACTCGGCGACGTAGCTGTCCATCCTCCCCGCCGTCGTCGGGCCGAAACTGCCGGTGGCGAAACCCTGTGGCGTCTTGGCCGGGCCGGCGTAATAGACCGGATGGTTGCGGAAATAGGCGGGCAGCTCCTCGCCGCGATCGAGCCGTTCCTTCAGCTTGGCGTGCGCGATGTCGCGCGCGACGACGAGCGTGCCGGTGAGCGCGAGCCGCGTCTTCACCGGATGACGCGAGAGTTCGGCGCGGATCTCGCTCATGGGCCGGTTCAGATCGACGCGCACGACGTCGCCGCCGAGCGCGTCATCGGTGATCTCGGGCAGGTATTTCGCGGGGTCCGTCTCCAGCGCCTCCAGGAACACGCCCTCGGGCGTGATCTTCGCCAGCACCTGGCGGTCGGCGCTGCAGGAGACGCCGATGCCGACCGGCAGCGAGGCGCCGTGGCGCGGCAGGCGGATCACCCGCACGTCGTGGCAGAAATACTTGCCGCCGAATTGCGCGCCGATGCCGGTGCGGCGCGAGATCTCCAGAACCTGGCGCTCCATGTCGAGATCGCGAAAGGCATGACCGGCCTTCGAGCCGCTGGTCGGCAGCGTATCGAGGAAGCGGCAGGAGGCGAGCTTCACCGTCTTCAGCGTGAGCTCGGCGCTGGTGCCGCCGATGACGATGGCGAGGTGATAGGGCGGGCAGGCGGCGGTGCCGAGGGTCTTGATCTTGGTCTCGATGAATTGCGCCAGCCGCTCGGGGTTCAGGACCGCGCGGGTTTCCTGATAGAGGAAGCTCTTGTTGGCCGAGCCGCCGCCCTTGGCGATGAACAGCAGATGCAGCTCGTCGGCGTGGTGCTCGCCGGGCACGGCCATGATGTCGCATTGCAGGGGCAGGTTGTTGCCCGTGTTGACCTCTTCGAACATCGAGAGCGGCGCCATCTGCGAGTAACGCAGATTGGTCTCAGTGTAGGTGCGATGCACCCCGTAGGCGAGCGCCTCCTCCTCATCCCCCTCCACCCAGACGCGCTGGCCCTTCTTGCCGAAAACGATGGCGGTGCCGGTGTCCTGGCACATCGGCAGCACGCCGCCGGCGGCGATGTTGGCGTTCTTCAGCAGATCCAGGGCAACGAACCGGTCGTTGGCGGAGGCCTCGGGGTCGTCGAGAATGGCCCGCAGCTGGGCCAGGTGGCCGGGGCGCAGCAGGTGGGAAATGTCGTGGAAGGCGCGCACCGCGAGTTCGCTCAGCGTCTCGGGCTGAATGCGCAGAATGGTGCGGCCCTCGCAGGAGAGCGTCGAGACGCCGCCGAGATCGAGCTTGCGCCAGGGCGTCGCCGCTTCGGCAAGCGGGAACATTGGCGCATAGAGGAAGCCGGACGGGCGCGGCGGGGCGGTATTCATGGCGCGGTCCTTCGCTGTCAGTCCTTTGCTTTCATCGCTCGGCCCCGACCTGGGCGAGCCAATCCTGCAGGTTGTAGGTGTTCGACACCCGTGCGATGCGGCCGTCGCGAAACGCGAAGAAGGCGCCGGCGGGAAGCACATAGTGCTGCCCCCGGGCCTCCGGCAGGCCGGCATCGGTGACGAGATATTCGCCGTGCACGGTGAATTCCGCCGCGCCCCGTGCCCCGTCCGGCGTCGTCATGATGACGATGTCTTCGAGCCGCTCGCGGTAGCAGCGGTTCATATGGTCGAGGAAGGCGGCGAACCGGCCCCGGCCGACCTCGCGCGCGCCCTGGTTGATGTCGTGGACGACATCCTCGGTGAGCAGCGCAAGCATCGACGCGGCCTCGCCGGCATTGAAGGCGGCGTAATACGCGGCGATCAGCGCCTGCGCGGAGGGGGCCATCGTGCCGGGTCGTCAGGCGGCGAGCTGCGGATGGACGCGGAAATCCGCTTCGGTCTTGGCGCGGATCTCGTCCAGCGTCACCTCCGGCGCGAGATCGATCAGCGTCAGGCCCGGCTTGCCTGGGTGATCTACCTCGAACACGCCGAGATCCGTGACGATCAGGTTAACCACTCCCGCCCCGGTCAGCGGCAGGTTGCAGCGATGGAGGATTTTCGGCTCACCCTTGGCGGTGTGCTCCATCAGGATCACCACCCGCGGCACGCCGAAGACCAGGTCCATCGCCCCGCCCATGCCCTTCACCATCTTGCCGGGGATCATCCAGTTGGCGAGGTCGCCATTCTCCGCCACCTGCAGCGCGCCGAGGATGGAGATGTCGATGTGCCCGCCACGCACCATGGCGAAGGATGTGGCGCTGTCGAAGAAGCTCGTCGTCGGCAGCTTGGTCACGGTCTGCTTGCCGGCATTGATCAGGTCCGCATCCTCCTCGCCCTCGAAGGGAAAGGGGCCGATGCCGAGCATGCCGTTCTCGCTGTGCAGCTGGATGGACATGCCCTCGGGGATGTGGTTCGCCACCAGCGTCGGGATGCCGATGCCGAGATTGACGTAGAATCCGTCGCGCAGTTCGCGGGCGGCGCGGGCGGCCATCTGGTCGCGGGTCCAGGCCATTCTTCTTCTCCTCAGGCGCGGGGATAGACGGTGCGCTGCTCGATGCGCTTCTCGACATGGCCGAGCTTCACCATGCGCTTGACGAAAATGCCGGGCGTGACGATGGCATCGGCGTCGATCTCGCCGGGTTCGACCAGCTCCTCGACCTCCGCCACCGTCACCTTCGCCGCCGTGGCCATCACCGGGTTGAAGTTGCGCGCCGTCAGCCGGTAGATCAGGTTGCCTTCGGTGTCGCCCTTCCAGGCATGGATGATGGCGAGATCCGCGAACAGAGCGCGCTCCATCACGTAGGTGCGTCCGTCGAACTCGCGCGTCTCCTTGCCCTCGGCGATCAGCGTGCCGGCCCCGGTGGGGGTGAAGAAGGCCGGCACGCCGGCGCCGCCGGCGCGGATGCGCTCGGCCAGCGTGCCCTGCGGGTTGAATTCGATCTCCAGCTCCTTGGCCAGATATTGCCGCGCGAAGGTGGCGTTCTCGCCGACATAGGAGCTGATCATTTTCCGGATCTGCCGTGTCTGGAGCAGGATGCCGAGCCCGGCATCGTCGATTCCGGCATTGTTCGAGATCACGGTGAGGCCCTTCACGCCGGAGGCGCGGATCGCCTCGATCAGCGCGGCGGGGATGCCGCAAAGGCCGAAACCGCCGGACATGATGGTCATGTCGTCGCGCAGCAGCCCCGAGAGGGCGGCGGTCGCATCCGGATAGACTTTGTTCACGGCCATCGCTGGCGCACTCCTCCTCGCTGGGCTGGGTCCTTCTAGCCGCCCCGGCGGCGCACGCAAAGGCTCGCCGATCGAAACCCGCTAGCGGAAGCGGGCCAGCCGGCCTCCGGGCTCGCCCAGCACCTCGTCCTCGCGCATCACCACCCGGCCGCGCACGATGGTGGCGGCGGGCCAGCCGGTCACCATCATGCCATCGAACGGGGTCCAGCCGCAGGGCGAGGCGATGCGGGCATTCTCGATGCGGGCACGGCGCTTGAGATCGACGAGGGTGAAATCGGCGTCATAGCCGGTGGCGAGGCGGCCCTTGTTCACCAGGCCATAGACGCGCGCCGGCCCGGCGGCGAGCAGATCGACCAGGCGGGTCAGCGTCAGCCGGCCGGCATGCACATGGTCCAGCATCACCGGAACCAGGGTCTGCACCCCGGTCAGGCCGGAGGAGCAGGAGGGCCAGGGCCGCTCCTTCGCCGCCCGTGGATGCGGCGCGTGGTCCGAGCCGAGCGTGTCGACGGTGCCGTCGTTGACCGCCCGCCAGCCGGCCTCGACATGGTGCTTGTCGCGCAGCGGCGGGTTCATCACCGCATAGCCGCCGAGCCGCTCATAGCACTCGGGCGCCACCTGCGTGAGATGGTTGGCGAGCATCTCGATGGTGACGATGTCCTTGTGATCCTTGACGTACTCCAGCTCCTCGGCGGTCGAGACGTGCAGGATATGGGCCGGCCGCCCGGTCTTGTGGGCGAGTGCGAGGATGCGCCGGGTGCCGAGCAGCGCGGTCTCCGGGTCGCGCCAGAGCATGTGCGAGGCGTAGGGATCGTCGGCCTTGAACAGGCTGCGCCGGGCCTGCAGCCGGTATTCGTCCTCGGCGTGGTAGGCGATGCGCCGCCGCCCGCTCCGCATCACGCGCTCGATGTTCTCGTCGTCCTCGACCAGCAGCGTGCCGGTGGAGCTGCCGGCGAAGAGCTTGATCGCGCAGACGCCGTCGCCGAGTTCGAGCGCCGCGAGTTCGGCGATGTTCTGCTTGGTGGCGCCGACATAGAGGCCGATGTCGCAATGAGCGGTGGCGGCGGCGTGTGCCTGCTTGGCGGCGAGCCCGGCCGCGTCGGTCAGCGGCGGGGTGGTGTTCGGCATGTCGAACACGGTGGTGATGCCGCCGAGCACGGCCGCGCGGGTGCCGGTGGCGATGCTCTCGACCGCCGGATTGCCGGGGTCGCGCAGATGCACATGCGGGTCGATGAGACCCGGCAGCACGTGCAGGCCGGCGGCGTCGATGCGGCTCTCCGCCGCGGCGCCGGCGAGCGCGCCGATGGCGGCGATGCGGCCGTTGCGGATGCCGATGTCCGCCGCTTCCGGCCCCCAGGGCAGGATGCAGGTGCCGTTTTTGATCAACAGGTCGAAATTCTGGGTCACGGCGTTGGTCCCTCCTCCCGCGCGGTGGTCAGCGCCTCGAACACATCCCCCTCCGGGGCCAGCCCGAGAATATGGGCGCGATGCCAGAGGGCGTAGAACAGCAGCGTCCAGGCCGCCTTGCCCTCGCGCTTGCCGCCGGCTGAGCGGAACAGAGCGGCGACGCGGGACGGGTCGGCGATTTCGGCCACGCCCGGCTCGGCGGCGACGAGCGGGCCGAGCCGGGCGCCCTGGCGCGCGATCCAGGCTCCCACCGGCACGTCGAACCCCTGCTTCGGGGCGAACGGCCGCGCGGCGGGAAAATGCCGGGCGAGCCACTGGCGCAGCAGCCATTTGCCCCGCCCGCCACGCACCTTCATCGCATCGGGCAGGCGGAACGCGGCCGCCGCCACGCCGGGGTCGAGAAACGGCGTGCGGCCCTCGACGCCGTGCGCCATCAGGCAGCGGTCGAGCTTGAGCAGCAGGTCATGCGCCAGCCAGTCGGCGCAGTCCGCCGCCTGCGCCGTCATCAGCCGGGTCCGTCCCGGTGTCTGCGCCGCCGCCTCGGCCGCTGCGATGCCGTCGCGCCAGCCGGGCGAGGGGTGGCGGAGCACGTCCAGCCCGTCGAATATGCCGCGCCCGCGCATCACCCGCCCGCCTCGCCACCACGGCCGCATGGCGCTGCGATAGCGGCCGTAGCCGGCGAACATCTCGTCCCCACCCTCGCCGGACAGCACCACTTTCACCGCCTGGCGCGCATGGCGGGCGAGGAACCAGGTGGGGATGATGGCGTAGTCGGCGGCGGGATCGTCCATCGCCGCGACGATCGCGGGCAGGTGGCGCCAGACCATGGCCTCGGTGATCGCGATCGCCTCGTGCTGTGCCCCGGCGGCCTTGGCGGCGGCGGCGGCGGCCTCGCGCTCGTCGGCGGTGCCCTCGGCGTCGAACCCGGCGGTGAAGGCCAGCACGCGGGTGGCATTGAGGCGCGCCATCATCGCCAGGATGGCGGTGCTGTCGATGCCGCCGGAGAGGAACATGCCATAGGGCACGTCGCTCTGCTGGTGCAGCGCGACGCTCTCCTCCAGCGCCGCGTCGAGCCGCGCCAGCGCAGCCTCCTCCTCGATCGCCTCCGGCGCGCCCTCGGGCAGGGCGGCGAGGCGGTGGCGTTCGAGCACGCGGCCCTCGGCGCAGACCAGCGTCTCGCCCGGCAGCACGCGCTGGATGCCGGGGAAGATCGTCGCCGCGCCGGTGGTGAACTGCAGCTGCAGCAACTCGTCGCGGGCCGGCGCATGGACGGCGCGGCGGGCGAAGCCGGCGGCGAGCAGGGCGCGCGGCTCGGAGGCGAAGGCGAGGCCGGCCTCGGTGTGAGCGATGTAGAGCGGCTTGATGCCGAACGGGTCGCGCGCCAGGGCGAGCTGGCGGGCGGCGCGGTCATGCAGGGCGATGGCGTACATCCCGCGCAGCCTGGCGGCGAACCCGGCGCCCTCGCGTTGCCAGAGATAAAGCGGCGGCTCGCAGTCGCTGGCGGTGGCGAAGGCG
>DAIDKZ010000010.1 GCA_027449745.1 Acetobacteraceae bacterium | reverse complement strand
AAGAAGACCGGCGAGAAGAAGACCGGCGAGAAGAAGACCGGCGAGAAGAAGACAGAGCACAAGGCGGTGCCGGCCCACGCCAAGCCGAAGGCGCCGGCGGGGCATGTGCCGGTGGTCGGCGCCGGCAAGCGGCCGTAGCGCGTGGCGCCGGCGACCGCCCCGCCCCACGCGGCCAAGACCGCGCCCGCCCAAACCGCACCCATCCGGGCCATACCGGCCAAGGCCACCCCGGTTCCGCCGACACCCGCCAAGCCGACACCGGCCCAGGCCCCATCCGTGCAGGCGGTGGCGAAGCCGCCGGTTGCGGCCGCGGCGCCGGAGCCGGTGAAGCCGGCGGAGCCGGACAAGGGCAGCGCCACGGGCCTGCCGCTGCCGCGCTTCGCCGCGCTCCGCTCCGACGAGGTCAATCTCCGCGCCGGCCCGGGCACGCGCTACCCGATCGCCTGGGTCTACAAGCGGCGCAACCTGCCGGTGAAGATCGAGCGCGAGTTCGAGGTCTGGCGCCTCATCGAGGATGCGGACGGCGTCAAGGGCTGGGTCCATCAGGCGACCCTCACCGGCCGGCGCGGCCTGCTCATCACCGGCGCCGAGCGCACGCTGCGCGCCGCCGCCGCCGAGACCGCGGCGCCGGTGGCGCGGCTGCAGCCCGGGGTGGTCGGCCAGCTCCTGCATTGCGACCCTGCCTCGGACTGGTGCCAGGTGCAGGTGAAGGAGTATCGTGGCTTCCTCAGGCGCTCCGAGTTCTGGGGCAGCGCCGCGGGGGAGGCGGTGAACTGATGGCAGAGGACGACACGACCCGGCCGCGCGCGCATCACGACCTCGGCGGCGTCGCCCAGTATCTCTGCGAGCCGGTCGATACCAGCGCGCACAGCCTGACCGATTTCGACCGCGAGGTGGACGGGCTGCGCCAGGTGCTCGGCCAGAAGGGCATCATGACCGTGGACGAGCTGCGCCGCGGCATCGAGGCCATTCCGGAGGCCGAGTATCTGCGCCTCGGCTACTACCAGCGCTGGCTGCGCTCCATCACCGCGATCCTGCTGGAAAAGCGCGTCATCGGCGCGGCCGAGCTCGAAGCGGCCCTGGCGGCCGAGACATGAGCGGCGCCGCGCCCCCCCTCTTTGCCGCCGGCGCGCGCGTGCGCGTGCGGCTGGACTGGCCCGAGCAGCGCGGCCCGGCGCATATCCGCACGCCGCACTATGTGCGCGGCCGCGAGGGCACGGTGCTGCGCCCGCTGGGCCGGTTCGCCAACCCCGAGGACCTCGCCTTCGCCCGGCACGCGCCGATCCTGCCGCTCTATCACGTCCGCTTCGACCAGCGCGCGCTGTGGCCGGAAGCGGCGCCCGGCGACGAGGTGGTGGTGGAGATTTTCGGCTCCTGGCTGGAAACCGCATGAGCGCTGGAGGCGGCATGAACCTTTCGGGCCTGGAGAACGACCGTCTGCTCGCCGCGCTGCGCGGCCTCTTGGCGGCGAAGAACCTGGTCAGCGCCGCGGAGATCGCCGAGCGCATCGCCGCCACCGACCAGGCGAGCCCGGCGCAGGGCGCGGCGATGGTGGCGCGCGCCTGGACCGACGCCGCGTTCCGCGCCCGGCTGCTCGCCGACGGCACGCGCGCGGCGGAGGAGTTCGGCATCATGATGCGCGGCGCGCCGCCGCTCGGCGTGCTGGAGAACGCCCCCGGGCTGCACCATCTCGTCGTCTGCACGCTGTGCAGCTGCTATCCGCGCGCCGTGCTCGGCTACCCGCCCTTCTGGTACAAATCCGTCGCCTACCGCGCCCGCGCCGTGCGCGACCCGCGCGGCGTGCTGGCCGAATGGGGCACGGTGCTGCCCGAGGGCACGCGCATCCGCGTCGTCGATTCCACCGCCGACTACCGCTGGATGGTGCTGCCCCGCCGCCCCGATGGCACCGAGGGCTGGGACGAGCCCGCGCTCGCCGCCCTGGTGCGCGAGGGCGACATGGTCGGCGTCACCATCCCGCGCGCGCCCTGATCCCGCGCCGCGAGCGCGCCCCGCCAAGGAACTGACGCACGATGACGGTCCATCGCGAAGCGCCCCGCCTGCCTGCCCGGCTGCTGGAGGGCACCCCAACGCGTCGCGGCCCGCGTTGACGATACGCGGCCAAAGACCGAGGCACAAAGAAGGAAGCCGACCATGAGCCGGCGCGAGCGCCTACTCGGCGATGTAGTGATCGCCTCATCGAGAGGCCTTGAGATCGGCGCCCTGAACGCTCCGCTGGTGCGTAAGAGCGAGGGTTGGATCCAGTACGTGGACTACGCCGACACCGAGATTGTGCGTGCCAACCGCACGAGCCCCAATATCGATCCGAGCAGCATCGTCGATGTTGACATTGTCTGGGGTGGGCGACCGCTCATCGAGGCCGTCGGCGAACCAGTGGACTACGTAATTGCATCACATGTCATCGAGCATGTCCCTGATCTAGTAGCGTGGCTCGCCGACATTCGGGGCGTCCTGCGTCCGGGCGGTACCCTCGGCCTCATCGTTCCCGATCGGCGCTACACGTTCGATCTTCTGCGTCGGGAGACGACCATTGCAAAGGTCGTCGCCGCTTGGCTGCGCGGCGATCGCCAGCCTCCAATCGAGACCATTTTCGAATGCCTAGTCATGTCGGTTGAGGTCGACGCGCGGGTCGCTTGGCAGGAAGACTTGCTAGCGCGCGACTGGCAGCCGCTCATCCGCGAACGGCTCACGGACGCCACCGCCTTTGTTCGGGATTTGCAGGCACACCAGAGATATGTTGACGTTCATTGTTGGGTGTTCACGCCGCTCTCGTTCCTCGATCTGGCTGATCAGCTCAACGTGCTTGGCTTTTTCCCGTTTCGAATCGCCGATTTTTATCCAACTGAGCCAGATTCTCTGGAATTTTCAGTGCGGTTGGTGGCTGCCGGTGCCGAGGACAGTGAAATGATCGGCGAGTCGATCGCCCACGCTCGCGCAATGGCAGGTTCCCGCGAGTCCAGCCGTCCGCAATCCGCGCCAGAGATCCCTGCCATACCCGCCATCGCAGCGCCCGACGTGACGCAGGCCGCGCCTGGCGTCATCACCGCGCGTGACGCCGGGCCTAGCGATGCGACTGACGCGGAGTCTGCTCGCAGATCCATGCGCAGCCCGACAGGGTTCGTTCATGCGCTTGCCCGGCGCACAGGACGATTCTGGCCGGCGCGTACCGGTGCCGCTGGCCAACAGGATTCAACGACGCGACGCACTCAGCCAGAACCCCCAGTTGTGCCCAGGCCGCCTGTCTCTGGCGGGACTTTCACCGCGCACAATGTCCGCCTCGACGACGGCAGCGAGACGCTGCCCGAGATGGGCCAGACGATGGACCAGCATCCACTGGTCCATTCCGTCGCACGGACCCTCGGGGTGGTGTTCCCGTCCGGGCTCTATGGTCGCAGCCTCGTCGATATCGGGTGCCTCGAAGGCGGTTTCACCAGCGCATTCGCCCGCCTCGGCTTGCGCGCCACCGGCATCGAGGTGCGCGAGAGCAATTTCCGCAACTGCCTCTTTGTGAAGTCCAGGCTCGATCTGCCATGGCTGGACTTCATCCGCGACGACGCCAACAACATCGCCAATCACGGCCCGTTCGACGTGGCGTTCGTCAACGGCCTGCTCTACCACCTGGATCACCCGCGCCGGTTCCTCACCGATCTCGCCAAGGTGTGCCGGAAAGTGCTGTTCCTGCAGACCCATGTCGCGCGGGCGGAGCCAAGCGAGGCGGTCCAGCTCTACGGACTCTCCGAGCTCACCGAGAACGAGGGGCTGAAGGGCCGCTGGTATCCGGAATATGGCGAGCTCACGCCGGAGCAGCTCGACCAGGCCAAATGGGCCTCGTGGAGCAACAACCGCTCCTTCTGGGTCCAGAAGGAATATCTGATCGACCTGCTGCGCCAGCTCGGGTTCGGCGTCGTCGTCGAGCAGTTCGACTGGATGGGGAACGTGATCCACGAGATGACCGAGGGCAGCTACAGGACTCAGGACAGGGTGCTGCTGGTGGGGATCAGGACTGACGGATAGGGGTGGGATTCTGGGGGCTGGGTAGAGAGCAAGCGCCGGCGCCCGGCCAGCCGGAAGCCACCGGCCCGCTCTTCCGTTGCTCACCCCATCGCTCCCTGATAAACTATAACGTCTTCAATGGCGTTAATGCCAGGGTATGGGCCAGATTGTTGCGGCCGACGCGCACGATGCGCGGCGGTCTCGGGACTGGCGGGACCGGTCGATAGCTCTCTTGGACAGACCTGCCTAAACTACGAAAACGGCCCACCTGGATTGTAAGTTCATGCCCAAATATCAGCCGCCGAGCGACATTCTTGAAGTGCTTCAGCGCATCGAGTTCGAGGAAGCACTCGAACCGGACGATCCTCGTCGTGTTGACACCCGTGAGGCGCGTGGCAGCCAAAAAACGCTCGACCGGCTGGCGCGCAAGCTGGGATTCCTGATGGATTCAGGACGCTTCCTGCCGCCAGCGCAAAAGCATATTCTCTTCTTTGGCCATGTCGGCACCGGCAAGACCACGGAATTGAAAGCGTATGCAGCGCACCTCAAGGACAGCGGGCATTTTTTGCCGGTCGAGGTCGATGTCCCTGGCATCCTGGACCGGAACAATCTTCAGTACGCAGACCTGTTGATGGCGATGGCGCATGCTCTTCTCGAAACCCTGACGCGGGAAGGCATCGCATTGCGCCGCGACGGCGTCAAAGAGCTCGAGACGTGGTTCGCGGAGAAGGTTGCCACGCGGCAGGAACTCGAAGAGTTCGCGTCCGAGGTCAAGGCCGGCGGCGAGCTTACCGCCGGCGTACCGCTGCTCGCCAAGCTGTTCGCGAAATTCAGCTTGGCTTTCAAAGCAAACGTGACCTACAAGGAGGAATTGCGGCGAGTCATCCGCAACACATTCACGCAATTGGCCGACGCGTTCAATCGGCTTATCCTCAGTGCAGAAGATTCTGTAAAGAAGAAAAGAAAATCGCCGGTTCGTGTGCTGTTCGTGATCGACGGCACAGACAAACTCCGCTCGGAGGATCGGCGACGCCTGTTCGCCGAGGACACAGAGCTGCTTCTGACCGTCAATACCCTTGCAATCTACACGGCACCGATCGCACTGAAATACGAGGATGCCCTGGTCGGGCGGCTCGATGCCGACCTCGTGCTGCCGATGGTCAAGCTGCAGGATGCGCAAGGCAAACGGTGCGAGCCCGGATGGCGCGCGATGCGCGAAATCCTCCTCAAGCGCGCCGATCGATCCTTGTTCGACGGCGAACAGGAGATAGAGCGGTTGATTGAGAGCAGCGGCGGTCATCCGCGCGAGTTGCTGCGCCTCCTCCAGCTCTGTTGCGAGTTCGCGGAAGCTCGGATCGACGCGGGAGTCGTTGAGCGGTCCGTCGCCCAGCTCGCAAGCGAGTATCGGCGTCTCCTCCAGCCGGACGACTACACACACCTGGTCCAGATCGACCGCAATCCGCTGGATGTCGGGAATGACGAAAGTATCCGGCGCCTGCTCTATTGCCTAGCTCTGCTGGAGTACAACGACGGCACCTGGCGGCGCAGCCATCCGGTGATACGGACCCTCGAGGGCTATCGGCGCGCGGTGGCTGCCGTGGCTACGGAAACGTGACCGAAGCGGGCCGAGCGCAGTTCGTCAACGTCGTGCGGGGCACGAGCCCCGCCTTGCCGCCTGATTGCCAGCAAGGCTTCGCGCGCCTCGCCAAGCTGGTCCTGGCGCGTCCGCACAAGTTCCAGCTTCTGATATTGGATTGCCGTGACGAAAACCTGCGCGAACGGCTCATCGAGGACCTGGACGAGCTCCTGTATGTTTCCGGCGGTCGCGCGGCACGACTGAAGCTGAGCGCCGAGGACCACCCGGATTTCGCCGCCGTCGAGCAAGCGTTGACGCAACGCGCCGAAACAAACGCTGCGATCCACGTGACCGGTGGTCCCTCCTGGTTCGATACCCAAAGGTGGGAAGCGTTCAACATCCGGCGCGATGCCGTCGCGCATGAGGTCAGGGCAAGTCTGCTCCTATGGCTCGACGAAGACGCCATCGCGGATCTGGCCAGGGTTGCGATCGATCTCTGGGCCTGGCGCACGGCCGTCATCACGTTCACCACGGCGCCACAGCGGCTGACCATACGCGAACCCGACATAAGGAATATCGACGACCGCACGCGAGACGAACGGGCAGCGCGAATCGACTTCCTGCGCCGGACCCTGCTGGAGCCTGACATACCCGAGGACATGCGGGTCGGGTTTGCTCTCGAGATGGGCGACCTCGCCGTTAGCCTCGGTCGGGTCGCCGAAGCGGAATCGGCCTATCAGGCGGCGGCTGCGACAGCGACGGACGAGCGCTCCCGCGCGATCGCCATGGGCCGGGTTGCCGACATCCTCCAGGCCCGCGGCGCGCTCGACGAGGCCCTGCGCATCCGCCGCGAGGAGGAGCTGCCGGTCTATGACCGCCTCGGCGACGTGCGCTCCCGAGCGGTGACGATGGGCAAGATCGCCGACATCCTTGAGGCCCGCGGCGCGCTCGACGAGGCCCTGCGCATCCGCCGCGAGGAGGAGCTGCCGGTCTATGA
>DAIDKZ010000009.1 GCA_027449745.1 Acetobacteraceae bacterium | reverse complement strand
GTGCGGCGCGGTGGCACTCGGCGCCGGTGCCGCGCGCCTGCCCAACACCACCTGCCTCGCGCTGCCCGGCGTCGCCGCGCTGACCCAGGTGATCGCGCTCGACCTCGCCGGCGTCGCCGTCTCCGCCGGCGCCGCCTGCTCGTCGGGCAAGGTCGCCGCCAGCCATGTGCTCACCGCCATGGGGCTCGGCGAGCTGGCGCGCTGCGCCATCCGCGTCTCGCTGCCCTGGAACGCGACCGGCGCCGACATCGCCGCCTTCGCCGACGCCTACGGCGCGATGGCCGCCCGCCTCGCCCGACGCGCCGCCTGAATCCGGGCCTTGAGATCCGCGGCCGAAGCCTCTACCTCGGCGCCATGCCGACAATGACCTTCATCGAACGCGACGGCACGCGCCGCGAGGTGGATGCACCCGCAGGCCTCTCCGTGCTCGAAATCGCCCATCGCCACGGCGTCGACATCGAGGGCGCCTGCGAGGGCTCGCTCGCCTGCTCGACCTGCCACGTCATCGTCGATCCGGCCTGGTTCGCCAAACTGGCGAAGCCGACCGAGGACGAGGAGGACATGCTGGACCTCGCCTTCGGCCTGGAGAAAACCTCCCGCCTCGGCTGCCAGATCGTCATCACCGAGGCGCTGGACGGGCTCGTCGTGCGCCTGCCGGCGGCGACGCGCAACCTGCTCGGCGGATAGGCATGCGCGTCCTGGTGGCGATGTCCGGCGGGGTCGACAGTTCCACCGTCGCCGGGCTGCTGCACGAGGCCGGGCACGAGGTCATCGGCGTCACGCTCCAGCTCTACGACCATGGCGCCGCCGTCGGGCGGAAGGGCGCCTGCTGCGCCGGGCAGGACATCCACGACGCCCGCCGCGTCGCCGACGGGCTCGGCATTCCGCACTACGTGCTCGACCGCGAGGCCCGGTTCCGCGCCGCGGTGATCGAGGATTTCGCGGACCGCTACGCCGCCGGCGAGACCCCGGTGCCGTGCGTGCGCTGCAATCAGCGCGTCAAGTTCGCCGACCTGCTCGCGCTCGCCGACGATCTCGGGGCCGAGGCGCTGGCCACCGGCCACTATGTCCGCCGGATCGACGCGCGCACCGGCCCCGAGCTGCACCGCGCCGCGGACAAGGCGCGCGATCAGAGCTGGTTCCTCTTCGCCACCACCCGCGCCGAACTGGCCCGCACCCTGTTCCCACTCGGCGCCATGGCGGACAAGGCCGCGGTGCGCGCCGAGGCCGCCCGGCTCGGCCTGCCGGTGGCGGCCAAGCCGGACAGCCAGGATCTCTGCTTCGTCCCGAACGGCTCCTACGCCGAGCTGGTGGCGCGGCTGCGCCCCGAGGCTGCCGAGCCGGGCGAGATCGTCACCGCCGATGGCCAGGTGCTCGGCCGGCACGGCGGGATCGCCGGCTACACCGTCGGCCAGGGCAGGCGCCTCGGCGCGGCGGCAATGGCCGACGGCACGCGCCAGGTCGTCACCGCGATCGACCCCGTCCGGCGGCGCATCGTCGTCGGGCCGCCGGGGGGCGACACGCGCGATGTTTCCCTGACCGAGCCGAACTGGCTGATCGAGCCGCCGGTGGCGCCGCTGCGCTGCACGGTGAAGCTCCGCGCGCGGGAAATGCCGCAGCCGGCCACGGTCTTTCCCGACCCTGCGGGTGCGCGGGTGCGGCTCGATGCGCCTGCCCTGCCGGCACCCGGCCAAGCCTGTGTGGTCTACGACGGCGATCGCGTGCTCGGTGGCGGGTTCATCACCCGCGCTCAGCCGGGCGTGCACTCCAGCATCAGCGTATCGAGCACGAAGCTGCCATCCGTCGCGATCTCGTAGTGCTGCCGCACCTCCTCCGAAACCGCCGCCTGTAGCGCGCGGATCGCCGCAACCTGAACGGCCGGCGTGCGCATCCGCGCCACCCAGGTGGCGAAGTCGAGCGGCAGGCGCCGCGCGGTCACCCGCGTCACGCGCAGCCCGGCCGCCGCCAGCGCCGCCTCCCACTCGGCCCGCGCATAGTCACGCACGTGCGAGGGATCGCGCAGCAGCTCGATCGCCTGCAAGGCGGTGTCGAGCAGCGCATCGGGCGGCGCGACCGTATCGGCGAAGACCGCGACGCCACCGGGCCGCAGCACGCGCGCCGCCTCGCGCAGCCCGGCGCGCAGATCGCGCCAGTGATGGGCGGAAAACCGGCTGGCGACGAAATCAAAGCTGGCATCGGCGAAGGGCAGCGCCTCGGCGACCCCTTGCCGGGTCGTGACATTGGCCAGTCCCCGCTCGGCCGCGGCGCCGGCGACGACGGCGAGCATCTCGGCGGAGAGGTCGTAGGCGGTGACCGAGGCGGCGTGCGCGGCGAGGGCGAAGCTGACATGGCCGCCGCCGCAGCCGAGATCGAGCGCCGCCCCCGGCCGGCGCGCGGCCGCGAGCGCGGCGATGGCCGCGAGATCCTCGCCGCTCGCATGCACCGCGCTGACGAGATAGGCATTGGCCTGGGCGCCGAACTGCGCGTTCACCACCGCTTCGTGGGTTTTCATGGCGTGGTCTCCTCCGCCGCGAGCCGCGCCGCTTCGTCCTCGGCGATCAGCGCATCGATGAACTCGTCGAGTTCGCCGAGCATGACACGGTCGATCTTGTACAGCGTCAGGTTGATGCGATGGTCGCTGACGCGGCCCTGCGGGAAATTATAGGTGCGGATGCGCTCCGAACGGTCGCCGGTGCCGACCTGGGCGCGGCGGTCGGCGGCGCGGGTGGCGTGCAGCGTCTCGCGCTGGCGCTCGTAGAGCCGCGCGCGCAGCACCTTCAGCGCCTTGGCGCGGTTCTTGTGCTGGCTCTTCTCCTCCTGCATCGAAACCGCGATGCCGGTGGGAAGATGGGTGATGCGCACCGCGCTCTCGGTCTTGTTGACATGCTGGCCGCCGGCGCCGGAGGCGCGGAACACGTCGATGCGCAGCTCGGCTTCGTCGATCTGCACGTCCACCTCCTCGGCCTCCGGCAGCACCGCGACGGTGACCGTGGATGTGTGGATGCGCCCCTGCGCCTCGGTCGCCGGCACGCGCTGGACGCGATGCACGCCGGATTCGAATTTCAGCCGCGCGAACACGCCCTTGCCGTTGATCTCGGCGATCCCCTCCTTGAGCCCGCCGAGTTCGGTGTCCGCGTAGTCGAGAATCTCGAAGCGCCAGCCATGGCGCTGGGCATAGTGCTGATACATGGCGAAGAGCTGCGACGCGAACAGCGCCGCCTCGTCGCCGCCGGCGGCGGGACGCACTTCGAGGATCGCGGCGCGATCGTCGGCGGCATCCTTCGGCAGCAACGCGACGCGGATCTCGTGGCGCAGCGCCGGCATGCGGGCGCGCAGGGTTTCGATCTCGGCCTCGGCGAGCTCGCGCAGGTCGGCGTCGCCCAGCATCGCCTCCGCCTCCGCCAGCCCGTGCTCGGCGGCGCGCAACTCGCCGATGCGCGCGACCAGCGGTTCGAGATCCGAGAGTTCCTTGGAGGCGCGCACGAACGCATCGCCCGGCAGCGGCGCGCCGAGCGTTGCGCGCAGTTCTTCGGCGCGGGCGACGATGCGGTCGAGCTTGGCGTCCAGGCTCATGCCGCGTGCCGGCGCAGCGCGCGCACCGTGCCGAACAGGCTGATCGCCATCCAGAAAATCTCGATCACCACGGAGGGAAGGTTGAAGGCGTAGAACAGGGAAACCATGATCATCACCGAGCCGGCGAAATTGACGGCGGGGAACCGCCAATCGTTCGAGGCCAGCCGTTCGAGCTGGTTGAGCGCGTAGGCGACGAGGATCACCGCCGCGCCGAGCAGCCCGAGCAGATCCGACCCCGTCACGCTCATCCGGGTTCGGCCAGGCTCGCCACCAGCGCATCGAGCCGCACTTCGCGCTGGGTGCCGCTGGCGAGGTCCTTCACCTGCGCGACGCCGCGGGCCAGCTCGTCCTCGCCAAGGATCACAGCGGCACGGGCGCCGATCTTGTTGGCGCGCTCCATGCGCCGCTTGAGATTGCCGCGATAGGCCATCTCGGCGCGGATGCCGGCGCGGCGCAGCGCCTCGATCACCCCGATCGCCTCGCTCTCAGCTTCCTCGCCGAGCGGGATCACCGCCACCGGTGCGGCCGGCGCGGGCGCAGCCTCGAGCAGCATGGACAGGCGCTCGATGCCCGCCGCCCAGCCCACGCCCGGTGTCGGCGGCCCGCCCATCTCCTCGACCAGCCCGTTATAGCGCCCACCGGCCAGCACGGTCCCCTGCGCGCCGAGCGCGCTGGTGACGAACTCGAAGGCGGTGTGATCGTAATAGTCGAGGCCGCGAACAATGCGCGGATTGTCCCGGTACGGCACGCCGAACCGGTCGAGCAGGCGGCGCACATCGTCGTAGAAGCGGCGCGCGCTGTCGGTGAGATGTTCGCCGATCACCGGCGCGTGCGCGATCAGCCGCCGGTCGCCCTCGTCCTTGCTGTCGAGGATGCGCAGCGGATTGCGCTCGAGCCGCACGCGGCTGTCGGCCGAGAGCATCGCGGCATGGTCGGCGAAATAGGCGACCAGCGCGGCGCGGTAGCTGGCGCGGCTTTCGCGGTCGCCGAGCGTGTTGATTTCCAGCATCGTATCGGCGGCGATGCCGAGCGCGCGCAGGATCGACCAGCCGCAGGCGATCACCTCGGCATCGGCGAGCGGCTCGGCCGGCCCGATCAGCTCGATGCCGATCTGGTGGAACTGCCGGTAGCGCCCTTTCTGCGGCCGCTCGTAGCGGAACATCGGCCCCGCATAGAACACGCGCTGCGGCAGCGACTGCGTCAGCCCGTTCGAGACCAGGGCGCGGCAGACGCCGGCGGTGCCCTCGGGCCGCAGCGTGATCGCATCGCCGCCGCGATCGGTGAAGCTGTACATTTCCTTGGTGACGACGTCCGACGTCTCGCCGAGCGAGCGCGAAAACACGCTGGTACTCTCGAAGATCGGCGTCGCCCACTCGTCGAACCCGTAGGTCGCGGCGATGCGGCGCGCCGTCTCGACGACATGGCGGTGCCGCCGGCTGTCCTCGCCGATGAGATCGCCGGTGCCGCGGATCGGCTGGAGCGGCGTCACTCCGCCGCCCTGGCCGTGGCCGGCCCGGCTGGCGTCGCCGCGGCGAGCTCGGCCGCCTTGGCCTCCACCAGCGCGACGATGTGCTCGACCATCTCCTCGCCGGCGATGGTGTGATCGGTCTTGCCGGCGCTGTAGATCATGTGCCGCCCGTTGCCGCCGCCGGTGACGCCGAGATCCGTCATCAGCGCCTCGCCCGGCCCGTTGACGACGCAGCCGATGATGGAGAGCGTGATCGGCGTTTCGATATGCGCAAGCCGCTCCTCCAGCGTCTGCACGGTGCGGATCACGTCGTAGCCCTGCCGCGCGCAGGACGGGCAGGAAATGATGCGCACGCCGCGATGGCGCAGGCCGAGGGATTTCAGAATCTCCCAGCCCACCAGCACCTCCTCCTCCGGTTCGGCGGAGAGCGAGACGCGGACCGTGTCGCCGATGCCGGCCCAGAGCAGCGAGCCGAGGCCGATCGCCGATTTCACCGTGCCCGTCCGCCGGCCGCCGGCCTCGGTGATGCCGATATGCAGCGGATGGTCGCAGACCTCGGCGAGCTGCTGATAGGCGGCGACGGCGAGGAACACGTCGGAGGCTTTGACGCTGATCTTGAACTCGTGGAAGTCGTGGTCCTGCAGGATCTTCGCGTGCTCGAGCGCGGATTCCACCAGTGCCTCGGGGTTCGGTTCGCCGTATTTCTCCAGCAGATGCTTCTCCAGCGAGCCGGCATTGACCCCGATGCGCATCGAGCAGCCATGGTCGCGCGCCGCCTTCACCACCTCGCGCACGCGCTCGGGCGAGCCGATATTGCCCGGGTTGATGCGCAGGCAGGCCGCGCCCGCCTCCGCCGCCTCGATGGCGCGGCGGTAGTGGAAGTGGATATCGGCGACGACCGGCACCCGCACCTGGCGGATGATGTCCTTGAGCGCCGCCGTCGAGGCCTGGTCCGGGCAGGAGACGCGGACGATGTCCACTCCGGCCCGCTCGGCGCGGTGAATCTGCGCCA
Organism: Acetobacteraceae bacterium; assembly: GCA_027449745.1. Taxonomy (GTDB): domain Bacteria; phylum Pseudomonadota; class Alphaproteobacteria; order Acetobacterales; family Acetobacteraceae; genus JAJZVV01. Next base: position 8,686 of record DAIDKZ010000009.1, on the reverse strand, counting down.
CCGTCGCCGCGACGTCCTCGGTCGGGGTGTTGGTCATGGTTTGCACCGTGATCGGCGCGTCACCTCCGACCGGCACCGGCCCGACCTGGATCTGACGCGACCGGCGGCGGACGATCTGCTGATACTCGCGATAGTTCATGGCATGAATCCCATGGTGAGGGGCGACGGGCAGTGGCCGATGGAGCCGCCGAGATCAAGCGGCGGCGGTATCACGCCTGCTACCACGCCGCGAACCGGAGCCCTATGGATGGGCAGCGGCCGGCGGATGCGCGCCAGCACGCGCGGTGGCGATCTGGGCGGGCAGCTTGCCCTGACGCAGCAGCTCGGGATCCAGCACGAGGTCACGCCGCACCATGCCCGTGCGCCCAACCGATGGCGCCGGGACGCCGTCGACGAGGATCGAGGTCTGCCCGGCATTGCCGGTGGTCAGCAGCAGCGGCGCTTCTCCGGCGGGCGGCACCGGCACGCGCCAGGTCTCGCCGGCGCGGAGCACGCGGTTGAAGACCACTTGCCCCTGGTGGTCGCGGACCTGAACCCAGGCATCGGCGTCCGCGCGCAGGGTGATGCGACTCTCGCCGACCGCATCGACCGTCTCGCCGCCATGGTTGGCCGACAATTGGGCGGGGCTGACCAACTCGGCGACGCGCGCCGCGGGGGCGGGTAGCGCCGGCGACGCGACCGGCTGGGCCGGAGGCGGCACCGCCGCGGCAGCCGAGGTCGCGGAAACCTGCGGCAGACTAGGGGGCGGCGCCCCGGGCGAGGCTTCGGCCGCCACCGCCGGCGTGCCGGGAGACGGATTGGCTGGCGACGAGCCGGAAGCACCGGCCACGGGAGTACTAGCGACGGCGGTCCCCACCTGGCTCGTGGCCGAGGGCGGGCCCGACGGGGCAGGCAGCGCGGTATCGTCGGCCAGCAGACGCTCCGGCGGCGCCGTGATCCGCTCCGGCCCGGCGCGGTCGCCGCTGAGCCGATACCAGGCGGAATAGCCGCCGATCGCCAGCAGCAGGCCGAGCAGCACCACCGCGCCGGCGGGAACGCCGCGCTCGGACACCGGGGACGGGAACTGCAGCCGTGTCTTGCCGTTCACTTCGGCCGCCTCGGCGCGGAAGCGGCGTGCCATCTCATCGGCGTCCAACCCCAGCAGGGTGGCATAGGTGCGCAGGAAGCCGACGGCATAGGCCGGCCCCGGCAGATCCCCAAGCCGTCCCTGCTCCAGCGCATTCAGATAGGGGGCACGAATGCGCAGGCTGGCGGCGACATCCGCAATGCCCCAGCCCAGCCGGTCGCGGGCAGCTTGCAGGTCCGCGCCGACCCGGCTCGCACCCATCGAGATTTCGGGCATGTCCCCCTCCCGGGACGACATCAACGCCTGGCTCGTCGCCAAACCCTCGCTGCTTGCGTGCAGCATGCTCATCCTGCCTGCTCCGTCATCGCCGAGGCCGGCTCGACCCTGCCGGCGCCCGACCCGCGCGGAGGCCTCGCAACGGATTTAGCCTCGTCCCGCGCGTTTGCCAACCGCCAAGCCAACATGCCGTCGCGTGGCTTCCGGTCCGCGCAGAGCGGCGACACGTCGCTCCAGTGTAGCCGCACGCGGGTTACCGCATGCTTTCAGATCGGTACGCCATGCTCGCGCAGCCAGGCGAGAAGAGGCTCGCGCAGGCTCGGCGCGCCGGCCGCACGCTCGCGCAGCGCCGCGAGCAGGGTGCGGAAGGCGCCGAGATCGGTCGCCGCCAGCGCCGCCTTCACCGCCAGCACGCTGGTCGCCGGCATGGACAGCGTCTCGATGCCGAGCGCGATCAGCGCCAGCGCCTCGACCGGCCGCGCCGCCGCCTCGCCGCAGACCGAGATCGGCGTGCCGGCGGCCGCGGCCCTGCGCTGCAGATCCGCGAGCAGATCCAGGACCGGCGGGGAGATCAGGTCGTAGCGGCCGGCCAGCGCGGCGGCGCCGCGGTCGGCGGCGAACAGGAACTGCATCAGGTCGTTGGTGCCGACCGAGAGGAAATCCGCCTCGGACAGCACCGCGTCGAGCTGGAACAGCAGCGACGGCACTTCCAGCATGGCGCCGATATCCAGCCGCTCGGGCCCCGGGCGGACCCGTGCCGCCTCGGCCTGCAGCAGCGCGCGGGCGGCGCGGAACTCGGAGAGCGTCGCCACCATCGGGAACATCACCGACAGCTTCCGGCCGGCGGCGGCGAGCAGCAGGGCGCGCAACTGCCGGCGCAGCAGCGCCGGCCGGTCCAGCCCGACGCGCAGCGACCGCCAGCCCATCGCCGGGTTCTGCTCCTCGGCCATCGCCGTCTCGGCGAGCAGCTTGTCGCCGCCGAGATCGAGCGTGCGGAACAGCACCGGGCGGGCGCCGGCGCCGTCGAGCACGCGGCGATAGAGCGAGGCCTGCTCGGCCACATCGAGGATGCGCCCGGCGGCCAGCATCGGGATCTCGGTGCGGAACAGGCCGATCCCCTCGGCGCCGGTGGCGTCGAGCTGGTCGAGCTCCTGGCGCAGGCCGACATTGAGCATCAGCCGCACCCGCACGCCGTCGCGGCTGGTCGCCGGGCGGCGGGCGAATTCGCGCAGGCCCGCTGCCTGCTCGCGCCGCTGCGCCAGCAGGCGGTGATAGGTCTGCTTCATCTCCGCCTCGGGGCGGAGCAGGAGATGGCCCTCGTCGGCGTCGAGAATGGCGACGTCGCCGTCCTCCGCCGCCGCGAGCGCGCCGCGCGCCCCGCCGGCGGCGGGCAGGCCGAGCGCGCGCGCGATGATCGCGGCGTGCCCGGCCGTGCTGCCCTCCTCGACGACGAGGCCGGCGATGCCGCGGGCGTGCCAGTCCAGCACATCCGCCGGCCCGAGGCGGCGGGCGATCAGCAGCCTGCCCTCGGCCGCGACGACATTCCGGCCGCCGCCGAGGGCCGCCAGCACCCTCCCGGCAAGGTCCTCGAGGTCCGCCAGCCGCTCGCGCAGATAGGGATCGGCGACGCGGCGCATGCTCTCGCGCATCTCCTCGACGACGCGGTGCACCGCCGCCTCGGCCGTCAGCCCGTCGCGCACCGCCGCGCCGGCGCGGCGCATCCAGCCGGCGTCGGCGGCGATCAGCCGATAGGCTTCGAGAATGTCGGCCGCCGCCCCAGCCGCCGCGGCGCGCCGGGTGAGCAGTTCGTCGAGCCCGCGCTGCACGCTCTGCATCGCCTGGGTCAGCCGCTCCAGCTCCGCGGCGGGATCGTCGGCGAGGAGCCGGTATGGCGCGTGCCAGGTGCCGTGCAGCAGCACGGCCCCGATCGCCACCCCCGGCGCCAGCGGCGCCACCGCGAAGCGGCGCGGCAAGGTGGCGCCGAGCCCCTCCTCGGCCCCTTCGGCCGCGCCGGCGGAGGCGAGCAGCTCGGCCAGCATCATCGCCACCGTCTCCATCACCTCGACTTCTTCGTCGGTGTAGTGGCGCGGGGCGCGGTTCTGCACCGTGAGCACGCCGAGCGTGCGTCCGGCCCGGCGCACCGGAACGGCGAGCAGCGAGGCGAAGCGCTCCTCGCCGGTCTCCGGGCGGTAGGCGAAGGCGGGGTGGTTCTGCGCGTCCGGCAGGTTCAGCACCGTGCCGGTCGCGGCGCAGACCCCGACCAGCCCCTCGCCCACGCGCAGCCGGGTGCGTCCCACCGCATCCGCGCGCAGCCCCTCCGTGGCCACGAGTTCGAGCAGATCGCCGACGCGCAGCGCGTAGATGGAGCAGACCTCGCTGACCATCTCGGCCGCGACCAGGCGGACCAGTTCGGCCAGCGGCGCGTGCGCCCGGGCCATGGTTTCGCGCAGCCGCGCCAGCAGCCGGCGCGCCACCCGCTCAGTCTCCCGGCGGCGATGCGGCGGTCACGCGGCCGGCTCCGCCTGGCAGGCGAGGCGCCGCGCGGCCAGGGTGGTGACGGCCTGGTCGACCAGCTCCGCGATGATCTCGGCCACCGGCTGCACCGCGCTGACCATGCCGACCGACTGGCCGGCCATCACCGAGCCCTGTTCGACATCGCCCTCGATCACGGCCCGGCGCAGCGCCCCGGCCCAGAAATGCTCGATGGCGAGCTGGGCCGCGTCCTTGTCCAGCGCGCCGGCGAGGAAGCGCTCGCGCGTCTCGGCTTGGTGCGCGAGGAAGCGCCGTGTGCCCTCGTTCGCCAGGCCGCGCACCGGAATCACCGGAAAGCGCTCGTCGAGCTGCACCGAGGGCACGGCATCGCGCGCCGCGGCGCGGATGAAGGCCTGCTTGAAGCGCGGGTGGGCGATCGATTCGGTGGCAGCGGCGAAGCGGGTGCCGAGCTGCGCCCCGGCCGCGCCCATCTCCATGTAGGCGAGGATCGCCTCGCCGCGGCCGAGCCCGCCGGCGACGAAGACCGGCACTTCGCGGATATGCGGCAGCACTTCCTGCGCCAGCACGGTGAGGCTCACCGGGCCGATATGCCCGCCCGCCTCGGAGCCCTCGATCACCAGCGCGTCAGCGCCGAGCCGGACCAGCCGCTTCGCCAGCACCAGCGCGGGGGCGAAGCAGATCAGCCGCGCCCCGCCATCCTTCACCGCCCGCACCGCGCCGCCGCTGGGAACGCCGCCGGCGAGCACGACATGGCCCACCTTGGCCTCGCGGCAGACGCGGATCAGCGCCTCCAGCTCGGGATGCATGGTGATGAGGTTGACGCCGAAGGGACGCTCGGTCAGCGCCTGGGTCGCGGTAATCTCGGCGGCGAGCAGGTCCGGGCCCATGGCGCCGCAGGCGAGCACGCCGAAGCCGCCGGCATTGGAAATGGCCGAGACGAGATGGCGCTCGCTCACCCAGCTCATCGCCCCGCCCATGATCGCGTGGCGGGTGCCGAGAAAGCCCGCACCGCGGGCGGCGAGCGCGTCGAAGCAGGCCCGCGCCCCCTCGAGCGCGGCGGCAAGCGCGGCGGCGTCCGGGATCACCGGTCCGATGTCAGGCGGCATCGAGGCCATAGGCGGTATGCAGGGCGCGCACGGCGAGCTCGGTGTAGTCGGCCGCGACCAGCACGCTGACCTTGATCTCGCTGGTCGAGATCACCTGGATGTTGATCGACTTCTCGGCCAGCGTGCGGAACATGGTGTTGGCGACGCCGGCGTGGCTGCGCATGCCGACGCCGACGACGCTGATCTTGGCGACGTTCGCATCGGTCGTGTACTCGGCATAGCCGATCTGGGCGCGCCCGGCGTCGAGCGCGGCGTGGGCGCGGGCGAGGTCGGCCTTGCCAACGGTGAAGGTGAGGTCGGTGGTGCCGTCGGCGCCGATGTTCTGCACGATCATGTCGACATTGATGCCCTCGGCGGCGAGCGGGCCGAAGATGGCCGCCGCCACGCCGGGCCGGTCCGGCACCCGGCGCATCGTGATCTTGGCCTCGTCGCGCGCATAGGCGATGCCGGTGACCAGCTGTTTTTCCACGATTTCGTCCTCGTCAACCATGAGCGTTCCGGGCACGTCCTCGAAGCTGGAGAGGACCTGGACCCGCACGCGCTGCTTCATCGCCAGCTCGACGCTGCGCGTCTGCAGCACCTTCGCCCCGACCGAGGCCAGTTCGAGCATCTCCTCGTAGGCGATCTTAGCCAGCTTGCGCGCCTTCGCAACAACGCGCGGGTCGGTTGTGTAGACCCCATCGACATCGGTGTAGATGTCGCAGCGGTCGGCGCCGAGCGCGGCGGCGAGCGCCACCGCCGAGGTATCCGAGCCGCCGCGGCCGAGCGTGGTGATGCGCCGGTCCGGGCCGATGCCCTGGAACCCCGTCACCACCGCAACCTGGCCGATGCCCATGCGGCGCACCAGTTCCTCGCCGTCGATGCGCTCGATGCGCGCCTTGCCGTGGGCATCGTCGGTGGCAACGGGAATCTGCCAGCCCTGCCACGAGCGCGCCTCGACCCCGATATCCTGCAGCGCGATCGCCAGCAGCCCCGCCGTCACCTGCTCGCCGGTGGCGACCACGGCGTCGTATTCGCGCGCATCGTGCAGCGGCGAGAGCGCCTGGCACCAGGCCACGAGCTGGTTCGTCACCCCGGCCATGGCCGAGACCACGACCGCGACCTCGTTGCCCGCCGCCACTTCGCGCTTGACGCGGGCGGCGACATTGCGGATGCGGTCGAGATCGGCGACGGAGGTGCCGCCGAACTTCATGACGATGCGGGCCATGCGGACTCCAGAGGCGAGCGCCGCGCGCGGCGCGGCCGGTGGTTCGAATTGAGCGTGTACCGATGCAGGAGGGAGCCGGGCGATGCAAGAGGGCGCTGGCCAAGGGGGCGCTGATGCGACGGCGATGAGCGTCGACGCGGCCGAGGTGGCGCGCTTCGATGCGCTGGCGGCGCGCTGGTGGGATCCGGCCGGGCCGATGCGCCCGCTGCACCGGATGAACCCGGCGCGTATCGGCTGGATCGAGGCGCGCATCCGCCGCCGCTTCGGCGCCGCGCCAGTGCGCGTGCTCGATCTCGGCTGCGGCGCCGGGCTGGCGGCCGAGGCGCTGGCCCGCCAAGGCCACACCGTCCTCGGCCTCGATGCCGCCGGGGCCGCGATCGAGGCCGCGCGGGCGCACGCTGCCGGGCGCGGCCTGAACCTCGATTACCGCGCCGGCACGGCGGAGGCGCTGGTGGCCGAGGGGCAGCGTTTTCCGGTCGTGCTGGCGCTGGAGGTGATCGAGCATGTCGCCGATGCCGCGGCCTTCCTCGCCACGCTGGCGCGGCTGGTCGAGCCCGGCGGGCTGGTGTTCCTCTCCACCCTCAACCGCACCCGTCGCGCCTTCCTCTTCGCCAAGCTCGGCGCCGAATATGTGCTGCGGCTGCTGCCGGCCGGCACGCATGACTGGCGCCGCTTCGTCACCCCGGCCGAGCTCGCCGCCGCACTCGCCGCCGCCGGGTTGCGCCTGGCCGACAGCGCCGGTCTGACCCCGGGGCCGGGCGGCTGGCGTGTGGGGCGCGATCTGGCGGTGAACTACATCGTCTGTGCCGAAGCCTGAATGCGCGGCACGACGGGGGCGCTGATCGGGCAGGCACGGGCGGCACTGGCGGCGGCTCGGATCGAGAGCGCGGGGCTGGAGGCGCGGCTGCTCGTCGCCCACGCGCTGGGGCTCGAACCCGCATCGCTTCTGCTCGGCTCCGAGACCGTGCACGACGCGCCTCTCCTGCCCGCCCTGCTCGCCCGCCGGGCGGCGCGCGAGCCGCTGGCGCTGATCCTCGGGCGGCGGGAGTTCTGGAGCCTCGATCTCGCCGTCTCGGCGGCGACGCTGGTGCCGCGCCCGGAGACCGAGACGCTGATCGAGGCCGCGCTCGCCGCCCGCCCCGATCGCGGCGCGGTGCGGCGCATCCTCGATCTCGGCACCGGCACGGGCTGCCTGCTGCTCGCCGCCCTCGGCGAGTTTCCCGCCGCCTGGGGCCTTGGCGTCGATCTCGCGCCGGCGGCTGCGGCGCTGGCGGCGGCCAATGCCGCCCGGCTCGGCCTGGCGCCGAGGGCGGCCTTCCTCTGCGCCGACTGGGCGGCGTCCATCGCCGGGCGGTTCGATCTCGTGCTCGCCAATCCGCCCTACATCGAATCGGCGGCCATCGCCGGGCTGATGCCGGAGGTCGCCCGCCACGAACCGCGCCGCGCCCTCGATGGCGGCGCCGACGGGCTCGATGCCTATCGGCGCATCGTCGCGTCCCTGCCGCGCCTGCTCGGCCCGGGCGGGGTCGCCGTGCTCGAACTCGGCCAGGGGCAGGCCGACGCGGTGGCCGGGCTGGCGCGCGAGGCCGGACTCGCCGCGCCGGCGCTGCGCGCCGATTTGGCCGGCATCCCGCGGGCGCTGATTCTGGAGGGGGATCCGCCAGCGGCAGCGGCTCTGGGCAAAAAAACATTTGGCGTCGCGGTGCGAGACGAGTAGCGTGCCGGCGCTCGGCAGCAAATCGTCGCCCTGGCGACGGAGTCCCCGCTTCGGGGGTGATCGCGAGCCCGGTGACGGGCGCGCGGGTCTCGGCATCGCCGCGCAGTACACCACGGGACGTTGCTTGAGGCATTGGCTTCGGAAAGGTGCCGTCGGCGGATGCCGGTGGAAACCGCCATCAGCCCAGCCACACAGAAGCGGGTCGCGAATTGGCAGGCCGTGAACCGGCAGGCCGCGAACAGGAAAGAATGACGGCAAGCGAATGAACATCAAACGCATGCGCGGACGCAATCACCGCGGCGGCAGCGGTGGCGGCTCGGGTGGCGGAACCAGCATCCGCCACCACGGCGGCGGCATTCCGCTGAACCGCAACCATGTTTTCGAGAGCAACGGGCCGGAGGTGCGGCTGCGCGGCACGGCCCAGCAATTGTTCGAGAAATATCTGCAGCTCGGCCGCGACGCCACCAGCTCCGGCGACCGGGTGACGGCGGAGAGCTATTTCCAGCATGCGGAACATTATTTCCGCATCATCAACGCCATGAATCAGGCGCAGCAACAGAGCCAGCCGCAGCCCGCGCAGCCGGCCGCGCCGGTGGCGCCGCAGTTCGGCATTGCCCCGCACGGCGGGCGGCGCGCGACCTCGCTGGAGGCGGAGCTGGAGGAGGCGCTGGAGCAGCCGATGGGCGGCGGCGAGGCCGGCGCCGAAAGCCGCGAAATCCCCATTGCCGCCGCCCCGCCGGACGCCTGAGCGCGACCCGGCGGACCGGCGGACCGGCGTCTCTCTAGAGCAACCTCCGATCTGATTGAGCCGTTCCGGCTCG
>DAIDKZ010000008.1 GCA_027449745.1 Acetobacteraceae bacterium | reverse complement strand
CTGCTCGGCCCCGCGCTCGCCGATGCCGTCGCGGCGCCGGCCGCGCTGCGTCTGCCGGCGCTGACGGCAGCCAATCTGCAGCGTCTCGCCAACCCGCTGGCACCGCAGGGCATACCGCCGGGGTTGACGCGCGAGCCGCCGCCGGAGGGTGCGGCCGCCGCGCTCGCGCTCGCCAAGTTCGCGCGCCTGCTGCCGGCAGTGCTCGCCGCCGCGGCCGTGGCGGACCCGCGCGTGCCGGTGGTGCATGAAACCGACCTCGCCGCCTACCCGGACGCGCTGGCGGCGGCGATGCAGCCGGTGGCCGAAGCCGCGATCCCGCTCGAGGACGCGCCGGATGCCCGAATCGTCGCCTTCCGCGCAGCCGAGAGCAGCGCCGAGCATCTCGCCATCATCATCGGCGATCCGACGGCGCGGCCCGCGCCCCTGGTGCGTCTGCACTCGGCCTGCTTCACCGGCGACCTGCTCGGCAGTCTGCGCTGCGACTGCGGGCCGCAGCTGCGCGGCGCGATCCGCCGCATGGCGGCCGAAGGCGCCGGCGTGCTGCTCTATCTCGCCCAGGAGGGCCGCGGCATCGGCCTGGTGAACAAGCTGCGCGCCTACGCGCTGCAGGATCGCGGCCTGGACACGCTCGATGCGAACCGCGCGCTCGGCTGGGAGCCGGACGAGCGGCGCTTCCGCATCGCCGCCACCCTGCTCGAACGGCTCGGCATCAAGCGGGTGCGGCTGTTGACGAACAACCCCGCCAAAGTGGCCGGTCTCGCCGCCTGCGGCATCGAGGTCGCCGGCCGCGAGGGCCATGTCGTGCCGCCGAACGGGGTCAATGATCGCTATCTCGCCACCAAGGCGGCGCGGTTCGGGCATCTCCTGGGCTGAAGCACGATTGGTATGCCCAGGTTGCGAATCACTCTGGGTGTGCGGTGCCCGTCTGTCCAGTCCGACGCCGGATACCCGGCGTCATGATCGCATGTCCCCGTCGTTTGGGCGCAGCCGGTAAGGGGTTTCTCCCGTGAGTTATGTGGATACGCACTTGCTGCCCCAAGAACGAGTCGTCTACAGGACGCGCATCACCGCGTGGATCTATGCGCAGTCCTTTTTATATTTGATCGCCGCCTTGGTCGTTTCTGTGTTCTACAATGAAAATAACATAAATGAACGCAGAGGAATCATCGTCATTATATTGCTGGCATTATTTATAATTTCTTTGATCGGCTTCTATATCAAGCGGGCGACATCTGAGTTCGCGGTGACGGACAAGCGCATTATCATCAAAACCGGCTTCATCCGCAGGAAATCTATCGAGATATTCCTCAGGCAAGTGGAGGGCCTTTATGTCGACCAGGGAATTCTCGGGCGGATCCTTCGGTATGGGACATTGAGCATCATCGGAACCGGCGGCACGAAGGAGCCGTTCCCCTACATCGACGACCCCATGGGGTTCCGCTACGCGGCCCAGAACCAAGTGGCCCTGGCGCAGGACGCCGCGGGCGAGCCTCCCGCCCGCGTTCACGCCCCCTGAAACAGCCGCCCGTGATGCCGTGGGCGGCGTCCCGGTTCGGCGCACCGGCTGGGGGAAAATTGCATTTGCCGCCGCTGTGACGCATCAATCCGAGGCGAAGCCGGCTCCGGACGGGCGGCGTCCATCGGCAGCGAGGGGAGTAAGCCAGGCAATGACGCAGACCCTGATCAGCCGCTATGCGCCGCCGGCGGACGGCTATGTCGGCACGCTAGTCGGCCGTGCCTGGATTCCCGGCCCCGACGGCGGGCCGGCCGTGGTGGTGGTGCGCCGGGATGGCGTGTTCGACATCAGCCACCACGCCGCCACCCTCTCCGCGCTGTTCGATCACGACGATCCCGCCGGGTTCGTGCACGGGCTGGCGCTCGGCGACCGGCTCGGCGATGCCGCGACCCTGCTCGCCAACAGCGACCCGACGCAGCGTGATCCCGCCGCGCCCTGGCTGCTGGCGCCGGTGGATCTGCAGGCGATCAAGGCCGCTGGGGTGACGTTCGCGGAAAGCCTGCTCGAACGCGTGGTCGAGGAGCAGGCGAAGGGGGATCCGGCCGCCGCCGGGCAGGCACGCGCGGCGCTCGCGCGCGAGATCGGCGCCGATCTCTCCCAGATCCGGCCCGGCTCGGCGGAGGCGGAGCGGCTGCGCGCCGCGCTCTCCGCGCGCGGGCTCTGGTCACAATATCTCGAGGTCGGGCTGGGGCCGGACGCCGAGGTCTTCACCAAGGCGCAGCCGCTCTCGGCGGTGGGCTTCGGCGCCGATATCGGCATCCATCCGCGGTCGGCCTGGAACAACCCCGAGCCCGAAATCGTGCTCGCCGTCTCCTCCGCCGGCCGGATCGTCGGCGCCACCCTCGGCAACGACGTCAATCTGCGCGATTTCGAGGGCCGCAGCGCGCTGCTGCTCGGCAAGGCGAAGGACAACAACGCCTCGACCGCGATCGGCCCCTTCGTCCGCCTGTTCGACGCCACCTTCTCCCTCGACGACGTGCGCGCGGCCGAGGTGGCGCTGCGGGTGGAGGGCGAGGACGGGTTCGTGCTGAACGGCACCAGCTCGATGCGCCGCATCAGCCGCGACCCGGAGGACCTGGTGCGCCAGACCATCGGCGCGACGCACCAGTATCCGGACGGGTTCGTGCTGTTCCTCGGCACCATGTTCGCCCCGACCGCGCTGCGCGGCGGGGCCGGCTTCACCCACAAGCCGGGCGACGTGGTGACGATCAGCGCCGCGCCGCTCGGCGCCCTCGTCAACCGCGTCACCCACAGCGACGCCGCGCCGCCCTGGACCTTCGGCGTGCGGGCGCTGATGGACAATCTCGCCCGGCGCGGCCTGCTCTGATCGGGTGACCGATCAGCCGGCCTCGGACGCGTCCGGCGCGGCCTCGTCGAGCTCCGCGCCCCACATCGATTCGAGCCGGTAGAGGGCGCGCGCGGCCGGCTTGAACAGATGCACGACGATGTCGCCGGCATCGATGAGCACCCAGTCGGACCCGCCGGCGCCCTCGATCTGCACCCGCCGGATGCCAGCCTGGTGCAGCTTCTCCTGCAGGTGCGAGGCCATGGCGGTGATCTGCCGGTCGGCCAGGCCGGTGGCGATGATCATCCGGTCAGCGAAGGCGGCGCGCCCGGCGAGGTCGATGGTGACGATGGTCTCGGCCTTGTCGGCATCCAGGCTGTCGGTGATCAGCGCCTGCAGCCGGTCGAGCTCGGCCGTCTCGGGAACGGCGCCGGCGCGGCTGCGGCGCGGCGCGCGCGGGCCGGCGGCGACCGCCTTCTTGCGCGGCGTACCCGGCGTGGTCGGCAGGGTGGCGGCAGCGACGGTACGGCGGCGCGGCTTGGGCGGCGCGTCCGGCGGCGGCATCGGGGGCTTGCGGGCGATGGGGCGTTCTCCGTGTTCAGGCCAAGCCGGCGGCGCGCAGCGCCGTCGCCGAAGCCGGGTGATGGCGCGCCGGCAGGAAGACCCAGCACGGCGGCCGCGCCAGCGCGAGACCGGGCGCCGCGCGCAGCGGGCGTAGCCCCCGCCGCAACAGCCGCGCCGCCTGCCCGGCCAGAGCGGCGTGATTGTAGGTGGTGCGCGGATGCACCGCAAAGGGAACCAGCCGCGCCAGCGTCCGCCAGCCGCGCCAGCGCGGGAGCTGCACCAGATTGTCCGCCCCCATCAGCCAGACGAAGCGCACCCGCGGGAAGCGCCGGCGCAGCGCGCGCAGCGTATCGAGCGTGAAGCGCGTCCCCAGCGTCGCTTCGATCGCGGTGGCGAGGATCCGCCGGCCATCGGCGACGGCGCGCGCCGAAGCCAGGCGCTCCTCCAGCCGCCGCATGCCGCGCACAGGCTTCAGCGGGTTGCCCGGCGAAACCAGCAGCCACACCTGGCTCAGGCGAAGCCGGCGGCGCATCATCGCCGCCACGTGGCGATGCCCGTCATGCGCCGGGTTGAAGGAGCCGCCGAGCAGGCCGACGCGCATGCGCCGCCGGTCGCCGAAGCGCGGCAGCGGCGCCGCCAGGCCGCGATCGTCGCGCGCGCGGAGCCGGCTCAGGGCCGGATCTGCCCGCTGCCGCGGACGACGTAGCGGAAGGTCGTCAACTGCTCCGGGCCCACCGGGCCGCGGGCGTGCACGCGCCCGGTGGCGATGCCGATCTCCGCGCCGAAGCCGAACTCACCGCCATCGCAGAACTGGGTCGAGGCGTTCCACATCCCGACCGCGCTGTCGAGGCGGGCCAGGAACCGCTCGGCCACCGCCGCGTCCGCGGTGATGATCGCGTCGGTATGCTCGCTGCCGTGGCGCGCGATGTGGGCGAGCGCTTCGTCCGGCCCATCGACCACTTTCACCGACAGGATCGCGTCCAGCCACTCGGTATCGAAATCCGCCGCATCGGCCGGCGGCAGCGACGGCACGATGGCCCGCGCGCGGGGGTCGGCGCGGAAGGCGCAGCCGAGGGCGGCGAGATCGGCGATGAGCAGCGGCAGCAGCGCGGGAGCGATCGCGGCGTCGATCAGCAAGGTCTCGGTGGCGCCGCAGATGCCGGTGCGGCGCATCTTGGCGTTGGCGAGCACGCGGCGCGCCATCGCCGGCTCGGCGGCTTCGTGGACATAGGTGTGGCAGAGCCCCTCGGCATGGGCCAGCACCGGCACCCGCGCCTCCGCCTGCACGCGCTCGACCAGGCCGCGGCCGCCGCGCGGAATGATGAGGTCGATCGCGCCCGCCCCGGCGAGCATGGCGGCGACGTAAGCGCGGTCGGTCCCCGGCGCGACCTGCACCGAGGAGGCCGGCAATCCGGCCTCCGCGAGGCCGGCGGCGATGGCGGCCTGGATCGCCCCGGCGCTGGCGAAGCTCTCGGAACCGCCGCGCAGGATCACCGCGTTGCCGGATTTCAGGCAGATGCCGGCGGCATCGGCGCCGACATTGGGGCGGCTCTCGTAGATCATGCCGATGACGCCGATGGGCTGGGGAACGCGCTGGATCACGAGCCCGTTCGGCCGCGTCCACTCGGCGAGCACGCGCGCCAGCGGATCCGGCAGGGCAGCGATCTCCTCCAGCCCGCGCGCCATCGCCTCGATGCGCTCCGGCGTCAGGGTGAGCCGGTCGCGGAAAGCGTCGGTGCCGGAGAAGCCGGCCAGATCGGCCTCGTTGGCAGCGAGAATCCCCGCCCGGTTGGCCCTGAGCGCGGCGGCGGCGGCACGAAGCGCGGCGTCACGCGCCGCC
>DAIDKZ010000007.1 GCA_027449745.1 Acetobacteraceae bacterium | reverse complement strand
GCTGCATCTCGGCCATCTGCGGGCGATGGCGGCGGTCACCGAATATGGCGCCATCGTCGCCCCGCCGGTTCCCGCCTTCTATCTGAAACCGGCCACGCTGGCCGAGGCGGTCGATGACATGGCGCGCCGGGCCATCGATCTCCTTGGTCTCGCCGGGCGCGCGCTGGCCCGCGCGTGGGGTGCCGCGGAGGGTGAACACGATCGCGCCGCCGCCGCCCTGGTTACGAATCGAGCAACTCCGGACGGAACCATCGACGGAGGCGTTTCCGGTGATGCGGGTGAGCGCCATCACCATGCGCACCGCACCGATCTGTCCGGCGTCAGGACCAATGAGACGAAATGGGGTGGTTGAGGAAGGGAGGATTTCTGGCTCATCGTAACCGTCAAGGAGTGCAGATGAGCCAGAAGACCGGCGGCTCCCAGCGGGCACGAGGCGAAACCCCGGCGGAGCAGGCGGCCTCCGCCCCAGTCCTCAGCCAAGCAGCGCCGACAGGCCGGCCACCAGCCCAGGGCGGCCCATCGACCCTGCGCCGTCCTGGATCCAGACCGTTGCCGTGCGCCCGGGAACCAGCCGCATGTCCGGCGGCACGCGATCCAGGCGGACCCGCACCGGGATGCGCTGCGCCAGCCGCACCCAGGAGAAGGTCGGGTTGATGCTGGCCATCAGGCTGCCGTTTGCCTCCCGCTCGCGGTCGGCGATGCCACCGGCGATGCTCTCGACATGCCCCTGCAGCACCCCGCGCTCGCCGAGCAGACGGACCGAGGCCGCGTCCCCGACATGGATGCGGGCGAGCTTGGTCTCCTCGAAATACCCCTCCACGCGCAGGGAGGCGGCGTCGATCAGCGCCATCACCGCGTGGCCGGCACCGACATAGTTGCCCGGCCGCAGGTCGAAATTGGTGATCACGCCGTCCACCGGCGCCACGACCTGCGTGCGGTCGAGGTTGAGTTGCGCGAGGCCGCGATCGGCCAGCGCCTGCCGATAGGCGGCGCTGGCCTGCAGCAGGGCGGTTTCGGTCTGCTCGCGGCGTTCGTCGCTGACGGAGAGACTGGTCAGCGCACGATAGCGCCGCGCCTCCCGCGTCGCTTCCGCCAGCGTCGCGCGGCGGGCGTCGAGCGTGGCCTCTGCCTGTTCCAGGGCGAGTGCGAAGCGCGCCGGATCGATGCGCAGCAGGAGCTGGCCTTTGCGCACCGTCTCGTTGTCGCGCACCAGCACCTGCGTCACCAGCCCGGAGACATCTGGCGCCACGCCGACCACATCGGCGCGCACGCGGCCGTCGCGTGTCCACGGCGCCTGCATGTAGTAGGCCCACAGACCGTGCGCGACGACGCCGGCGAGCAGCAGCATGACGAGGGTGACGGCCATCCGGCCGACGCGGGCAGCGACTTGGTTCATGGCGCGATACCTGAGGAGACCAGCGCGACCATGCCGCCGAGCACGACGACATAGAGCGCGAGATTGAAAAGGGCGGAGTGCCAGACCAGCCGGTAGACGCCGGCCCAGGCCAGCACGCGGGAAAGCGCGGCGGTGATCAGCCACGCCAGCAGCATCCACAGCAGCAGCGGCGCGACCAGCACGCCGCTCAGGTCGATTTCGCCGATCATCACACGGCTTCCTGAAGGAGGGAGGACGACAGCGGCGGCATCAGATGCGCGGCCGCCGCCGGGTAAAGACCCAGCCGGATCCCGGCGAGGCCGAGCAGGGCGTCGCGCCGCAATGCGCCGCCCGGTGCCAGCGCGACCGTCGTAATCGCCGCATCCACCGCCTGCAGCAGCGCCGCGCCGGGCAGGCCGTGGCGGTCTCGCTCGTGGCGCCGTGCCAGCCCCTCGTAGTGGCCGGCCAGCGCGTCCAGTGCCGCATCGATCGCCTGCACGGCGTGCGATGGCAGGCCATGACGGGCGCGGCGCAGATCGACGATGTTGAGCCCGATGCGCAGATCGCCCTGCAGCCGCGCGGTGTCGGGCGCCAGCGCCGGGCCGAGGCGCCCCAGCCGCATGACGACCAGCCCGATCCGGTCCAGCAGCAGCCCGGCAAAGGCCGCCCGGTCGCCGCCGCCGCGCCGCCGTGCCGCCCGCGCCAGGTCGCGCCAGTTGGCACGCACCAGCCGCCAGGTGCTCCATTCGGCGCCGACCGAGCGGATCAGCCGGGTCAGCACCGCGGCCATGGCCATGCCGGTGACGGCGGCGAGGCTGCTGTTGACGAAGCCGGGCAGGCTGGCGCTGTAGCTGCCCTGCAGCGCCAGCAGCGTCGCGCCGTTGGCCGCCAGGGCCATGCCGACCGGCATGGTGGCGGGGCGGGCGATCAGGACGCCATAGACCAGGAACACCGGCGCAAGCGCCGCCGCCAGCAGCACGAACCCGTCAATCCCCGGCAGCAGCGCGAACAGGTAGACGCCGTCAACCAGCACGGTGACCACCGTGTAGCGGAGGAACTGCAGGATGGCGGGCGCCGGATCGTCCCGGGCGGCGAAGAAGCAGGCGCCGACCGCCGCCATTTCCGCAGCCACGGCGCCATCCGGCCAGGCGCCCGCGATCCAGAACGCGCACACCAGCAGCACCGCCAGCCCGGCGGCGAGGCCGGAATAGGCGGCCATGGCGATATCCGCATGCTGCAGGGCCGCGGCCCTGTTCTCGTGGCCGCCGGCCAGCGCCGGCAGGCCGGGGCGGCGGGTGCGCACATGGGCCTGCAGCCGCGCACTGTCCTGGAACAGCAGCACCAGTTCGCGCAGCCGCGCCAGCAGCCCCGCCCGCATCACGTCGTCCCAGACGCTCCCTGCGCCGGCCTGGGATTCCAGCCGGCCAATCGTCTCGCGCAAGCGGGCCGCCTCGGCGGCGCCCTGTCCCGCGTCCAGCCAGGCGGCAATCGCGCCGAGCAGTTCGGCGATCCCCGGCGACAGCGCACCGGCCCGGCGCAGCGCCGCCAGCCGGTCGGCGATGGAGGACAGCAGCGGCAACACCATCAGCAGCCGCGCGTGCAGCGCGCGGATGGCGCGCGCGGAGGCGGCATGGCCGGCGCCGTCGTGGTCCAGCTGCGTCGCCAGCGCGGCGATCTCCACCGCATCCGCCGCCAGCAACTCGCGATCGGCGCGCGCCCCGGCGGCGGGGCGTTCGCGCAGCACGTCCACCGCCCAGCGCCGCCCGTCGCGCAGCCAGGCCTCCGTGCGGGCGCTCAGGTCCGGCCCGAGATGCCGCGGGAACACCACCGACGCGACCAGGGCGGCACAGACGATGCCCAGCCCGATCTCCTCGGTGCGGGCAATGGCGGTCGTCCAGATCGCATCCGGGGCGGTGACGCTGGGAAAGCCGACGATGGCGGCGGTGTAGCCGGCCAGCATGAACACGTAGCCGCGCGGCGTGCGGTCGAGCAGCGACAGGGTCAGGCAGAGCGCCACCCAGCCGGCCAGCGCCACGCTGAGCAGGACGGGCGCCACGACAAGGTTCGGCACCAAGGCCAGCGCCGCCGCCGAGCCGAGCACGGTGCCGAGTAGGCGATAGGTCGCCTTGGCGCGCGTGGGGCCGGCAAAGGGCTGGAAGGTGATATAAACGGTCGCCATCGCCCAGTAGGGACGATCGAGATCCGCCGCGAAGCCGATGCCGAGCGCCAGCATCGACGCGGCGAAGGCTTTTGCGGCGAACAGCCAGTCGCGTCCGCTGCCCGGGATCATGCCGGCATGTCCGTGTCCGCACCCGCCGCCAGCGGCGGTGCGCCGGCCGCCCGACTGACGGTGCGGAACACGCGCAGGCAGGCGTCGAGGTCCGCGGCACTCACCCCGGCCAGCAACTGGGCGCGCACGCTGTCCAGCCGGGCATCGACCGCGTCGGCCTGGGCCTCCCCGGCCGCCGTCAGATAGAGCGACCGGGCGCGCCGGTCGGATGGATCGTCGCGGCGCTCCACGAAGCCGGCCGCGCAGAGCTGGTCGAGCAGCCGGACCAGGGACGGCCCCTCGATCCCCAGCGCCTCGGCCAGCGCGCCCTGCCGGATGCCGCCGCCGAGGCGGCGGATCAGCACCAGCGGCCAGGCCGTCGCCTCCGACAGGCCGAGATCACCGATGGCCTGATCGACCTGCCGGCGCCACGCGCGGCCGAGCAGGAGCAAGGTGACGCTGAATTCGGCCTGGGGCGGAAGAGAAGATGGCATGGCTGATAATTAGGAAGCTATCTAATTCGCGTCAATAACGTGCGATCCCGGCACGGGCAGGGGCAGCGCAGGTGTCAGGGGCTCGGAATGGGGTCACGACATAGAACGGGCAGGATAGCGCGCTTCCCGGCACGTAACCGGAACGGCGCGGCAGGACTGCCTGTCCCAGCTGAACTGGGGCATCCGCGGTCGCCGCAACACGATCGCGCCGACACCGCCCTGGTTACGAATCGAGCAACTCCGGACGGAACCATCGACGCCGGCTGATGACCTTGCCGGAGAGCACGAATTCGCCGTCGCCGGTGTAGTGCAGCGTTTCCGGGCGCTTCGGCGACGGGGCAACGTGCGCCTTCAGCACCTCGAAGATGAAGAAATTATATCGCTCGACCAGCGCATCATCGAAGAGCCGGCACTCGAAGCTGGCGTGACACTCCGCGATCAGCGGCGCCTTCACGCGCGTCGCCGGCACCGCGGTCAGGCCGAATCGCGCGAACTTGTCGATCTCCGCGCCGCTCGTGTTGCCGACGCCGACCACGATGTCGGTGAGCGCGGTCGTCGGCAGATTGATCACGCACTCGCGGCTCCGGCGGATCAGCCCGAAGCTGAAATTGCTGCTGGCGATGACGCAGCCGACGAGGGAGGGCGTGAATTCCATCACCGTGTGCCAGCCCATCGTCATGATGTTGCGCCGCTCGGCCAGTGCCGACGAAACCATCACGATCGGCCCCGGCTCCAGATAGCGCCGGACCTGGGAGACGGGGAAATCCACCTTCGCGGGCTGCCTCGCCATCGGGTCCTCACCGGGTCGGAGGGGAAAGCCGAACGGGTCCCGGACACCGCCGGTCTTCGCCGGCCCGGGTTTCATCTCCGCTCGGGCTCGCTCCGCCCGCTGACGTCGCTTGCACCGACAATGCGCGCCCCGCGGCCGCAGCGGAAGGCGCCGACGGAATTCGAGGCGAAAACAGGACTCTATTACGCATCTATTAGGACCTGCTGCGTAGACTGGCGGAATCGCATACCGAGGCGCCTGGATCATGCTGACCGTATATTCCTGCCTGACCCAGCACCATGATGGCCGGCTGGTTCTCCTTGCGGCGATCGTGTGTCTCCTCGCGTCCGCCACGGCCGTCTCGATGCTGGCGCGGCTGGCTGCGAGCGAGGGCTGGCGAAAGGCGGCATGGCTCGCCTGCGTGTCCACCGTCACCGGGATCGGCATCTGGGCGACGCATTTTATCGCCATGCTGGCCTTTCGGTCGAACCTTCCGACCGGCTACGACCTGCGCTTGACCGCGCTCTCCCTCGCGGTGGCGATCGTCCTGCTCGCTCCGGCCTATCTGGTGGCGACCCGCAAGGGCGCGCCGCGCATGGCGGCCCTCGGCGGCGTCCTGGTCGGGCTGGCAATCTCGGCGATGCATTACTGCGGCATGGCGGCGTTCCAGGTGACCGGCCATCTGGGGTGGGACACAGGTCTCGTCGCCTGGTCGATCCTCCTCGGCATGGGCTTCGGCGCCGCCGCGCTGTTCGTGGCCCGCACGCGCCGCGGCCCGATCTGGCAGGCTGCCGCCTCGCTGCTGCTTACGCTCGCCATCTGCGGGATGCACTTCACGGCCATGGGCGCGGCCTCGATCCTGCCCGACCCGACGGTCGCGGTGGCCCCCGACAGCTTGCCCGCGCCCTGGCTCGCCGGGTTGATCGCCTTCGGTGCCGTCGTGCTCCTCATCGTCAGCCTGGCCGCGCTGGTCCTGTGGCGCCAGCAGCGTCTCGCCGAACAGCAGCGACTGCGCGAGCTGGCGAACGCCGCCATCGAGGGGCTCGTGGTCTGCGATCAGGGTGCCATCGTCACCGCCAACGATAGTTTCGAACGTCTGATCGGCGCTGCGCCCGGCGAACTGGTCGGCCTCGGCTTCGCGACCCTGTTTGGCGATGCGCGAGTGGCTGAACGCATGGCACGCGCTGGAGGAGACCCGCTGGAAGCCCTCATCGCCGCCGCCGACGGAGAGCAGATCCCCGTCGAACTGATCGCGCGAACGATGCCCTACAACGGGCGCATGCGCGACGGCGTGGCGATTCGCGACCTGCGCCCCCGCCGCCAAGCCGAGGCGCAGATCCGCTTCCTCGCCCAGCATGACGCCCTGACCGGGTTGCCCAACCGGGCGACATTCAACGAGCGGCTGGAACGCGCATTCGAGCGCCACCGGCGCAAGGAGGACATGTTCGCGGTCCTCAGCCTGGATATGGACCGCTTTAAGCAGGTCAACGACCTTTTCGGCCACGCCGCCGGCGACGCGGTGCTGAAGGCCGTCGCGGATCGCATATCGCCGCTCCTCGACGAATGCGACGTCTTCGCCCGGCAGGGTGGCGACGAATTCGCCATCCTCCGCTTGGGTCCGAGTTGCCCGGCGGATCTCGCCCAGCTCAGCGATCGCATTCTTGCCGCCCTGGTTCCGGAATTCAGCGTCGGCGGCCAGACCGCGCTGGTCGGGGTCAGCATCGGCATCGCCTTGTACCCAGCCGACGGCGACCAGCCCCAGACGCTGATGCGCCACGCCGACGCCGCGCTCGACCACGCCAAGGAGGATGGGCGCGGTACCTACCGCTTTTTCGAGCCTGGCATCGGCGCCGGACTGCGCGAACGCCAGATGCTGGAATTCGACCTGCGCCACGCGCTATCGCGCAATGAATTCTCGATCGTGTACCAGCCGCAAGCGCACGTCGCGACGAAGGCGATCTTCGGCTTCGAGGCCCTGATCCGGTGGAATCACAGCGTCCGGGGGCTGATCTCTCCGGGTGTGTTCATCCCCGTGGCCGAGGAGAGCGGCCTGATCCTGCCGATCGGCGAGTGGGTGCTGCGCGAGGTTTGCCGGCAGGCGGCGACCTGGTCCAATCCGCTGCAGGTCGCAGTCAACCTGTCCGGCGTCCAGCTGCACGCGCCGAGTCTGCCCGCCCTCGTGCACAAGGTCCTGACCGAAACCGGCCTCGCGCCCGGCCGGCTGGAGCTGGAGATCACCGAGACGGCGCTGATCCAGGACTTCGACCGCGCGCTGCAAGCCCTCCGCCAGATCAAGGCCCTGGGCGTGAAGATCGCCATGGACGATTTCGGCACCGGCTATTCCTCATTGTCCAATCTGCGCGCGTTCCCGTTCGACAAGATCAAGATCGATCGGTCGTTCGTCTGCAACGTGCATTGCAGCGAGGAGACGGCAGCGATCGTCCGCGCGATCGTCGGCCTGGCGCACGGGCTGCATCTCACTGTGATCGCAGAGGGGGTCGAGTGCCCGGAGGAGCTCGAATTCCTCCGCCGCGAGGGGTGCGCCGAGGCGCAAGGCTATCTGATCGGCAAGCCTGCCGCTATCAGCCTGTTCGCCGACCTGATCGGCGCCGGGGCAAGCGGCGCGCCCCACGGGCAGTGGCGCGAACCGGCGATGACCATGGCGCTAGAGCAACCTCCGATCTGACCGAGCCGTTCCGGCTCGGGCCGATCGGAGATAAGTTGCTCTAGAGTCATATGTTCTAGAGCACGACCGTCCGACCAGATGATTCCATCAGGTCGGACCGTGCTCTAAGCTGAAGCCCGC
>DAIDKZ010000006.1 GCA_027449745.1 Acetobacteraceae bacterium | reverse complement strand
GGCCAGACCCCGCGTGATGAGGGCGGCGCGCGCATTCTCCCCAAGCCCGGCGCCGGCGACGGTGCCGGCGGCGATGGCGATGACGTTCTTCGCCGCGCCGCCGAGCTGCGCCCCGACCGGATCGTCGTTGCCGTAGAGGCGGAATGTCGGCGTGGCAAGGCGCTCGGCGATGCGCCCGCGCAAGGCCGGATCGGCGGCGGCGACCACGGCGGCGGCCGGCAGGCCGGCGGCGATCTCGTGGGCGAAGTTGGGGCCGGTCAGCACCGCCGCCGGACGGGCCGGGTCGAGTTCGGCCAGCACTTCGAGGGGCAGAGCGAGCGTCCCGGCCTCGACCCCCTTTGCGCAGACCACGGCCGCGCCTTCGGGGAGACGCGCGGCCACGGCGCGAAGATGCTGCATGGGCACGGCGAGGAGATAGAGCTCGGCGGGGCGGATCGACGCCGTGACCTCGACCGCCGCCGGCAGACGCGCCCCCGGCAGGCGCGGGGAAACACGCGCGGCGGCGATGCCCGCGGCGCGGTCCGGATCGCGCGCCCAGAGGCGGACGCGCCCGCCCGCCCGCGCTGCCTGGATCGCCAGCGCGGTGCCCCAGGCGCCGGCCCCGATCACCGCAAGCGGCGCGCTATTCATCGGCCAGCCGCAACAGGCCGCAGCCTTCGCCCGGCTCGTGCGCCCCGAGCTGCCCGAGCAGCGCGGCGAGCAGAGCGGGTACTTCCTGCTCGAAGCGATACGGAGGATTGATGACAACCATGCCGCACCCATTCAGCCGAGCGGGCTCGATCGGCTCGCGCAGCACCAGCTCGGCCGCGACGACGTCGCGCAAGACGCTTTCCCTGATCGCGGCATGGAAGGCCCGCACCGGGGCGCGGTGCTTGATCGGGTACCAGGCGGCGAAGACCCCGGAGCGGAACCGCGCGTGGCCGCGCCGCAGCCCGGCGAGCAGGCGCTCGAACTCGTCGGTTGCCTCATAGGGCGGATCGATCAGCACGAGGCCGCGCCCGGCCTGCGGCGGCAGCAGCGCGCCGAGCGCTTCGTAGCCGTCGCGATGATGCACCGCGACCCGGCGGTCGCGCAGGAAATACCGGCGCAGGGCAAGAGCGTCCTCCGGATGCAGTTCGCAGCAGGCGAGACGGTCATCGGCGCGCATCAGGGCGCGGATGATTGCCGGCGAGCCCGGGTAGAGTCCCTGGTCGCGCACCAGCCCGACATAGTCGGCGAGCGGCCCGGGCGGCGGATCGAGCAGACGCGCGATGCCATTGCGCCATTCCATGGTGTGCGCGGCCGGGCCCTCATCGAGGCGGTAGCGGCCGACCCCGGCATGGGTGTCGAGCACGAACATCGGCGCCGGCTTGTGGGCGAGCGCGCGCAGCAGCCAGACGAGGATGGCGTGCTTCACGCAGTCCGCGAAATTGCCGGCATGGTAGGCGTGGCGGTAGTTCACGCGGCGATCCGTCCTCGCTCGGCGGCCATTGCCGCCGCTGGTCCTCGCTATTCCGTCTGCTCGCCGCTGTCCATTCGCGTTCCAGACCGTTGCGATTGCGCCACGTATGCCTTAGGAAACTGATATCGTGGACACGTGTCAGGCGGCGGTGGCACGCTGGCGGTCGGCTCGGGTCGTTGAGTCGGGTTGGTGGATGTGAGGGGTTGCATGGACGGCGGTCTCCGCATGCGGAGCGTTCCCGTTTTTGCTCGTCGAGCGGCAGCGCGTTGCTCAGGCACGAATATCCCGCAGCACCGCGTTCGCATCGGGTCCGGCCGGCGATGAGCCGACGTCAGCTCGGCGAGATCGCAGCGCGCCGGCAGGCGGTTCCGCGCGCCGATGATTCCGGGCTTGGTGCGCGCCTCGCTGGGTTCCGCGTCATCAGCTGCGACATATTCGATACCGCCATCCGCCGCACGCTGGCGCGGCCGGAAGATGTGCTGCTGGCGGTGGGCGCGCGCGCCGAGGCGCGTGGGCTGACCGCGTGCAGCGCCGAGGCGTTCCGCGAGTTCCGCCTCGCCGCCGAGGCTGCGGTGCGGCGCGAGGCGGAAGCGGCCGGGCATGACGAGGTGCGCATCGCCGAGGTCTATGCCCGGCTCGCCGCGTGCAGTGTGCTGGCCGATCCGCAGGCGGGGGCCGCGCTGGAATTCGCCGTCGAGCAGTCGGTCTGTCGGCCGATCCCAGCCATGCAGGTGGCATTGCTGGCGCGCGAGCCGGGGCAACGCCTGGTCTTTCTCTCCGATACGATGCTGCCGGGCGAATGGCTGGCGCGGCTGCTCGCCGGCTGCGGCTATGGCGAGGACTGCGAGGTGATCTGCTCGGCCGACGCGCGGCAGAGCAAGCACAGCGGCCGGCTCTATACCCGGCTGCTGGAGCATGTCGGCGGCTCGCCGGCCGAGATCCTGCACATCGGCGACAACCCCCAGGCCGACATCGCCAACGCACGCCGCCATGGGCTGGCGACGCTGCACCGTCCGTGGAACCGGCCGCCGCCCGAGGCCGAGACGGTCGCGGGAACCGATGTCGCGGTCCGCCTCGCCCACAGCCTCCGGCGCGCCCCCGCCCTCGCGCCGCCCACCGAACCCGCGCCCGCGCTCGCCCAACATGTCAGCCTGCTGATGCTGGGGTTCACCCTCTTCGTCCTGGCGGAAGCGCGCCGGCAGGGGATCGACCGCATCTTCTTCACCGCCCGCGACGGCTATCTGCCGCTGGCCATCGCCAAGCGCATCACCGCCCGCACCGGCGAAGCCCTGACGCTGCGCTATCTCGAAGTCTCCCGGCAATCGATCGTCCTGCCCGGCCTCGGCGACGACCTGGCGCAACTGGCGGAACTGCTCGGCAACACGGCGCGCGGGCGGCGGCTCGACGCGATCCTCGAACCGCTCGGAATCGGTGCGGACCGGACCGCGCCGCTGCTGATCGCGCTCGGCATGGCTCCCGACCGGATCGCCGACGACGAAGCCGGACCGGAGGCGATGCGACGACTGATCGCTGCCGAGGGCACGCTGCTGCACGCTGCCCTGCGGCAGCGCCAGGAGGATGCAAGCGGCTATCTCCAACAGGTTGGTTTCCTCGCGCCGGGCCGGCGCATGGTGGTCGATGTCGGCTGGCGTGGGTCGGTGCAACGCCAGCTCGCGCGCCTCGCGGGCCTCGCCGAGTCGGATCTGTTCGGCTGCTATCTCGGCCTGCTGCCCGAGGCGATGCGGCCGGACGTCTCGCCGCGCAATGCCGCCGGCTATCTGTTCGCCTTCGGCCATCCGCGGCCGCTGATGGACATCGTTCTCGACGGCTACATCCTCTTCGAACTGTTCTTCTCCGCCCCGCACGGCTCGGTCGCCCACTACGCGGCGGGTGAGAACGGCTTCGTCGCCGTCCATGCGACGGAGCAGGAGCCGGCAGCCTCAGCGCGGGCACGCTTCTTCGCCGCGCTGGAGCGCGACTGCCTGGCCGAAATCGACGCGCTCGATACGGTGCTGGACGGCGCCTGGCCGGACGCGATCGACCCCGCCTCGGCGCTGTTCGACTTCGCCGGCCTGCTGCGCCGCCCGTCGCGCGCGGAAGTGGCGCGGCTCAATGCCATCCCGTTCGTCCACGGCGCCGACGGGCGGCACCTCGGGGTCGCCGTCAACCCGGCGCCGCTGCATGAAGTGCTGCTGCGCCCGGCCGCGACGATCCAACGCTTCGGCCGCGCCGCCTGGCGATCGGGCGCGATGCGGGCGAGCCTGCCCTGGCCGATTCCCGACATGACCTATGCCGAGCTCTGCCATCGCTACGACCGGTTGCGCCGGCTGCTCGGACCATTGCTGCCGGCCAGGGCCGGGTAGCGGGCGGCGGGTTCGGGCTGCGCCAGGGTCAGGCCGGTGCCACGGCTTCGTCCGTCGGGGGAGACGCTTCGTCCAGCTCTACCTCGACCGTCAGGCTCTGCTCGCCACCGCCGAGAATGACGCCGCGCAGCGGCGCGATGTCGTCATAGTCGCGGCCCCAGCCCAGCACGACATGCTCGTCATGCACGACCAGCCCGTTGGTCGGGTCGAGACCGACCCAGCCATGCTCGGCGCCCAGCCAGGCGTCGACCCAGGCGTGCGATTGATCCGCGCCAAGCCGCCGCGTCTGGCCCGGCGGCGGGCGGGTGCGGATATAGCCGGAGACGTAGCGCGCCGGCAGGCCGAGGCCGCGCAAGGCGCTGATCATCAAATGAGTGAAATCCTGGCAGACGCCTTCGCGCCGGCGCAGCACCTCCGCGATCGGCGTCGCCGTCGTCGTCACCCCGGCGCGGAACGTGAACTCGGCCCGGATTCGGCCCATCAGGTCGAGCAGCGCCGCGAGCACCGGGCGCCCCGGCGGGAAGCAGGCCGCGGCATAGGCACGGGCGCCGGGATCGGCGCCGGCGAGGGGGCTGTCGAACAGGAACTCCGACGCCTGCCAGGCGCCCGCCCCCCCGCGCCAGGCGGCCGCGGCGACCGTCTCCCAGGGCGGCGTCGCCCGTGCTTCGGGCAACGGGGCTTCCGACGGCGCCGCGAACGCGACCTCGACCAGCGCCCGCATCGTGACCTCGAAGGTCGCGTGCGGTGTGTCGAGGAAAAGCCAGGCGACGGCGTTGCCGAAATGGTCGACGCCATCATGCCGCCAGGAGAGCGCCGGCGCGGTCTCCATCGCGGCGGCGAGAACGCGCTGGCCAGGCAGCGGGCGCGGGACCAGATGCGCGAGATGGACGCCGTAATCCACCGGCGCCTGGTAGTCGTAGCGGGTGGTGTGGCGGATGCGGTAGATCACGAGCCGATCCGGCGCGCCGGCGGCAGCAGCGCGAAATAGCGCCGCGACAGCCCGTTGGACAGCTCCGCGACGGCGTCGCGCAGGGCGCGCAGCCGCGCCGGCAGCAGTAGCGCGGCGCGCGCCTGTTCGGGAGCGGCGGCAACGTCGCGCACCATCGCCTGGGCCTCCGCGCCCAGTTGCCCCGCGCGCAGCGCCAGTTGTGGATCGCCGGACCCTGCGATCTCGGCCAGCAGCGCGCGGGCGGCGGCGAGCTGGTAGCCGAGGCCGCGCGGGTTGCCTTCGTCGGCCAGCACGAGGTCCAGCACCGGGGCCGGCTGCAGCACCGCGAGGTAGCGGGCGCGATAGGTGATCGAGGAGTCGCACAGCTCCAGTGCCAGCCGCAGGCCGTGCTCGACACGGGCAGGCAGCTCGGTGGCGCCGGGAAAGTCGAGCACCCGTGCCAGCGCGTCGGCCACCGCCTGGGCGCGCTCGACGCGCCGGCCGAGATCGAGAAACAGCCGCCCGCCGCCGCGCACCATGTTCTCGGCCGCGAGCCCTGCGACGGTGGCGGAGAAGGCGAGAACGCGCGCCATCGCCTGGGCGGCGCTGTCCAGCGCCTCGCCATGATGCGCGGTCACGACGCGGCCGAGCGCCTCCTCCACATCGCGCAGACCGCGGCCGATGACGGCGTGCATCTCGCCCGTCAACCGGTCGCGCAACTGGCCGCTGACCTGCATGACCTGCGTCAATCGCCCGTGCAGCGCGCCGCCACGCCCGGCGGCGCGCAGCAATGCCTGGGCCAGCCCGGTCTGGCTGACGCCGGCGATCGCCTCGGCGTCGAGCAGCCCGGCCTCGGTCAGGCAGTCGGCGAGCGTGTTGATCTCGGCCAGTTCGTGGGGCGCCGGCGCCGGCTGGGCGGTACGCGCGATGGTGATGCGCAGCAGCCGCGCCGCACCCTCCAGTCGCTCGAGATAGCGTCCGAACCAGAAGAAATTGTCCGCCACCCGGCTCGGCAGATCGCCGGCGGTGCGGCGGATCTCGAGCCTCGGCGCCTCGCTGGCCGGCGGACCGAAGATCGCCTCGGGCGTCTCCGCCAGCACCCAGACATCCTTGGCCAGGATCGGCCCGCTCGCCGGCCAGAACGCCTCCCGCTCCGCCGGCACGCAGCCGAGCCCGCCTGGCATCGCCCGCCAGCCATGGCCATCGGCGATCAGGAAGACGCGGACGAGCACGGGGCCGGGCTCCAGCCCGTTGGCGCCGAGGCAGGGCGCCGCGGAGGGGGGCGAGACCTCGGTCGCGGCGAAGCGCCATGGTGCCGCCGCCAGCGCCGGGCGCCAGGCGGCCGGCGCGGCATCGGCGGC
>DAIDKZ010000005.1 GCA_027449745.1 Acetobacteraceae bacterium | reverse complement strand
GCGGGCTTCAGCTTAGAGCACGGTCCGACCTGATGGAATCATCTGGTCGGACGGTCGTGCTCTAGAACATATGACTCTAGAGCAACTTATCTCCGATCGGCCCGAGCCGGAACGGCTCGGTCAGATCGGAGGTTGCTCTAGTGCAGCAGGCCGGTCCGGCCGCCTGACGGGGTTGGCGCCGCCGCGGCGCGCGGCTATCGCTCCGGCATGGGTTCCGACCTCACCCGCGCCGCCGCGGTCCTGATCTTCCTCGTCACCTACGCGGTTCTGGCCGTCGGCCGGCTGCCCGGCTTCCGCATCGACCGGCCCGCGGCCGCGTTTCTCGGCGCGGCGCTGATGGTGGCCTGCGGTGGGCTCGACCTGGCCGAGGCTTGGCGCGCCATCGACATGGACACGCTGGCGCTGCTGCTCGGGATGATGGTGGTGGTCGCGGCACTGACCCGCGCCGGCGCCTTCCGCCTGGTCGTGGCCTGGGCGGTGACGCGGGCGCGCCATCCGCTGCTGCTGCTGGCCGCGATCGTCCTCGCCAGCGGCCTGCTGTCCGCGTTCCTGGTCAATGACACGGTCTGCCTCGTGCTGACGCCGCTGGTGCTGGATCTCGTCACGCGCCTGCGCCGCCGTCCGGTGCCCTATCTGCTGGCCATCGCCATGGCGGCGAATGTCGGCAGCACGGCGACGATCACCGGCAATCCGCAGAACATGATCATCGGCAGCCTCTCGCACATCTCCTACGGCACCTTCACGCGGGCGCTGATGCCGGTGGCCTCGGTCGGGCTGGTGCTCACGGTGGCGCTGATCGCGCTCGTCTGGCGCGAGGAATTCGTCACCGCCGCGCCGCTGCGCGCGGCCCCGGCGCCGGTGCACGCCTCGGGCCCGCTGGTGCGGCTGTCGGTGGTGGTGACCGCGGCGATGGTGGCCGGCTTCTTCGCCGGCGTCCCGCCGGCCATCGTCGCCGTGCTCGGCGGCGCGCTGCTGCTGCTGGTCTCGCGCACCAAGCCGGAGAAGTTCTACGCCGGGATCGACGGCACGCTGCTGCTGATGTTCGCCGGCCTGTTCATCATCGTCGCCGGGATGGAGCGGGCGGTGCTGTCGCCGGCGCTGCTCGGCGCGGTGACGGGGCTCGGGCTCGACCGTACCTGGGTGCTCGCGGTGCTCACCGCCGCGCTCTCGAACGTGGTGAGCAACGTGCCGGCGGTGCTGGTGCTGCGCCCGTTCATCGCGCATCTGTCGGACCCCGAGCGCGCCTGGCTGGTGGTGGCCATGGCCTCGACGCTGGCCGGCAACCTCACCCTGCTGGGGTCGGTCGCGAACCTCATCGTCGCGCAGCAGGCCCGGCTGCGCGGGGTGCATGTCGGTTTCCGCGCCTATGCCGTGGTCGGCGTGCCGCTGACCCTGCTCACCCTCGCCGCCGGCGTGCTGCTGATCTGATACCAACCGGCCGAGATGCTGACACATCTCGGCCGGTTGGTATCAGTCTTGGCTTCGCGCGCCGCCGCCCGCCAACCCGGCGCGCATACCAGCCGGCCGAAGCGTTGTGAGTGTCGAGCCTTCGGTCGGCTGGTGTGTTACCCCCCCTTTTCCGCCGCGCGCCGGGCTTCTAGGGTTGGATGAAGAGCATGGAGGAGATGGTCCGGTGGAATTCGCATACACGGATAAGGTGAACGCGCTCCGCGCCCGGGTGCAGGCGTTCATGGACGAGCACATCTACCCGAACGAGGCCACCTACAAGGCCCAGATGGCCGCGGCCAAGGACCGCTGGCAGCCGGTGCCGATCGTCGACCAGCTCAAGCCGCTGGCGCACGCCGCCGGGCTGTGGAACCTGTTCCTGCCCCATTCGGAGCATGGCGCCGGCCTGACCAACCTGGAATACGCGCCGCTGGCCGAGATCATGGGCCGCGTGCAGTGGTCTTCCGAAGTGTTCAACTGCTCGGCCCCCGATACCGGCAACATGGAGACCATCGACCGCTACGGCACGGCGGAGCACAAGAAGCAGTGGCTGACGCCGCTGCTGGAGGGCAAGATCCGGTCCGCGTTCTGCATGACCGAGCCGGACGTCGCGTCCTCGGATGCGACCAACATCCAGACCTCGATCCGCCGTGATGGCGATGACTACGTCATCAACGGGCGCAAATGGTGGTCCTCCGGCACCGGCGATCCGCGCTGCAAGATCCTCATCGTCATGGGCAAGACGGATCCGCACAACCCGGACAAGCATCGCCAGCAATCGATGATCCTCGTGCCGGCCGACACCAAGGGCATCGAGATCAAGCGCATGCTGCCGGTGTTCGGCTTCGACGACGCGCCGCACGGCCATGGCGAGGTGATCTTCCGCGACGTTCGTGTTCCGGCCTCGAACATCCTGCTCGGCGAGGGCCGCGGCTTCGAGATCGCGCAGGGACGCCTCGGGCCGGGACGCATCCATCACTGCATGCGCACCATCGGCCTCGCCGAGCGCGCGCTGGAAATGACCTGCAAGCGCGCGCTGGACCGCCACGTGTTCGGCCGCGCGCTGGCCGAGCAGGGCGTGATGATCGAGCGCATCGCCAACATGCGCATCATGATCGAGCAATCCCGCCTGCTCGTGCTGCACGCGGCGTGGAAGATGGACACCGTCGGCAACAAGGAAGCGCGGCGGGAGATCGCGGCGATCAAGGTCGCGATCCCGAACATGGCCTGCCAGGTGATCGACTGGGCGGTGCAGGCCTTCGGCGCCGGCGGCGTGACCGAGGATTACGGGCTCGCCGAGATGTACAAGACGGCGCGCACGATGCGCATCGTCGACGGTCCGGACGAAGTGCATCGCCACCAGCTTGGCCGGCTGGAACTGGCGAAATACCGTCCGGCGCGGCCGAATATGTGAGGACGAACGCCATGTCCCTGTTCGATCTCACCGGTAAGGTCGCCATTGTCACCGGCTCGTCGCGCGGCATCGGCCGCGCGATTGCCGAGCGGCTCGCCGAGCATGGTGCGCGCGTCGTCGTCTCCTCGCGCAAGGCGGAGGCGTGCGAGCCGGTGGCGGCCGCGATCCGTGCCAAGGGTGGGCAGGCGATCGTCGTGCCCTGCCATATCGGCCACAAGGACCAGCTGCAGGCGCTGGTCGAGCGCACGACGTCGGAGTGGGGCGGCATCGACGTGCTGGTGTGCAACGCCGCGCTGAACCCGTATTTCGGCCCCTCGGCCGGCATTCCGGACGAAGCCTACGACCGCATCATGGGCGCCAACGTGCGCAGCAATTTCTGGCTGTGCAACATGGCGCTGCCGGGCATGGCGGCGCGCGGCGGCGGGTCGGTGATCATCGTCTCCTCGATCGCCGGGCTGCGCGGCACGCCGCTGCTCGCCGTCTACGGTCTCTCCAAGGCGGCCGACATGCAGATGGCGCGCAACATCGCCGTCGAGTGGGGGCCGAAGAACATCCGCGCCAACTGCATCGCGCCCGGGCTGGTGCGCACGGATTTCGCCCGCGCTCTCTGGGAAAATCCCGAGCTGGAGAAGAAGCGCTCGCGCGAGACGCCGCTGTTGCGCATCGGCGAGCCGGACGAGATCGCCGGCGCGGCGGTGTTCCTCGCCTCGCCGGCCGGCTCGTTCATGACCGGCCAATCCATCGTCATCGATGGCGGCGTGACGATCGGTTCGCCGAACAGCGCGGAATAGCGGGCCGATGGCGACGGAGGGGGCGCCGGAGGGGGCGCCGGAGCTCGTTCCGGTCCTGCCCAATCATCGCTTCGACGAGGCGGCGCTCGCGGCCTATCTGCGCGAGCATCTGCGGGGCTTCTCCGGCGATCTGGTCGTGCGCCAGTTCCAGGGCGGGCAGTCGAACCCCACCTTTCATCTCGCGGCGGGCGGGCGCGAGTTCGTCCTACGCAAGAAGCCGCCGGGCAAGCTGCTGCCCTCGGCGCATGCCGTCGATCGCGAATACGCCGTGCTCGCCGCGCTCGCCGGCTCGGACGTGCCAGTGCCGCGCGTGCATCTGCTGTGCACGGACGAAGCCGTGATCGGCCAGATGTTCTACGTCATGGACTATGTCGCCGGCCGCGTCTTCGCCGACCGCGCCATCCCCGGCGCCACGCCGGCGGAGCGCGCGGCGATGTATGACGACATGAACCGCATCCTCGCGCGCCTGCACCTTGTCGATTGGCGCGGCGTCGGTCTCGGCGGGTTTGGCCGACCGGAAAACTATTTCGCACGCCAGATCGCGCGCTGGTCGAAGCAGTACGAAGCCTCGCGCACCGAGGACGTGCCGGCGATGGAGCGGCTGATGCGCTGGCTCGCCGAAACGCCACCGCCGGAAGACGAGGCGGTGATCGTGCACGGCGATTTTCGCCTCGGCAACCTCCTGTTCCATCCCACCGAACCGCGCGTTCTGGCCGTGCTGGACTGGGAACTTTCCACCATAGGCCATCCGCTGGCCGA
The DNA here is from genome assembly GCA_027449745.1 of Acetobacteraceae bacterium. Taxonomy (GTDB): domain Bacteria; phylum Pseudomonadota; class Alphaproteobacteria; order Acetobacterales; family Acetobacteraceae; genus JAJZVV01. Next base: position 1,437 of record DAIDKZ010000005.1, on the reverse strand, counting down.
TCTGGCCTACAACGTGCTCACCTACCGGCTGCCGGAGAGCGCCGGCGGCGCGCGCGAGGCGGAGCTGGTCGCGCTCGGCATTCCGGCGGAGGCCGATTATGTCGCGCGCTATGTCGAGCGCGTCGGCCGCGCCGATGCCGCGACCCTCGAATATGCGATCGTATTCGCCATGTTCCGCCTGGCCGCGATCGTGGCCGGCGTCTATCGCCGCGCGCTCGATGGCAACGCGGCCGATGCGCGCGCGCTCGAACGCGGCGTGGTGTTCCGCGAGGTTGCCGAGCGCGCCTGGGCCTATGCGCAGGCGCTCGGTGCCCGCTGAAGCGCGATGCTGCGGGCGCTGCTGACGCTGCTGCTCTGCCAGTTCCTCGGCGAGATCGCGGCCAACGCGCTGGCCCTGCCGCTGCCCGGGCCGGTGATCGGACTGGTTCTGCTGTTGGCGCTGCTGATCGCGCGGGGCGGCGCCGATGAGCCGATGCGTGCCGCCTCGCAGCGGCTGCTGCAATATCTCTCGCTGCTGTTCGTGCCGGCCGGCGTCGGCGTCGTCACCCAGCTCGACGTGCTGGGGCAGAACTGGCTGCCGGTGGCGCTGTCGATCCTGATCTCGACGGCGCTCGGCCTCGTCGTCACCGGCTGGGTGATGGCGCGCCTCTCGCGTCCGCGATGAGCGGTGGGCTCGGGCATCTCTGGGTCTATCTCGAAACCACGCCGCTGCTCGGCCTCGTCGGCACGCTCGGCGCCTATGTGCTCGCCGAAGCACTGAGCCAGCGCCTCGGCCATCCGGCCCTCGCCAATCCAACCCTGATCGCGATCCTGCTGCTGGTGGCGTTCCTGCTGGTGACGCGCACGAGCTACGCGACCTATTTCCAGGGCGCGCAATATGTCCACTTCCTGCTCGGTCCGGCGACGGTGGCGCTGGCGGTGCCGATGCACGCCAATCTCGGCCAGATCCGCCGCTCCGCCGCGGCGCTGCTGCCGGCGCTGGCGGCGGGCTCGGTGGTGGCGGCGGGTTCGGCGATGCTCATCGCCCGCGCCCTCGGCGCCCCGGCGCCGATCGTGCTGTCGCTGCTGCCGAAATCGGTGACGACGCCGATCGCCATGGGCATCGCCCAGCAGATCGGCGGTCAGCCCTCGCTGGCGGCGGTGTTCGTGCTGATCACCGGGCTCACCGGCGCGGTGCTCGCCGGGCCGCTCCTGCGGGCGCTGCGTATCAGGGACTGGCGGGCAGTGGGGCTGGCCGCGGGCACCGCCGCGCATGGGCTGGCGACGGCGCGGGTGCTGCTGGTCTCGGAGACCGCCGGTGCTTTCGGCGGCCTGGCGATCGGGCTCAATGGCGTGCTGACGGCGCTCTTCGCGCCGTTGCTGGCGCGGCTCCTCGGCGGCTGATCAGCGATAGCGGCCGTGGCGCTGCAGCACCTCGATGCGGTAGCCGTCGGGGTC
>DAIDKZ010000004.1 GCA_027449745.1 Acetobacteraceae bacterium | reverse complement strand
CGCGCCGTCCCTGCCGACGTGCTGGAAAAGATCATCGCCAAAATCCCGGTCGGCCGCCTCGGCAAGCCGGAGGAGATCGCCCGCGGCGTCGTGTTCCTCACCGACGAGGAGGGCGGGTTCATCACCGGGTCGACCCTGTCGATCAATGGCGGGCAGTATATGGACTGAGCGGCGCGACCGAGGCGAGGGGGCGTTGGCCCCCTCGTCACCCCTGGACCCCGGTCAATGGGCGTCGGCCCAGGTGGCGCCGATGCCGGTTTCGACCACCAGCGGCACCGACAGGGTGGCGGCCTCTTCCATGACGCGGCGGGCGATGGATGCAACCGCTTCCGCCTCGGCCGCTGGTGCCTCGAACAGCAGTTCGTCGTGGACCTGCAGCACCAGCCGGGCGGCCGATCCGGCCAGGGCCGCCGGCAGGCGTACCATCGCGCGCTTGATCACATCGGCCGCCCCGCCCTGCAGCGGCGCGTTGATGGCCTGGCGCTCGGCATAGCCGCGCCGGGCCGGATTGCGATCGGCGATCCCCTGGATGTAGCAGCGCCGCCCGAAAGGGGTCTCGACATAGCCATGCCGGCGCGCCGCCTCCTTCGTCCGCTCCATGTAGGCGCGGATCTCGGGATAGCGGGCGAAATAGGCGTCGATGTAAGCGCGCGCCTGGCCCGGCTCGATGCCGAGCTGGCGGGCCAGGCCGAAGGCGGAGATGCCGTAGATGATGCCGAAATTGATCGCTTTCGCCCGCCGCCGGGTCAGCGCGTCCATTCCCGCCATCGGCACGCCGAAAACCTCGCTCGCCGTGCGCGCATGGATGTCCTCGCCGCGGCGGAAGCTTTCGCTGAGGGCCGGGATGTCGGCGACATGGGCGAGCAGGCGCAGTTCGATCTGCGAATAATCGGCGCTGACCAGCCGACAACCCGGCTCGGCGATGAAGGCGCGCCGGATGCGCCCGCCCTCCTCGGTGCGGACGGGGATGTTCTGCAGATTGGGATCCGTCGAGGACAACCGCCCGGTGGTCGTCGCCGCCATGGCGAAGCTCGTGTGCACCCGGCCGGTCGCGGGATCGATCTGCCCGACCAGCGCGTCCGCATAGGTCGATTTCAGCTTGGCGAGCTGGCGCCATTCCAGGATCCGCGCCGGCAGCGCGTGGCCCTGCTCGGCAAGCTCCTGGAGCACCGCCGCATCGGTGCCCCAGGCGCCGGTCTTCATGCGCTTGCCGCCGGCGAGGCCCATCTCTTCGAACAGCACCTCGCCCAGCTGTTTGGGGCTGGCGAGATTGAAGGCGCGGCCGGCGAGGCCATGGATCTCACCCTCCATGACGGCCATCCGCGCGGCGAATTCGGTCGAGATGCGGCCCAGCTCGGCCGCGTCCACCTTCACCCCGGCCTGCTCCATCGCCAGGAGCACCGCGATCAGGCGGCGGTCCACCTGCTCGTACCAGGCCAGCGCCCCAGCCTCGCGCAGGCGCGGCCGCAGCGCGTGCCACAGCCGCAGCGTCACATCCGCGTCCTCGGCGGCGTAGGCGGTGGCGCGATCGAGCGCGACCTCGGCAAAGCCGATCCGCCCGCGGCCGGTGCCGGTGACTTCGTCGTAGCTGATGGGGCGGTGGCCGAGATGCAGTGCCGACAGCTCGTCCATGCCATGTCCATGCGCGCCGGCCTCCTGGGCGTAGGAAATCAGCATCGTGTCATCGATCGGCGCGATCGCGGTCAGGCCGGCCTTGGCGAAGACCTGGAGGTCGAATTTCGCGTTCTGGAAAACCTTCAGCACCGCCGGGTCGGCGAACAGGCCGTCGAGCGCCGCGAGCGCCGCCGCTGGCTCGATCTGAGCCGTGTCGCTGACATGACGCAGCGGCACGTAGCAGGCCCGGCCCGGCGCCGTGGCGAGCGAGAACCCGACGAGCCGCGCCCGCCGCGGGTCGAGCCCGTCAGTCTCGGTGTCAACAGCGACGAGCCCTTCGCGCGTTGCCTCCGCAACCCAGTCATGCAGCGTCGCCAGGGACGTCACGGTGGCGTAGGGCCCGAAGACATGCACGCTCGGCGCCGGGGGCGGCGGCGATGCGGGTGAAGGCGGGTCGGACGAGGCACCAGCAGGGGTGGGAAGACCGCCGTCGAGGCCGAGCCTGGCGATGATGCTGCGGAAACCCTGCTCGCGCAGCCAGGCGGCCAGCCGGGCACGATCAGGCTCGCGCAGCGCCAGCGCGTCGAGCGGCAGGGGCAGCGGCGCGTCGGCGCGCAATGTCACCAGAATGCGCGAGAGGCGCGCGGCGTCGGCGTGAGCGAGCAGGGCATCCCGGCGCTTGGACGGCTTCATTCCCGGCGCCGCCGCCAGTACCCCCTCCAGATCGCCGAACTCCGCGAGCAGCTGGGAGGCGGTCTTGGCGCCGATCCCCGGCACGCCCGGGACATTGTCCACCGGATCGCCGATCAGGGCCTGGGCATCGATCATCCGCTCCGGCGGCACGCCGAACTTGGCCACCACCTCGTCGAGCCCGATCGGTGCCTGCTTGATCGGATCGAGCAGCGCCACCCCGGGGCGGATCAGCTGCATCAGATCCTTGTCGGAAGAGACAATGGTCACCTCGCCGCCGGCGTGGCGCGCCGCCTCGGCGTAGGCGGCGATGAGATCGTCGGCTTCCCAATCGGCGAGCTCGATGGCCGGAACGCCAAAGGCCTCGGTCGCCGCGCGTACCAGCGCGAATTGCGGGATCAGCTCCGCGGGCGGCTCGGGCCGATGCGCCTTGTAGCGATCATAGAGCCGGGTGCGGAAGGTCGCCCGCCCGGCATCGAAGATCACGGCGAGATGGCTGCCGGCATGCTCGCGCAGCAGCCGGGCCAGCATGTTGGTGAAGCCGAAGACCGCGTTGACCGGTGTGCCGTCCGGCCGCGTCATCGGCGGCAGGGCGTGGAAGGCGCGGAAGATGAAGCCCGAGCCGTCGACCAGGACGAGGCGCATCGGCGCGGAGGCCGAGCTCAGTGGCCGCTCGCCTCAGCCGAACCGGGCTCGAGGACATAGCGGCGCGAGCAATAGGGGCAGACCACCTCATCCCCGACGATGCGCAGGAACACCCGCGGGTGGCCGAGCGCCCCACCGCCGCCATCGCAGGCAACGACGCGGTCATGGACAAGGATGGTCTCGGTCGGGCTCGGTGAGTTCACTCCGTCCGGCATGGGCACCTCTCTGGCGGGAACAGCGGCGGGATGATAGCTGTGCGGCTTGTGCGCGCAACGTGCAACCTTCCGCGGCGCTCCCTCCTGCTCGCCGCGCCGGCCCTGGCGGCGAGCGGCTGCACCGCGGCGCCGCTGCCGACGTTCGGCGCTCCGCCGGCCATGACCGACGGGCACTTCACCCTGCGCGACGGCGCCCGCCTGCCGTACCGGCGCTGGCTGCCGCCGTTGCCGGAGGGCGCCGCATCGCCGTGGGCCGTGGCGCTGGCCCTGCACGGGTTCAATGACAGCCGCGACGCCTGGGAAATCCCGGCGCCGTGGTTCCTGCAGGCCGGGATCGGTCTCTACGCCCCGGATCAACGCGGTTTCGGCGCGGCTCCCGGCCGCGGACGGTGGCCGGGCACGGCCCAGCTGGTTGCCGACGCCGCCGATATGGCGGCGAGCTTGGCGCGCGCGCATCCGGCGAGCCGGCTCTACCTGATCGGCGAGAGCATGGGGGGCGCGGTGCTGATGTGCCTTGCCACCAGCGATGCCGCCCCGACCGTGTCCGGTTATGTCCTGTCGGCGCCCGCCGTGTGGGGCGGCGCGGCCATGAACCCGCTCTACCGCTTGACCTTGCGCCTTGTCGCGAGCCTGGCGCCGGGAGTCGTGCTCACCGGCCGGGTTGCGGGCGTGATCGCGTCCGATAACCATGCGGCGCTGGTCCGCCTGTCGACCGATCCGCTGACGCTGCACGGGGCCAGGGTGGATACGCTGGAGGGCCTCGTCGATCTCATGGGAACCGCGCTTGCCGCATCGCCGCGGTTGCGCGGCCCGGCGCTCGTCCTCTATGGCGGGCGCGACCAGCTCGTCCCCCGTCCGGCCATGGCGGCTTCCTGGCGCGACATCGCGGCGAACGGCGATGTCGGGGTGCGTCTCGCCTATTACCCGCCGCAATACCACCTTCTGCTGCGCGACACCGAGCGGGCCCGGCCGCTCGGCGATATCATCAGCTGGATCCGCGACCAAGCTGCCGATCTGCCCTCGGCGGCAGACCGGCAGGCAAGGCTGTTCCTGACCGCAACGTGATCAGGCGTGGATATCCACGTTGCGGGTCTCGCGCAGGAAAAGCAGGCCGATGACGAAGCTGATCAGCGCCACGACGATCGGATACCAGAGCCCATAGTAGATATTGCCGTGATAGGCGACCATGGCGGTGGCCAGCAGCGGCAGCATGCCGCCGAACCAGCCATTGCCGATGTGGTAGGGGAACGACATCGAGGTGTAGCGGATCTTCGCCGGGAACAACTCGACCAGATACGCCGCCATCGGGCCATAGACCATGGTGACATAGATCAACATGATGAACAGCCAGAGGAAGGCCATCCCCCAATCGATCTTCGCCGGATCCGGCTTGTCCTTGTAGCCGGCGGCCTCCAGCGCTGCCTTGATCTTGGCCGCGTCGGCCCCTTCGATCCGCGTGTCGCCGATGGTCACGACCACGGGCTTGTCGGCTTCCGCCGGCAACGAGGTGAAGTTGAGCCCCGCCTTGGTGAGCTGATCCTTCGCCCGGTCGCAGTCGGTGAATTTCGACCACGGGCCGACGAAGACGTGGAAGTTGCAGGCGTCGGCGGCGACGGTGATCTTGGTGTTGGCCTGGAACGCCGCGAGGTCCGGATTGATCGCCCGCGTCAAGGCGCCGAACAGCGGAATGAAGGTCAGCGCCGCGATCAGACAGCCGGCGAGGATGATCTTGAGGCGTCCGATCCGGTCCGACAGCCAACCGAAGAACAGGAAGAACGGCGTGCCGGCGAGCAGCGCCGCTCCGACGAGGAAGTAGGCGCTCTTGTAGTCCAGATGCAGCGCAATCGTGAGAAAGAAGAGCGCGTAGAACTGGCCCGTGTACCAAACCACGCCTTGGCCGGCCGTGGCCCCGAGCAGCGCCAGCAGGACGTATTTGTTGTTGGGGTAGTGCAGGAAGCTCTCGGTCAGCGGCGCCTTCGAGGCACGCCCTTCCGACTTCATGCGCGCGAAGACCGGGCTCTCATTCAGCCGCAGCCGGATGTAGAGCGAGATCAGCAGCAGAACCACGGAGAGCAGGAACGGGATGCGCCAGCCCCACGCCGCGAACTCGCCCGGTGCCATCATGGCGCGGATCGCCCAGATGACGAACAGGGCCACGAACAGCCCGACGGTTGCCGTGGTTTGGATCCAGGAGGTCGCCAGTCCGCGCCCATTGGCCGGCGCGTGCTCGGCGACATAGGTCGCCGCGCCGCCATACTCGCCACCCAGCGCGAGCCCCTGCAGCAAGCGCAGCAGCACCAGGATGATCGGCGAGGCCCAGCCGATGGCCGAGAAGGTCGGCATGACGCCCGTCAGGAACGTGCCGAACCCCATCACCAGAATGGTGACGAGGAACGTATATTTGCGCCCGACCAGATCGCCGACGCGGCCGAAGACGATGGCGCCGAAGGGGCGCACGAGGAAACCCACCGCGTAGGCGGCGAACGCCGACAGCAGCGCGGCGGTATCGTTGCCTTTGGGGAAGAAAAGCCCGGCGAAGAATGGTGCCAGCGTGGCAAAAATGTAGAAATCATACCACTCGAACACCGTGCCGACAGCGGAGCCGATGATGACCCGCCGCTCCTCGGCCCGACTGACCCGGATGCTCGGCGCCACCTCGAAGTGCGGACCTGCCGCAGTCGTATTGCTCAAAGTTTCCTCCTTCGTCGCTCCGGCGCGGGCACGCCCTGTTCGTGCCGCGCGGTATTACCAGGCAGATGTAAACAAGTCCCGCCTCGCCGCATAGCAGGAATGCGTCGTCTTCGCGGGTGCAGCAGATAAATTTTTGCACGAATTGGTATGCCAGCACGGTTGCGCTGGGCCCGGCGGCGCGGCAGTGTCCCCGCGTCCGCATGCGGAGGCGACGCAGCCATGAGCGAGGCCACCCCCGACCGCTACGCCGAAGCCGTCGCCGCCTGGCAACGGGACCCCGAAGGCTGGTGGGCGCGGGCGGCCGAGGCGATCGACTGGGACCGGCGGTGGGACCGCGTCTTCGATCCGTCGCTGGGCGCCTACGGCCAGTGGTTCGCCGGCGGGCAACTCAACACCGCGCATAACTGCCTCGACCGGCACGTCGCCGCCGGGCGTGGCGGCCAGACGGCCTTGATCTGGGACAGCCCTCTGGCCGGTCGCCAGGTCCAATTCACCTACGCCGAACTGCGCGACCGCGTGGCGCGTCTCGCCGGGGCGCTCGCCCGGCTCGGCGTGGCGCGCGGCGATCGGGTCGTGATCTACATGCCGATGGTGCCGGAGGCCGCCATCGCCATGCTCGCCTGCGCCCGGCTCGGCGCGGTCCATTCGGTCGTCTTCGGCGGCTTCGGCGCCCCGGAACTGGCCAGCCGCATCGCCGATGCGGCGCCCAAGGTGGTGATATCGGCGTCCTGCGGCCTCGAGCCAGGCCGCGTCGTTGCCTACAAGCCGCTGCTCGACGCCGCCATTGCTCTCTCCCCACACAAGCCGGACGCGTGTCTGATCCTGCAGCGGCCGGCGCTACGGGCGGAGCTGGTCGCCGGGCGCGACCATGATTTCGACGCCGCCGAGGCGGCCGCGGCGCCGCACCCGCCGGTGCCGATCGCGGCGACCGACCCGCTCTATATCCTGTTCACCTCCGGCACGACCGGGCGGCCCAAGGGCATCGTGCGCGACGCCGGCGGACACGCCGTGGCGCTGATGCACTCGATGCGCATGATCTACGGCGTCGAGGCCGGGGACGTGTTCTGGGCCGCCTCCGATGTCGGCTGGGTGGTCGGCCACAGCTACATCGTCTACGCGCCGCTGCTCGCCGGCTGCACCACGATCATGTACGAGGGCAAGCCCGTCGGGACGCCCGATGCCGGGGCCTTCTGGCGGGTCGCGGCCGAGCACCGGGTGCGCGTGCTGTTCACCGCGCCGACGGCGATCCGCGCCATCAAGCAGCAGGACCCGGAGGCCGCGCTGATGCGGCGCCACGACCTCTCTCGGCTCGAAGCGCTGTTCCTCGCCGGTGAGCGATGCGATCCCCCGACCGCGATCTGGGCGGCGGAGCGGCTCGGCAAGCCGGTGGTGGACCATTGGTGGCAGACCGAGACCGGTTGGCCGATCACCGCCGGCTTCCGCGGCTTCGGCCTGACCGCGCCCAAGCCGGGCGCCGGCGGGCGGCCATCGCCGGGCTACGACGTGCAGGCGCTCGACGATGCCGGCGCGGTTCTGCCGCGCGGACAGAGCGGCAATCTCGCCATCCGCCTGCCGCTGCCACCCGGCTGCGCGCCCACGCTGTGGCACAACGAGGACGGGTTCCGCACCGCCTATCTCGCCGACTTCCCCGGCTGGTATCGCACCGGCGATGCCGGGGTGATCGATGCCGACGGCGATGTCTGGGTGATGGGGCGCACCGACGACATCATCAACGTCGCCGGCCACCGTCTTTCGACCGGCGCGATGGAGGAGGTTCTGGCCGCGCACCAGGACGTCGCCGAATGCGCCGTCGTCGGTGCCAAGGACGCGCTCAAGGGGCAGACCCCGCTGGGCCTCGTGGTGCTGAAGGCCGGGGTCAATCGCCCATCGGAGGACATCACCGCCGAGCTGGTGGCGCTGGTGCGCGAGCGGATCGGCCCGGTCGCCGCGTTCAAGGAGGCGCGGATCGTGCCGCGGCTGCCGAAGACGCGTTCCGGAAAGATCCTGCGCGCCTCGATCCGCCGCCTGGCCGACGGCGAACCGCCGAACCCGCCGCCGACCATCGACGATCCGGCCGCGCTCGACGAGGTGCGGGCGGCGATCGCGGACCGCCTGCCCGGGAGGGAGTGAGTCCGGCGGCGGCAAGCCTCAGCCGCGGATCGGCCGCCGCAACGCCAAGCGCCGATGCGGCCCGAATCCCATGCGCTCGAGAAAGCGCATGAGCCCGAAATGGTTCCAGCCGACCTCGGTGCGCAGCGTCTCGGTGCGCAAGGCGACGAGGTTGGCCATGAGCTGCGACAGGAGCGCCGTCGCGATTCTCTTATGGCCGTGACGTGGATCGACGCCGATCGTGTCCATCACCGCCTCCGGTTCGGCATGGCCGAACTCGCCGATATCGACGCGCGCCATGACGAAGCCGGCGGGGTGATGGTCGATTTCGGCCACCAGGGACATCTGCACGGCGGACTCGGTGAAGGCCTCGTCGAGCTTGCGGGCGAGATACGCAGGGCGTGCCCGGCCGGTGATGCGCCGGTCGATCTCGATGATGGGCGCGAGATCATCCCGTGTCATCGAACGGACCGGCAGCCGGTCATGCGCCAGGGACTGGAAATCGTCGCCGGCCGCGTCGTTGCGGTCGGTGTCGCGCTCGGACCCTGCGCCCCGAACCACGGGCAGCCGGTCGGCGCTCGCGCGGGCCAGCACGATGCGCGGCGCCAGATCGAAGCCGGACCGGGCGAAGAAGCCGAGCAGCCCACGCTCCGTCCAATCCACCTGGGTGGCCAGCTCGCCGATGCCAAGCCCGTGCAGCGCGGCGGCCAGCCCGTCGATGAGTTCACGGCCGACGCCGCGCTGGCCGGCGAGCGCGGGGTCGACGCCGATGGCGTCGAGCACCGCCTCGCGCGAGGTGGCGCCGAACTCGCCCTCGGTGATGCGGGCGAGCGCGAAGCCGGCCAAGCGCCCGTCGCGCACGGCCGCAACGGCGGCGAACCCGCCCGGATCGCGCACCGCGTGCTCCAGCCGGCGCGCGAAGAAGCCGCGGCGGCTGTGGCCGGCGAGCGCCCGGTCGAGCGCGGCCACGGCATCGAGGTCGTTGCCGTCGAGCGGGCGGAGCTGCACGCGGTCGGCCCGAAGGGGTGTCGAATCGCTGTCTTCCATGCTGGCCATTCTCCCTGTGCCACCGGGTGGCCTGATCCCTGCGCCAGCCCCACGGTACCGGCCGAACCAGGATACGAAACGAGCGGGCGCCCCAGGCTTACCGACCCTTCCCGATGGATCGGCGCACCCCGGGGCATGCGAGAGGCGCGATCAGCGCAGCGCGGCGAGGGCGAGCGCCGTGTCGGTTTCGGCGTCGAGCAGATCATCGAGCACGGGGAGCAGGCCCATCTCCTCCTTCTCCACGTGCGCGGTGAGCTGGCCGGCGAGTGTGGCCGCGACGGTGTGGAATTCCGCCCAGACGATGGGCGCGAACCCGGCGCCGCGGCCGCCGCTGGCGAGCTCGGCCGCGCGGTCGGCGAGCGGCAGGAGCGCTTCATGCTCCGCCACCAGCATCTCCACCAATTCGTCCTGTCCTGCCTCGACGAGGCGGGGGAACAGCTGGGTTTCCTCGAAGGCGAAATGCGGCCTGATCTCCCGCGCCACGGCCTGATCGACATCGCGCAACAGGGTGGCGACCGGGGCCGCCGTTGCGTCCGGGGCGGAGGCGGGACCGTGCCGACCGAGCAGCGCCTCCAGCCGGCCGATCAGGGCCAGGGTTGCCATATGGTCGTCGTGCAGGAGGCTCGCGACGTGCGTGCGCATGGGTTGCCGTTCCCTTTGCTCAGAGCCTGCTCATGCCGCGTGGCCGACGGCATCGGCGCCGCCGAGCGTGGCGGCGAGCCGCTGCGCCAGCGCGGCGGCGACGCGGCGGCGGTACTGCGCGGCGAGCAATGTCGTGCGCATCGGCGAGACCTGCTTCTGCACCAGCCGGCCGAGCCGATCGAGCCAAGCGGGTGAGACCGGCGTGCCGAGCAGCCCGTCGGTGCCCTCGAGCAGGAATGGCCGCGCATTGGTGCCGGTCAGGGCGACGCGCAGGCCGTCGACGTCGCTCCCGCGGCGCCGCAGGGCAACGGCCACGCCTGCGAGCGGGAAGTCGATCGCGCCGCGCGCCCGGGCCTTCGCGTAGGCCGCCGGCCAGGGGTCGGCCGGCACGACCACGCGCACCAGGAACTCGCCAGCAGCCAAGCGGACATGCGCTGCCCCATCCTCCGCGTAGAGTGCGGCAAGCGGCTGGCGGCGCACCCCGTCGGGTCCGGCGATGTCGATCTCGGCGGCGTGGACCAGGAGCGCGGGGGCCAAGTCGCCGCTGAACGCCGCATGGCAGCGTTTTCCGGTTGGCGCGACATGGCACGTGTCGCCCTTGTATTTCAGGCAGAAGCCGTTGGCCTCCCGCCACCAGGCGCTGCGGTTGTAGAAGATGCAGCGCGTATCGAGGCAGAGATTGCCCCCGACGGTGCCGGCGGCGCGGTGCGCCGGCGCGCCGACGGCGGTGGCGGCGGCGGCGATGGCGGGATAGCGCGAAGTCACCGCCGGATGCTCGGCCAGTTCGGCCAGCGTCACCGCCGCGCCGATCACCAGCCCGTCCGGCCCGGCGGTCACGTGCTGCAGCTCCGGAATCCCGCGCAGGTCGATGAGCGCCGCGGGATCGCCAAGCCCGTGGCGCAGGTTGACCATGAGATCGGTGCCGCCGGCGATGAAGCGGCCCGTCGCCTGCCGCTGGCGGGCAGCGACGGCCGCCGCGATCGTAGCGGGCGTGGCCACGTGGAAAGGCGGTAGGAGTTCCATCACGCAGCGCCTTGCTGTTCGTGAGCCGGTTCGCGGGCCAGTTCGCGCGCCAGACGCTGCTCGCGCCGGCGCACGGCGAGGGCCTCCAGCAGCCGGTCCGGCGTGACCGGCAGCGTGTCGAGCCGCAGCCCGATCGCGTCGGCGATGGCGTTGACGAGGGCGGGCAGGAAACCGGCGAGCGCGCCCTCGCTCGCTTCCTTGGCACCGAACGGCCCGTTCGGATCGATGCTCTCGACGATGTGCAGCGCGATCGGCGGCGATTCGACGATGGTGGGAACGCGGTAGTCGAGCAGGCTGCCGTGCAGGGCGAGGCCACGCTCATAGCGCGTCTCCTCGCCGATCGCCTGGCCCATGCCCATCCAGACCGCGCCCTGGATCTGACCCTCGACGGCGAGCGGGTTGATGGCGAAGCCGCAATCCTGCGCCACCCACACCTGTTCGACCGTCACCATGCCGGTGTCGATATCGACGGCGGCTTCCACCACCTGCGCGGCGTAGCTGAAGCCCATGGTGGACCCCACCGCGCCGCCCTTGTGCTTGCCACCCTGGAACTCGACCGGACAGGTGAAGCTGCCCTTGGCGGTGATGGCGCCGCCTTCGCGCGCCAGGGCCGCGCGCGCGACTTCGGCGAAGGGCAGGCCCGGGCCATCGTCGCCGATGCGCCGGAACGTCTCGTGCTCGCACTCGATCGCCTCGATGGGCGCGCCGAGCGGTTCGGCTGCGGCGGCGAGGAGCTGGGCGCGCAGGGCGCGGGCAGCATCGATCGTGGCGTTGCCGACCATGAAGGTGACGCGGGAGGAATAGGAGCCGTTGTCCTTCGGCGTGAGCATGCTGTCGGCGGCGACCACCCGCACCCGGTCGAGCCGTATGCCCAGCACCTCGGCCGCGGCCTGCGCCATCACCGTGCTCGATCCTTGCCCGATATCCGCCGCGCCGGTCAGCAGCGTGATGCCGCCGTCGAAATCGAGCCGCAGATGAACGACCGCGTGCGGCTCCCCGGTCCAGTGGATCGGCTTGGCGGCGCCACTGACATAGTGCGAACAGGCCATGCCGAGGCCACGACCAGGCCCGAGGCGCCCGTGGCGGGTGGCCCAGCCGCTCGCCCGCTCCGCCCAGTCGAGACATTCGCCGAGACCATAGCTTTCCACCCGCAGCCCGTTCTGCGTCTCGGTCGGCGCGCTCAGCAGATTCTGCCGCCGCACGGTGAAGGGATCGAGCCCTGCTTCCTCTGCCATGCTGTCGAGCAGGGCCTCGAAGGCAAAGCGCACATCGACCGAACCGTGCCCGCGCATCGCTCCGCAGGGCGGCAGGTTGGCGTAGACCCGCCAGCCGTCATAGGCGATCGCCGGGATGTCGTAGAGCCCATGCAGCAGCGAACCGGCGTAGAGGATCGTCACGATCCCGTAGCCCGCATAGGCCCCGCCGCGCTGGACGACCTCGCAGGCGCAGGCGGTGAGGCGGCCGGCGCGCGTCATGCCGAGCTTCAGCCGCACTTCCGTATCCGGCCGGCCGCGATGGGTGAGGAACGTTTCCTCCCGCGACAGCAGCAGGCGGACCTTGCCGCCGGCGGCGCGGGCGAGCAGGGCGGTGATGATTTCGAAATTGAGCGTCTCGACCCGCGCGCCGAAGCCGCCGCCGACGAACGGCTTGACCACGCGGATGCGGCTCATGTCCATCGCGAGACAGCGCGACAGCATCAGGTGCACGTAGTACGGCACCTGCGTCGTGCTCCAGATGGTGAGCTGGTCGCGGGCCGTGTCGTACTCGACCAGCGCGCCGTTGAGTTCCATCTGCCCGTGCGCGATTTCGGCGCAGTGATAGACCTGTTCGCGCACCAGATCGGCCGCGGCGAATCCGGCTTCGACATCGCCGAAGCGGTGGTGCACGGCGCGCTCGATGTTGCCGGGCTTGTTCGCGTGCAGCAGAACGGCATCGGGCGCGCGGGCGGCTTCGGCCGTGTAGTAGGCGGGCAGTTCCTCGACTTCGAGGCGGATCAGCCGCATCGCTTCTGCCGCCGTTGCTTCGTCCACCGCGGCGACGGCTGCCAATGGTTCGCCGCGGTAGCGCACGACCTCGCGCGCCAGCGGGTATTCGTTCATCGCGATCGGCAGCACGCCATAGGTGAAGGCGCAATCATCGCCGGTCACGACGGCGCGCACGCCGGGCAAAGCGCGCGCGGCGCTCGTGTCTATGGCGAGGATGCGGGCATGGCTGAAGGGGCTGCGCAGGATGCGCCCGACCAGCGCACCGCTCGACGGAAGGTCGGCGGTGTATTTCGCCTGGCCGGTCACCTTCTCGATGCCGTCGATCAGCGGCGTGGGCTGGCCCACCACCTCGCGGGCGTTGCGCATCACGGTCATGGGGCTCCTCGGGCGGCGTCCTCGACCGCTTCGATGATCTTCACATAGCCGGTGCACCGGCAGATGTTGCCGGCAAGGGCCGCGCGGATCTCTGCCTCGGTCGGATCGGGATTGCGGCGCAGCAGGCCCTCGGCGGTCATCACCATGCCGGGCGTGCAATAGCCGCACTGGGTACCGAGACGTTCGTGGAACGCGCGCTGCAGGCGGCTCATCCGGCCGTTCTCGGCCAGACCCTCGATGGTCTCGACGCTGTGCCCATCGCATTCCTGCGTGCGGGTCAGGCAGGCGAGCCGCGGCGTTCCGTCGATCAGGACGGTGCACGCGCCGCATTCACCGCCATCGCAGCCGCGCTTGGTGCCGGTAAGGCCGAGCGCCTCGCGCAGCGTGTCCAGCAACAGGACATTGTCGGCGACCAGCACATCGTGCGCGCGGCCGTTGAGGCGAAACGAACGTACCTGTTTCGCGGCCTGGGTCATGGCGCGGACCGCTCGGTGGGTGTCGCTCGCGGACGGAACGGGACTGGTGGCATCCGCATCCTCCTCAGCCGGCGGCGGCGATCCTAAACCGGCATTGCTATGCGCATTTAGCGCCGTCGCGGGCATGTGTGGTTGATCCAGATCAAGACGGGCGGAGGATTCGGCTAGGCGCGTTCCATCGTCACTGGCTGTTCAGCCCGATCGGCAGGCCCCGCGGCGGGGATCGGCGGCGGGCGTTGGCGCAGGACGAAACGCTGAATCTTGCCGGTCGCCGTCTTCGGCAGGTCCGGCACAAGATGCACCCAGCGCGGATATTTATAGGGCGCGAGGCGGGCCTTGCAGTGGCGCACGAGGGCGGCCTCGATGCCGAGCGGCGCCACGGTGTCCGGGTTCGTGGGTACGATCCAGGCTTCCGGCTTCACCAGCCCGTCGGCGTCCTCGCGCCCGACCACCGCCGCCTCCAGCACGTCCGGATGCTCGATCAGCGCGGCCTCGATCTCGACCGGCGAGCACCAGATGCCGCCGACCTTCAGCATGTCGTCGCTGCGGCCGCTGTAGGTGTAGGTTCCGTCGGGGTCGAGGCGATAGGTGTCGCCCGTGTCGAACCAGCCGTCGACCAGGGTCGGTCGGCTGTTGTGCCAGTAGCATTTGGCGATCGAGCAGCCCCGCACGAGCAATCGCCCGGCGTTGCCCGGCGGCAATTCGCTGCCCTGTTCGTCAACGATTTTCAGCGCATAGCCCGGCACCGCGCGGCCGGTGCTGCCGGGCTTTACATCACCCGGCCGGTTGGAGATGTACATGTGAGTGGCCTCGGTCGACCCGATGCCATCGATGATCTCGGTGCCTGTGAGCCGGCGCCAGGCCTCGAACAGATGCGCCGGCAGCGCCTCGCCGGCCGAGACACAGAAACGCAGCGACGAGAGATCCGGCTGCAGGCGCGGAAACTCGGCGATCTGGCGCGCGAACAAGGTCGGCACGCCGAAGAAGATGCTCGGACGAAAGCGTTCGATCGCCGCGAAGGTGCTCTCCGGGGTCGGGCGGTCCGGCATCAACACGGTCGTGCCGCCGACCCAGAGCGGGAAGCCCATCGCATTGCCGAGCCCGTAGGCGAAGAACAACTTGGCGGCCGAGAAAAAGACATCGTCCCGCCGGACCCCGATCGTCTCGACGCCGTAGCGCTGGCAGGAGACCGCGAGGTCGCGCTGGGCATGCACCGCGCCCTTCGGCCGGCCCGTCGACCCGGAGGAGTAGAGCCAGTAGCACTCATCCTCGGGCGCCGCCGGCGCCAGGTCGAGCAGTGGGCTTGCGTGCGCCATCAGCGCCGGCAGCGCGCCGCCGTCGCCCGTGGTGCGCAGCACGACGGACGGGCGATGGCGGGCGGCGGCGAGCGCCGGCTCGATCTCGGCCGCGAGTTCGGGCGCGTAGACGAAGCCGGCGCAGGCGGAATCCTCGATGAACCAGCCATAGTCCGCCGCGCGCAGCAGGGTGTTGAGCGGCACTGGGACGATGCCAGCCTTGATCGCGCCCCAGAACACATAGAA
This sequence comes from Acetobacteraceae bacterium, assembly GCA_027449745.1. GTDB lineage: Bacteria > Pseudomonadota > Alphaproteobacteria > Acetobacterales > Acetobacteraceae > JAJZVV01. The sequence goes on along the minus strand of DAIDKZ010000004.1, from coordinate 898 downwards.
GAACGCCGGGCCGTCCAGCACCGTCATGAGCAGCCGGCCGCCGCGTGGGATGCCGGATGCCAGCAGGGCGTTGCCGCAGCGCGCCACCCGCTCGGCGAGCGCGGCGTAGGTTACCTCCTCGTCGGCGGTACGGATGGCGATGGATGACCCCCGGCCTTCGCGGACATGGCGGTCGACGAAAGCCGCCGCGGCGTTGAAGTGCGGTGCGAAACGGAGACGGCTGCCGGACGGGCCCGACTCGACGGCAAGGGTGTTATCCTGCATTTTTCGCTCCTGTTTCGCTCGCCCGGCGTCGCTGAGACTGGCGGCGCGCGGGGCGGCTTGGCGCCGCCGTAAAACGGTGCTCCGATGCTGGTTTCGGCCGCCGGCCGGCGGCTACCGCCAAGTGGGATAGGGTCCACGCGGCGTCGCGGCGTTGAACGCTCGGCCCTGGCGTTGCTAAGCAGAGTCGTCGCGGCGAGGACCAGGCGCGTCGCATCACGTCACGCCGGGGGTGGACATGGCACGACGAACGGTGAAGGCCTCCAGGGCGGAGGGCGACGCGGAGATCGAAATCCGTCCCGCGACCGCGGCGGATGTTCCGGGTGTGATCGCGCTCGATGAGGAGGTCACCGGCCTGCTCAAGCCGGACTACTGGCAGGACATGTTCGAGCGCTACGGCGCGCGGCGGCGCGAGTCCCGCTTCTTTCTGGTCGCCGTTGCCGCCGGGCGCATCGATGGATTCATCATCGGCGAGGTGCGTGCCTGGGAGTTCGGCTCCTCGCCCAGCGGCTGGATCTTTGCCGTGCAGGTGCGATCCCGGCTGCGCGTCCACGGTCTCGGGTCGCGGCTGTTCGCCGCGGTGTGCGACTGTTTCCGCGCCGCCGGTGTGGATCGCGTACGCACCATGGTGGCGCGC
>DAIDKZ010000003.1 GCA_027449745.1 Acetobacteraceae bacterium | reverse complement strand
GCGGTGACGAAGGCCTCGTCGTCACGGATCAGCGCGCCGCCGCGTGAGGTCTTGCCGAGGCAGCCGGCGATCGAGGGATAGACGTAGAAGGCCCCCTCGGGCTTGTGACAGCGGATGCCGGGAGCGGCGTTCAGCATTTCGACGACGAGATCCCGCCGCGCCTGATACACCGCAACCATCGCCGAAATCGACTCCTGCGGCCCGTTCAGCGCCTCGACCGCCGCTGCCTGGCCGATGCTGGAGGTATTGGAGGTGGACTGGCTCTGCAGCTTGTCCATCGCCTTGATCAGCTCCACTGGCGCGCCGGCGAAGCCGATGCGCCAGCCGGTCATGGCGTAGGCCTTGCTGCAGCCGTTCATCGTCACGGTGCGCGCCCGCAGCCGGGGCTCGACCTCGACGATCGTGGCCGGGCGAAACCCGTCATAGACCAGCTTTTCGTAGATATCGTCGGTGAAGACCCAGATGTCCGGATGGCGCATCAGCACCGCGCAGATCGGCGCCAGGTCGGCGGCAGAATAGGCCGCGCCGGTCGGGTTGCACGGGCTGTTGAGGAAGAACCACTTCGTCCGCGGCGTGATCGCCGCTTCGAGCTGCTCGGCGCGCAGCTTGAAGCCCGTGTTCTCGCCGCATGGCACGAGCACCGGCTTGCCATCGGCGAGCGAGACGATGTCGGGGTAGCTGACCCAGCAGGGCGCCGGAATGATCACCTCGTCGCCGGCGTTCAGCGTCGCCAGCATGGCGTTGAAGATCACCTGCTTGCCGCCGGTGGAGACGATGATCTCCTCGGGCCGGTAGTCGAGCCCGCTGTCGCGGCGGAACTTGTCCGCCACCGCCCGACGCAGCGCCGGCGTGCCGGCAACGTCGGTGTATTTCGTGTCGCCGCCCTGGATGGCGCGGATCGCGGCATCCTTCACGTTCTGTGGTGTATCGAAGTCCGGTTCGCCGGCCGAAAGGCTGATGATGTCCCGCCCGGCCGCCTTCAGCGCCCGCGCCTTGGTGGAGATCGCGATGGTCTGGCTGGGACTGATGCGGTCGAGACGTTCGGCGATGAGATGCATGGCGATCCCCTGGAGCGAACCGGGCGGCACGAGGCGACGGGCACCCGGCTGGAACCGGGCGCCGGGCGCGAAGCACGCCCACGGCAACATTCAACGGCGCCGCTCTTAGACCTGCCTCGGCGCCGCGGCAACCGCCGGCCCGCCGCCTTCGCCATGACGTCGCCAAAGTCTCGCATCATCTGGACAGCCGGCGGCGCCCAAGGCTAGACGCCTGGACGGTGTGCCGCCAGCGTGTGTTCGCCTTCAGCGTGCATGGCACGATGGTTGCAGAGAACCGTTGCAAAGAGATGGTGTTGTAAAGAGGTCATTGCAAAATGGCCGGCGCCTGGCCGGCGCGGCCGATATGGAATGGCCCCCGCCGGGGCCGGCATGGAGTGGATGCTTGAGTCTGCTGCGAACCGTCTATCGGCGCCTGCCGATCCCGCCAGCCCAGCGGCAGTGGCTGCGCAAGCGCCTGCTCCGCACGCCGCGGCCGACGCCTGCGCTCCCTGAGTCGGCGCTTTTTT
>DAIDKZ010000002.1 GCA_027449745.1 Acetobacteraceae bacterium | reverse complement strand
CGCGCCGGCCTCGCGCAGCCATTTTCCGGGCTGGTCGTGAACGATGGTCATGGCGTCCGCCTCAGCGCGTGAACCCGTCGAAGCTGGTCAGATAGGTCGGGTGCAGCCCGGCGAGAAGCGTTTTCACCGCCTCGTTCGGCGCGCCATAGACATAGAACGCGGTCGTCCGGCTCAGCGCCTTCAGGCTCGGCCCGAAGGTCTTGGCGACATCGGCGAAATGCGCCACCACCGCATCGGAATCGCGGTAGCGCTCGAGCACCTGCACGGTGCGCCTGTCATCCGCGACGTGCCATTCGAAGGCGAGCGCGCCGGGCTCATTGGCCCGCACGGTGGCGACGAGCCGGCCGATCAGCGCCTTGAACTCGTCCATCTTCTCCGGCTGCACCTCGGCGAAGCGGACCCAGTAGACCTCGCGGCTTTCGACCGCCGCCTGCTGGGCGCCCGCACCCGCGAGGCCAGCGCCAAGCCAGAGCGCCACAGCGATCGGGCGGAGGATGGGTGTGCGCATCGCTGCCTCGCAGAAAGCTCCCGGCCAGAGCCCGGCGCCGCCATCCGCGGCGGCGCCGGGAGCGGTTGGTTCAGCGGGTGAAACCGTCGAAGGTCGTCATGTAGACCGGATTGAACCCGGCGAGCGCCTTCTTCGCCGCCTCGTCGGCCGGGCCATACACCACGAACGCGGTCGGCTTCACCAGCGCCAGGAAGTCCTTGGCGAAGGCCTTGCCGAAATTGTTGATGTGCGTGACCACAGCAGCCGAGTTCCGGTAGCGCTCGACGATCTGGACGCTCTTGCCGTCGGCGCCGACATTCCACTCATATTCGAGCGCGCCCGGCTCGGCCTTGCTCACGGTGGCGACGATCTTGTGCACGAGCGCCTTGAAATCATCAAGCTTGCCGTCCGCGACCTCGACGCTGAGCACCCAGTAGATTTCCTTGCTCGCCGGCGCCGAATGCACCGCCGCCCGCGCCATCGGCGCCCCGGCCAGCATCGCCGCCGCCGCCACCCCGAGAATCAGTTTCCGCATTCCGTGTTTCCTCCCTCATGAAAGATGCCGACGGCACCGCCCGCGAGTATCGGGGCCGCGTCCCGGCCTGTAAACCCGCGCCCGTCACAGCGGCGCCCCTCACAGCAGCGCCCCTCACAGCAGCGCCAGGTCGTCGCGATGGATCAGCTCGTCGCGCCCGCGCCAGCCGAGGATCGTCTCGATCGCCTCCGAGCGGTGCCCGGCGATGCGCGCCGCCTCCTCGCTGGCATAGGCGGACAACCCGCGCGCCAGCAGCCGGCCGTCCGGTCCGCGCACCAGAACGGGATCGCCGCGGCCGAACCGGCCCTCGACCGCGATAACGCCGGCCGGCAGCAGGGATTTCCCCCGGGCCAGCGCCTTGGCCGCGCCGGCATCGACGGTGAGTGCGCCCTGCGGCTGCAGGCTGCCGAGAATCCAGAGCTTCCGTGCCGACCGCCCCTCCGGCGCGGGCAGGAACCAGGTGCAGCGCGCGCCATCGGCCAGGGCGCGCAGCGGATGGTCCATGCCGCCGCGCGCGATCGCCATGGCACAGCCGGCGCCGGTGGCGATGCGCGCGGCGACCAGCTTGGTGCGCATGCCGCCCGAGGAATAGCCCGGCGGCGGCTCCCCGCCCATCGCCTCGATCTCCTCGGTGATCGCGCTCACCACCGGCAGATGCTGCGCCGCCGGGTCCCGCCGCGGATCGGCCGTGTAGAGCCCGTCGATGTCGGAGAGCAGGATGAGCTGGTCCGCCTGCACCATCTCGGCGACGCGCGCGGCCAGCCGGTCATTGTCGCCGAAGCGGATTTCCGCCGTCGCCACGGTGTCGTTCTCGTTGATCACCGGCACCGCGCCGAGTGCGAGCAGCGTCGCCAGGGTCGCACGCGCATTGAGATAGCGGCGGCGATCCTCCGAATCGTCGAGGGTCAGCAGCAATTGCGCCGCGATCAGCCCGTGCGCGGAGAGCGCCTCGGCCCAGGCCTGGGCGAGGCGGATCTGGCCAACCGAGGCCGCCGCCTGTTTCTCCTCCAGCCGCAGCCGCCGCCCGGTGAGGCCGAGGCTGCGGCGGGCGAGCGCGATGGCGCCGGAGCTCACCACCAGCACCTCCGCACCGCGCGCGCGGCAGGCGGCGAGATCCGCGGCGAGCGCGTCCAGCCAGGCGGTGCGCGGCGCCGCGCGCGCCGCATCCACCACCAGCGCGCTGCCGATCTTCACCACCAGCCGGCGCGCCTCCGCCAGGCGGGGGATCATGCCGCGCGGGCCTGCCTTGCAGCGGCGACGGTATCGGCGATGGCGCGCAGCGCCTCCGCCATCCCGGCCCCGGTGGCGGCGGAGACGAGCAGCACCGGCCGGCCCGAGGCCCGCGCCAGCGCGGCGCGGCGGGCCGATGTCTCGCGCGGGCTCATGGCATCGCACTTGTTGAGCGCGATCAGCTCCGGCTTCTCGGCCAGCCCCGCGCCGTAGGCGGAGAGCTCGGTGCGCACCTGCCGCCAGGCGCGCACCACATCCCCCGCCGCGCCATCGACGAGATGGAGCAGCACGGCGCAGCGCTCGACATGGCCGAGAAACCGGTCGCCGAGCCCGGCGCCTTCGTGCGCGCCCTCGATCAGCCCGGGAATGTCGGCGAGGACGAACTCCTCACTGTGCGAGAGCCGCACCATGCCGAGCTGCGGGGTGAGCGTGGTGAAGGGATAGTCGGCGATCTTCGGGCGCGCCGCCGAGGCGGCGGCGAGGAAGGTGGATTTGCCGGCATTGGGCAGGCCGATCAGCCCGGCATCGGCGATCAGCTTCAGCCGCAGCCAGACCCAGCGCTCCTCCCCCGGCCAGCCGGGATCGGCACGGCGCGGGGCGCGGTTGGTGGCGGATTTGTAGTGCGTGTTGCCGAACCCGCCATCGCCGCCATGGGCGAGGATGAAGCGCTTGCCTGGCGCGTCGAGATCGACGATCAGCGTCTCACGATCCTCGGCGAGGATCTGGGTGCCGACCGGAACCCGGATCACCAGCGGCGGCGCGCCCGCGCCGGTGCGGTCGGAACCCGCACCGTTGCCGCCCTTGGCGGCGCGGAAATGCTGCGTGTAGCGGAAATCGATCAACGTGTTCAGCCCGCCGACCGCCTCGACGACGACATCCCCGCCGCGCCCGCCATTGCCGCCGTCCGGCCCGCCGAACTCGATGTATTTCTCGCGCCGGAATGCGATCACACCGTTGCCGCCGTCGCCGGAGCGCACGTAGATCTTGGCCTGATCGAGGAATTTCATTGCCTGGAGACAAAAACGGGGCCGGCTTGCGCCGACCCCGGGTGCTGGCGGTGCTCGGGGAGGGCGCTATTCGGCGGCGACGGCCGGCGGGGTGACCGAGACATGCACGCGCCCCTCGCTCTTGCGCGTGAACTCGACCCGGCCATCGACGAGGGCGAACAGCGTATGGTCGCGGCCGACGCCGACATTGCGCCCGGCGCGCACCTTGGTGCCGCGCTGGCGGATGATGATGTTGCCGGCGACGACGCTCTGCCCGCCGGACTTCTTGACACCGAGGCGACGGCCCTCGGTATCGCGCCCGTTGCGCGAAGAGCCGCCGGCTTTCTTGTGGGCCATGTCTGTCTCTCCTGCCGCGGGCTCAGGCCGCGTTGATCGCGGCCACGCGCAGCACGGTGACATGCTGACGATGGCCCTGCTTGCGCCGGCTGTTCTGCCGCCGGCGCTTCTTGAAGATGATCACCTTGTCCAGCCGGTCCTGGGCGATGACGGTGGCGGTGACCGAGGCGCCGGCGACGGTCGGCGCGCCGAGCGTCAGGCTGCCATCGGCGCCGAGGGCGAGCACGTCGGTGAAGGTGACCGTGCCGCCCGGCTCGGCCTCCAGCTTCTCGACCTTGAGCACGGCGTTCGGCGTGACGCGGTATTGTTTGCCGCCGGTGCGGATGACTGCGAACATCGATCTCGGTCCCAAAACTCGGCCGGCGCATGCACCAACCGCATGCCACACCGGCGACGCCATACCGGGGCCGCCGGAGCCCCGGCGGCCAAGGAAGCGGCGCTTATACCGCGCGCCGCCGCAGGGTCAAGTGCGGCGGCGGGCGGCACCGAGGGCGAGCAGGAAGCTGCCGAGCAGCGCCAGCGTGCCGGGCTCGGGCACATTGGCGACGTAGATGCCGGCCCAGCTCTCGGCCGTCAGCGGATCGAGCATGCTCACGGTGATCCCCAGCCAGCCGTTGCGGTAGCCGTCCCGCTCCAGCCCGATCGAGGAGATCAGCGATCCGGCGGGGGCGGCGGCATCCACCGACTGGCCGCTGAAGGTAGTATCGAGCAGCGTCTGCACGCCGGGCTGCGAATCGAAACCGGCATAGAGCCCGTC
>DAIDKZ010000001.1 GCA_027449745.1 Acetobacteraceae bacterium | reverse complement strand
GCCTATGACGACGCCTATAACCGGGCCCGTACCGGGCCGCATGCGCCGGCCGCGCTGCTCGGCCTGGCCGATGCCCTCATCAACATCAACGCCAAGCCGGCCGCGTGCGGCACGCTGAACAAGCTCGGCAAGGAGTTTCCGACGATGCGGTCCGAGATACGCCAGCGGGCCGCGGCGCTGCGCCAGCGTGCCGGCTGCCACTGAGGCGGCCAGCGCAGAAATTGGCCGGCGGGCCGATCGGCCGGCGGGCATGAGGCCGCATTGGGCAGCGAGGCTTAGGACGTGAACCCGCTCACGGCCGCGGAGTTTGCCGAGTCCCTGCAGCGCCTTGGCCCGTTCGAGCCGGCACCGACCCTGGCCGTGGCGGTGTCGGGCGGTGCCGACAGCATGGCCCTGGCGCTGTTCGTCGCCGACTGGGCGGCGGTCCGGGGCGGCCGGATGGTGGCGCTGATCGTCGATCACGGGCTGCGGGTGGACTCCAGCGCCGAGGCCAGGCTGGCCCGCGCCCGGCTCGCCGCGCAGGGGATCGAGGCCGAGATGCTTACGCTCCATGGCCTCGCGCCCGGTCCGGGGCTGGCGGCGCGTGCCCGGACGGCGCGGTATGCCGCGCTCGTCGGCCGGTGCCGGGCGCGCGGTCTGGTGCATCTGCTGCTCGGCCACCATGCGCGCGACCAGGCCGAGACCGTGCTGATGCGCGAAGCCGCCGGCAGCGCGGCGGCGGGGTTAGCCGGCATGGCGGCGGCGCGCGCGCTCGATTTCGTCCGTGTCTTGCGCCCGCTCCTCGGCGTGCATCCGGACCGGCTGCGTCTCAGCCTTCGCGCCCGGGGTGTGGCCTGGATCGAGGATCCCTCCAACGAGGATCTGCGCACGATGCGCGCGCGCGTGCGCGCCGGGCTCACTGGGCCGGATGGCGCGGCCTCCCTGGATCAGGCGTTGGCGCGGGCGGCGCAGGCCGGGCTGGGCCGCCGCGGCGACGAGATCATCGCCACCACGGCGCTGGCGCGACAGGTGCGATTCCATCCGGAAGGCTTTGCCGTGCTCGCGCCCGGGCCGCTGCCGCCCGCCGCGCTGGCCGCCTTGGTGCAAACCATCGGGGGCGCGGCCTATCCGCCCTCGCCGCGGCGGGTCGCGCCCCTGGCCGCCGCGCCGCGCCCGGCGACGATCGCCGGGGTCCGCCTGCTCCCGGCGGGCCGGCTCGGCGCGGGGCTTCTGGCGGTGCGCGAAGCTGCCGCCATGGCGGCGCCGGTGATCGCGGCGGGCGATGCGTGCTGGGATGGCCGCTTCCGTCTCTGGCACGGCGCGCCGGCGGCCCCGGGCCTCCGTCTCGGCGCGCTGGGGCCTGCCGCGGCGGACGTGCGCCGCCGCTCGGACCTGCCGGCCGCCGTGCTTCAGACGCTGCCGGCGCTTTGGCACGAAAGTCGGCTGGTGGCCGTGCCCCATCTCGGCTATCCTGACCCATCCGTGTGCCGGGCGTTCGCCCTGGTGCCCGCCTGTCCGCGCCCTGCCGGCGGCGGTGCCTGGGTGTCTGCCTAGCCGGCCGCCGTGCCTTTCATCGGTCATGCCGTGGCGGGCGGCACAGGGCAGGGGCTGCGCAGCGGCCGTTGGCACACCATGTGCAGTAACCTGCGGGGGTGTACTAAGGCGCCGGTGTGCAGAGAGACGCTGGATTGTAGTGGATGGCGACGGATGACCATGGCAACGCGGTTGGACAACGGGATCTGACGGTATGAGCAATTTCGGACGCAATCTCGCCCTCTGGGTGATCATCGCCCTGCTGCTCGTCGTCCTGTTCCAGCTCTTCCAGCCGAGCGGCGGTGGACGCCAGGGCGTGACCGCGGTCGCCTATTCGCAGTTCGTCGCCGACGTGAATGCCGGGCGGGTGAAGGACGTGGTGATCCAGGGCCACACCGTCTCGGGCACGCTCTCGGACGGGCACGCCTTCCAGACCTACACGCCGGAGGACCCGTCCCTGGTGCAGCGCCTCACCGACAAGGGCGTCGGCGTCATCGCCAAGCCCGAGGACACGGACGTCAATCCGCTGCTGCACTATCTCCTCTCCTGGTTCCCGATGCTGCTGCTGATCGGCGTCTGGGTGTTCTTCATGCGCCAGATGCAGTCCGGCGGCGGACGGGCGATGGGCTTCGGCAAGTCGCGCGCGCGCCTGCTCACCGAGAAGCAGGGGCGCGTCACCTTCGAGGATGTCGCGGGCATCGACGAGGCCAAGGCGGAACTGCAGGAGATCGTCGAATTCCTTCGCGACCCGCAGAAATTCCAGCGCCTCGGCGGCAAGATCCCGAAGGGTGTGCTGCTGGTCGGCCCCCCCGGCACCGGCAAGACACTGCTCGCGCGGGCCATCGCCGGCGAGGCCAACGTGCCGTTCTTCACCATTTCCGGCTCGGACTTCGTCGAGATGTTCGTGGGTGTCGGCGCCTCGCGGGTGCGGGACATGTTCGAGCAGGGCAAGAAGAACGCCCCCTGCATCATTTTCATCGACGAGATCGACGCGGTCGGCCGCCATCGCGGCGCCGGGCTCGGCGGCGGCAATGACGAGCGCGAGCAGACCCTGAACCAGATGCTCGTGGAGATGGACGGGTTCGAGAGCAACGAGGGCGTGATCCTGATCGCGGCGACCAACCGGCCCGACGTTCTCGATCCCGCCCTGCTGCGGCCGGGCCGGTTCGACCGGCAGGTCGTGGTGCCGAACCCCGACGTGAACGGGCGCGAGAAAATCCTCCGCGTCCATATGCGCAAGGTGCCGCTGGCCAGCGATGTCGACCCCAAGGTGATCGCGCGCGGCACGCCCGGCTTCTCCGGCGCCGACCTGGCCAACCTGGTCAACGAGGCGGCGCTGCTCGCGGCGCGCATCGGCAAGCGCGTCGTTGCCATGGCCGAATTCGAGTCCGCCAAGGACAAGGTGATGATGGGCGCCGAGCGCCGCTCGCTGGTGATGAGCGAGGAGGAGAAGCGCATGACCGCCTATCACGAGGGCGGCCACGCGCTGTGCGCGCTGAACGAACCGGAATGCGACCCGGTGCACAAGGCCACAATCATCCCGCGCGGCCGTGCGCTGGGCCTGGTGATGAGCCTGCCCGAGGGCGATCGCTACTCCAAGAGCAAGTCCAAGCTGCTCGCCGAACTGACCATGGCGATGGGCGGGCGCGCGGCGGAGGAGATCATCTTCGGCGCCGATCACGTCTCCAACGGCGCCGCCGGCGACATCAAGATGGCCACCGAGCAGACCCGGCGCATGGTCACCGAGTGGGGCATGAGCGACCGGCTCGGCATGATCGCCTATGGCGACAACAGCCAGGAAGTGTTCCTCGGCTACTCGATGACGCAGCAGAAGAATCTCTCCGAGGCCACCGCGCGCGCGATCGACGCCGAGATCAAGGCGATCATCGACGCCGCCTACCAGCGTGCACGCCGCATCCTGACCGAGCACATCGAGGATCTGCACCGCCTCGCGCGCGGGCTGCTCGAATACGAGACGCTGTCGGGCGACGAGATCCGGCAGGTGCTGCGGGGCGAGAAGATCATCCGCAAGTCGGTGGATGAGCCCGCCGAGCGTGGCCGCGCTTCGGTGCCGTCGACCCCGCGGCCGGTGATCACGCCGCCCGCGCCGGGCGGACTGGGACCTGCTCCGCAGCCGGGCTGATGCGCCTGATCGAGCCGCTGGGCCTGTGTCATGGCCCGCCGGCGGAAGCGAGCCTAGCCGCGGGACGGGCGCTGCCTCTCCCGGGCGGAGGGTCTTTCTCACTTGCCAGGCTGATCGACCGCCCCGACCATGAGGACCGGTTGCTGCCGGCGACCGAAATCCCGCCTGAATGGCGCGGAGTTCTGACCCGCCTGCAGCAGGGGCCGCCGCCCTGGGCCGGCATCGCCGCCGGCCGGGCCGCGGTGATGGGCATCCTCAACGTGACCCCGGACAGTTTCAGCGATGGCGGCCGGCATGCCGAGGTGGAGACAGCCGTGGCAGCGGGCCAGGCCATGGCCGCGGCGGGGGCCGATCTCATCGATATCGGCGGCGAGAGCACCCGCCCGGGCAGCGCGCCGGTGACGCCGGCGGCGGAACAGGCGCGCATCCTGCCGGTGATCCGCGCGTTGGCGGGCGGCCCGCCGATTTCGGTCGATACACGCAATGCCAGCACCATGGCGGCGGCTCTCGGTGCCGGGGCTGCGATCATCAACGATGTCTCGGCGCTCGCCCACGATCCCCGCGCCGCCGGGATTATCGCCGAGGCCGGCTGCCCGGTGGTGCTGATGCATATGCGCGGCACGCCACAGACCATGCATCGTCACGCCCTGTATGATGACGTGGCGGTGACGGTCACCGAACAACTGGCCGAGCGCGTGGCGGCCGCGGAGCGGGCGGGGATCGATCCGGCGCGGATCGCGATCGACCCGGGCTTCGGTTTCGCCAAGGACGGCGCCGACAATCTCGCCCTGCTGCGGCGGCTTTCACTGTTGCGCAACCTTGGCCGCTGCATCCTGGTCGGCATGTCGCGCAAGCGCTTTCTCGGCGACGCAGTCGGAGAGGGCGAGCCGTCCTTGCGTCTGCCGGCGGCGCTCGCCGCGGCCGTGCTGGCGCTGGAGCGAGGCGGCGCTATCCTGCGCGTGCATGACGTCGGCGAGACGGTGCAGGCGATACGGTTCTGGCGCGCCGCGCAGTTCGGCCTGCGCTGAACGCGGCGGGCGGAGCAGGCGTGGGGTTGGCAGGGATGGGCAAAATGGACAAGGGCACGACGCGTCGCCTGTTCGGCACAGATGGCATCCGCGGCACCGCCAATACCGAGCCGATGACCGCCGAGACGGCGCTTCGCCTCGGCCAGGCGGCCGGGCTGTGGTTCACCCGCGGCGAGCATCGCCATCGCGTGGTGATCGGCAAGGATACGCGCCTGTCCGGTTACCTCATCGAGCCGGCACTGACGGCGGGTTTCATCGGCGCTGGCATGGATGTGGTGCTGGTCGGGCCGTTGCCGACGCCGGCGATCGCCATGCTGACGCGCTCGTTGCGGGCCGATCTCGGGGTGATGATCTCGGCCTCCCATAACGGCTTCGAGGACAATGGCATCAAGCTGTTCGGGCCGGACGGGTTCAAGCTCTCCGACGAGACCGAGGCGGAGATCGAGCGGTTGATGCAAGCGGATCGGTCCGATCGCCTGGCCGCGCCACTCCGGCTCGGCCGCGCCTCACGGCTGGAGGACGCCGCCGGACGCTATATCGAGAGCGCAAAGTCCAGCTTTCCCCGCGGCCTGCGCCTCGACGGGCTGCGCATCGTGGTCGACTGCGCTCATGGCGCCGCCTACCGCGTCGCGCCGACGGTGCTATGGGAGCTGGGTGCCGATGTGGTCGCGGTCGGGGTGAAGCCGGATGGGCTCAACATCAACCGCGGCTGCGGATCGACGGTCCCGGAATTTCTCCGGGCGCAGGTGCTGGAGCACCGGGCGGACCTCGGCATCGCGCTCGACGGCGATGCTGACCGGCTGCTGCTCGCCGACGAGCACGGCACGCTGATCGATGGCGACCAGATCCTTGCCCTCATCGCCGCGAGCTGGGCCGCGAGCGGGCGGCTCAAAGGTGGCGGCATCGTCGCGACGGTGATGTCCAATCTCGGCCTGGAGCGCTTTCTCGGCAGCCACGGCCTGGTGCTGGACCGCGTGCAGGTCGGTGACCGCTACGTCGCCGAGCGCATGCGGGCGAGCGCATGCAATCTTGGCGGCGAACAATCCGGTCACGTGATCCTGTCGGACTTCGCCACCACCGGCGACGGGCTGGTGGCGGCGCTGCAGGTGCTCGCGGTTCTGGTGGAGCGCGGCCGGCCGGCGAGCGAAGTGTGCCGCGTGTTCACGCCCATGCCTCAGGTGCTGCGCAATGTCCGCCATGGCGGACGGTCTCCGCTGGCCGATGCCGGCGTGCGCCGCGCCATCGCCGAGGCGGAGGCGACGCTGGGCTCCGGCGGGCGCCTGCTGATCCGCGAGAGCGGCACCGAGCCGCTGGTGCGCGTGATGGCCGAGGGCGAGGACGGAGTGCTGGTGGAGCGGCTGGTCACCGAGCTGTGCGCGACGATTCTTGCCGCGGCGCAGGGCGTCGCTGTGGGGGTGGCATGACGACGGCGATGCGCGGACGTGTCCTCGCCATCGGCGGCTCGGATTCTGGTGGGGGCGCGGGCATCCAGGCCGATCTCAAAACGATTTGCGCCCTTGGCGCCCATGGCATGAGCGCCGTGACGGCGCTGACGGCGCAGGACACGCGCGGCGTCCACGCCGTGCAGTTCGTGCCGCTGCCGTTCGTGCGGCTGCAGATCGAGCTGGCGCTGGCGGATCCTGGCGCCGACGCGATCAAAACCGGCATGCTGGTGGATGCGGAGACCGTCGCCGCAGTTTGTACCGTGCTGGAGATGCACGACGCGGTGCCCCTGGTCGTGGATCCCGTGCTGGCGTCGACGGCGGGGCAGAGCCTGCTGGCGATCGAGGCCGTGGCGATGCTCAAGCGCCGGCTGCTGCCGCTGGCCAGCCTTCTGACGCCCAACATCCCGGAGGCCGAGGTGCTCGCCGGCATGCCGATCGCCTCCCTGGCGGACATGCATGAGGCAGCGGCGGCGCTGCTGACACTAGGGGTGCCGGCGGTGCTGCTGAAGGGCGGGCATCTGCCCGGACCGCGCGTGGTGGATTTGCTGGCGACGCTGGACGGCGTGGAGGCATTCGAATCGGCCCGGATTGGGACCCGCCATACCCATGGCACGGGCTGCACCCTGGCCAGCGGCATCGCGACCGGGCTTGCCCAGGGGCTGGACATGCGGGGCGCGGTATTGCGCGCGCGCGCCTATGTCCATGCCGCGATCGAGGCCGCGCCCGGGTTCGGCGCCGGGCACGGCCCGCTCAACCACGCCGTCTACGCCGATCCGCCTGGGTTTGCCCTCGCCTCCTGAACCGGCGGGCACGGCACCGAGCCGTAGGAGCAGAAAACGCAGCAATCCCCCGGTTTGGGCCGCAGAACCGCGCCGCAGGCGTGGCACTCGTAAAAGAACTGGCAGGCATCGACCGGCATCGTCTCAGCGCGTGACGCGCCGCATTTCGGGCAGGTGATGAGCGACTGGAGTTCCGTGGCTCAGAGCCTTTCCAGAATGGAAACATAGTTCGCCACCGCGGCGCCGCCCATGTTGAAAATGCCAGCGACGTCGGCCTTCGGCAGCTGCATCTCGCCGGCCTGGCCGGTGAGCTGCATGGCGGTGATGACGTGCATCGAGACGCCGGTGGCGCCGATCGGGTGGCCCTTGGATTTCAGCCCGCCGGAGGGGTTCACCGGCAGTTTGCCGTCCTTCGCCGTCCAGCCCTCGAGCACCGCGCGGGCGCCCTGGCCGTAGGGGGTCAGGCCCATCGCCTCGTATTCCATCAGTTCGGCGATGGTGAAGCAGTCATGCGATTCGACGAAGGAGAGATCGCCAAGCCCGAGCCCGGCGGCGGCCAGCGCCCGCTGCCAAGCCTCGGCGGCGCCCTCGAAGCGGGTGATGTCGCGCTTGGAAATGGGCAGGAACTCGTTGACCTGCACCGCGGCCCGAAAGCGCACCGCCTTGCCCAGGGTTTTCGCCGTCTCCTCGTCCGTGAGCACCAGGGCGGCGGCGCCGTCGGAGACCAGCGAGCAATCGGTGCGCTTGAGCGGCGCGGCGACGTAGGGGTTCTTCTCGCTGACCGCGCGGCAGAACTCGAACCCGAGATCCTTGCGCATCTGCGCGTACGGGTTGGCGACACCGTTCCTGTGGTTCTTCGCCGCGATGGCGGCGAGCGCGTCGGACTGGTCACCGAAGCGCTGGAAATAGCGTTCGGCGATGCGGGCAAAGACGCCGGCGAACCCGGCCGGAATCTCGCCCTCCTCGCGGCGGTAGCAGGCGCTGAGCAGGATGTCGCCAACCTGCGGGCCGGGCGTCGCGGTCATTTTCTCGGCGCCGACCACGAGGGCGAAGCGCCCGCGCCCGGCGGCGAGAAAGTCGCGCGCGCCGTGGATGGCGGCGGTTCCGGTGGCGCAGGCATTTTCGAAGCGCGTGATGGGCTTGAAGCGGAGCTCGGGCAGGTGCTGGAGCACCAGCGAGGCGGGGAAATCCTGCGACGAGAACCCGTTATTGAACAGGCCGACGAAGGCGGCATCGATTTCCCCCGGCGCGATGCCGGCGTCCGCGATGGCGGCTCCGGCGACACGGCCGATCAGGCTCTCGATGTCCGGGTCTTCCAGCTTGCCGAACGGCGTGTGGGCCCAGCCCACGATGCAGGCTTCGGTCATGGCGCGCTCCTCGGGTCGAGTTTCTCGCCTTCAGCCTAGAAGCGGGGCCGGTCCGCCGTCAAACCGGCGCGGCCCGCACGGCCGCCGCTATGGCGCGGTGCAACACTTCGCAACGCATGTGCAATCCTGGCGCAAGGTCGCCATGGCAGAAACGGTCCGGGCAACTCCGCCCGCTTGATTTCGCGCCTGAATCGAGCTTGCGCCGCGGGCGCACGCCTTGGCATCCGACCGATCGCCGAGGGCTGGGCGTTTTCTTGGCCCGGACAGGGGCCTGGAGTAACTTGTGAGGTGGGGGCGTAATGGACGGGGGCGGTGGGATACTGAAACGGATGGACGAGCAGGTACGCGAATTCGAGGTCGAGCCGGCGGGGCGTAGCAAGACGGCAGCGAAACGGTCGCTGCTGCGTCGGGCGCTGGTCTGGCTGGTCGGGCTCGCCCTGCTCGGCGGTCTGGGCGCCGCCGCCTGGCTGCGCCCGCTGCCGCACGCGACGCGCCCGGCGCGCCCGGCTGGTGAACTCGCCCCGACGGTGCGCACGGCGGCGGTGACGATGGGCGACCTGCCGGTGGAACTGGTCGGGCTCGGTACCGTGACCCCGGAAGCGACGGTGACGCTGGTGCCCGTGGTCGGCGGCCCGCTGACGGAGGTCGCCTTCACCGAGGGGCAGCACGTCAAGAAGGGGGATTTCCTCGCCCAGATCGACCCGCGGCCCTACGAGGTGCAGTTGGCGCAGGCGCAGGCGACGCTCGCGCGTGACAAGGCGCTGCTCGACCAGGCGCGCATGGATCTGCAGCGATATGAAACGCTGAAGCGCCAGGAGTCGATCGCGCGGCAGACCGCCGAGGATCAGGTCTTCCTGGTCAAGCAGTACGAGGCGGCGACGCAGTTGGACCAGGCGGCGATCGACAGCGCCAAGCTCAATCTGATCTATTGCCGCATCACGGCGCCGGTGGATGGCCGCATCGGCCTGCGCCGCGTTGACCCTGGCAACCTGGTGCAGCCGTCGACCCTCACCGGCATCGCCACGGTTGTGCAGATGCAGCCGATCACGGTGATCTTCGTCCTGCCGGAGGATGTCGTGCAGCGCATCCTGCCTCGGTTCAATGCCGGGGAGAAGCTGCAGGTGGTCGCCTACGACCGGAGCGACATCAAGCCGATCGCCACCGGCGAACTCTACGCCGTCGGCAGCGAGATCAACACCACCACCGGCACGTTCCAGCTCCGCGCCCGCTTCGCCAACAAGGACGAGACCCTGTTCCCGCAGCAATTCGTCAATGCGCATCTGGTGGTGGAGACGCTGCGCGGTGTCGCACTGGTGCCGGTGGCAGCGGTGCAGCACGGCCCGCCGGGCAACTATGTCTACGTCGTCGGCAATGACCAGCACGTGAAGCTGCGCACCGTCGCGGTCGGTACCGCGCATGGCGACCATGTCGCCGTTCAGAGCGGGCTCGTCGCGGGGGAGCGTGTCGTCATCGACGGTCTCGACCGGCTGCACGACGGGATGGCGGTCGCGCCGGTGATCGATGCGCCGGCGGGGAGCGCCAGCCCGACCGTGACGCACGCCAAGGCGCGAAAGGCCGCGCCGTGAGCGCGGTGGCTTGGAGCGCTGCGGGCCGCCGATGAACCCCTCGCGCCTGTTCATTCTGCGCCCGGTGGCAACCTCGCTGCTGATGGCGGCGATCATGCTGGTCGGGCTCGTCGCGCTGCGCTTCCTGCCGATCTCGGCACTGCCGCAGGTGGACTACCCGACCATCCAGGTGCAGACGCTTTATCCCGGCGCCAGCCCGGAGGTGATGACCTCTGCCGTCACCGCCCCGCTCGAGCGCCAGTTCGGCCAGATGCCGGGCCTGGCGCAGATGATCTCGGCCAGCTCGGCGGGCGCCTCGATCATCACGCTGCAGTTCGACCTCGCGCTCAGCCTCGATGTCGCGGAGCAGGAAGTGCAGGCGGGGATCAACGCCGCCAGCAATCTGATGCCGACCGACCTCCCGACCCCGCCGATTTATGCGAAGGTCAATCCCGCGGACGCGCCGATCCTCACGCTCGCGCTGACGTCGAGCAGCCTGCCGCTGACACGGGTGCAGGAGCTCGCGGATACGCGGCTGGCGCAGCGCATCTCCGAACTGCCCGGTGTCGGGCTGGTGACGATCAGCGGCGGCCACCGCCCGGCGGTGCGCGTGCGCGCCAACCTTCCGGCCCTTTCGGCCTATGGGCTCAATCTCGACGATCTCCGCACCACCATCGCCAATCTCAATGTCAACGCGCCGAAGGGCAGCTTCGACGGTCCGGCGCAGTCCGTCACCGTCGTTGCCAATGACCAGCTCCAGAGTGCGGCCGCGTTCCGCGATCAGGTCATCGCCTATCGCGCCGGCGCGCCGGTTCGCCTCAGCGACGTCGCCACCGTGATCGAGGGGCCGGAGAACGACAAGCTCGGCGCCTGGACCAACACCACGCCGGCGATCATCCTGAACATCCAGCGGCAGCCCGGCAGCAACGTCATCGCGGTGGCCGAGCGCGTGCAAAGCCTGCTGCCGAGGCTGAAGGCGACCTTGCCCGCCGCCGTCAATGTCACCGTGGTCACCGACCGTACTGCGACCATCCGCGCCAGTGTGCGGGATGTCACGTTCGAACTCGGGTTCGCCGTGGCGCTCGTGATCCTCGTGATCTTCCTGTTCCTGCGCGATCTGCCAGCGACGGTGATCCCGAGCCTCTCGGTGCCACTCTCGCTGGTCGGTACACTGGCGGTGATGTACCTGGCCGGCTTCAGCCTGAACAATCTGTCGTTGATGGCGCTGACCATCGCCACCGGTTTCGTCGTCGACGACGCCATCGTCATGATCGAGAACATCGCGCGCTACGTCGAGACGGGCGAGGCGCCGCTCACGGCGGCGCTCAAGGGCGCACGGCAGATCGGCTTCACCATCATCTCGCTCACCGTCTCGTTGATCGCCGTCCTGATCCCGCTGCTGTTCATGGGTGATGTGGTCGGGCGCCTGTTCCATGAATTCGCCATCACCCTCGCGGTGACCATCGTCATCTCCGCCGTGGTCTCGCTCACCCTGGTGCCGATGCTCTGCGCGCGGCTGTTGCGGCGCGCCGAGCCTCGCTCCGGGCGCGATCCCTTCCTTGCGCTGCGCGATGCCTATGGCGCGGCGCTCGATGTCGTGCTCCGCCACGAGCGCGCGACGCTGTTCATCGCGATCCTGACCCTGGCGCTCACGGCGGGTCTCTATGTCGTCGTACCGAAGGGATTCTTTCCGATCCAGGACACCGGGCTGATCCAGGGTGTGAGCCAGGCCGATCAGGGCATCAGCTACGCCGCCATGGCCGACCGCCAGCAAGCGCTCGCCGCCGCCCTGCTCAAGGACCGCGACGTTGTCAGCCTCTCCTCGCAGATCGGCGTCGATGCCACCAACGGAACGCTGAATACGGGTGCTCTCCTGATCAACCTGCGCCCGCTCGGCGAACGCCGCCGGTCGGCCCGCGCCGTGATCCAGCATCTGCAGCGCCTCGCCGCGCAGGTGCCCGGGATCACCCTCTACATGCAGCCGGTACAGGATCTGACCGTCGATGCGACCGTCAGCGCGACGCAGTACCGCTTCGTCGTCGAGAACCCGAATCTCGGTCTGTTCGAGACCTGGATGCCGCGCCTGATCGAACGGCTGCGGGCGCTGCCGCAACTGGCCGATGTCACCAGCGACCTGCAGCAGCAGGGGCTGGCCCTGGATATCACCATCGACCGTGTCACCGCGGCGCGCTTCGGCATCACGCCGGCGACGGTCGACAACGTCCTCTATGATGCGTTTGGTCAGAGAATCGTCAGCACGATCTTCACGCAGGCCAACCAGTACCGCGTGATCCTGGAGGCCGAGCCGCGGCTGCAGCAGAATCTGGCAACGCTCGACCTGATCTATCTGCCTTCGTCGACCGCGGTGAACGGTCAGGTGCCGCTGTCGGCGATCGCCACGGTGAGCGAGCGCAAGGCGCCGCTGCGCATCACCCATCTCGGGCAATTCCCAGCCAGCACCATCTCCTTCAATCTCGCTCCGGGTGCCTCGCTCGGGGCCGCGGTTTCGGCCATCCGCAGCGCGACCGATGCGCTTGGTCTGCCGCCCAGCTTCCTGACCAGCTTCCAGGGCGCGACGCGAGCATTCGAGGCCTCGATCGCCAACGAGCTGCTGCTCATCCTCGCCGCCGTGCTGACCATGTATATCGTGCTCGGCGTGCTCTATGAGAGCTTCATCCATCCGATCACCATCCTCTCGACGCTCCCCTCCGCCAGCGTCGGCGCCCTCGCGGCATTGCTGCTTACGGGCGGCGATCTCGATGTCATCAGCATCATCGGCATCGTCCTGCTGATCGGCATCGTCAAGAAGAACGCGATCATGATGATCGACTTCGCGCTGGCGGCCGAACGCGAACAGGGCATGGCGCCGCGCGCGGCGATCCGGGAGGCGGCGCTGCTGCGGTTGCGGCCGATCCTGATGACGACCTTTGCGGCGCTCCTGGCCGCGCTGCCGCTGATGCTCGGTACCGGCACCGGCGCGGAACTTCGTCGCCCGCTCGGCGTCACCATCGTTGGCGGGCTCATCGTGAGCCAGGTGTTGACCCTGTTCACGACGCCGGTGATCTATCTCGCCTTCGATCGGCTGGCGCAGCGCCGGCGCGGCGCGGCGCGGTTGTCGAGCCTCGCCTCGTGAACCTCTCGACGACGGCGATCCTGCGTCCGGTCGCGACGACGCTGCTCAGCCTCGCGGTCGCACTCGCCGGAGCGCTCGGCTACGTGCATCTGCCGGTCGCGCCGCTGCCGGCGGTAGACTACCCGGTGATCTATGTCCAGGCCCGGCTGCCCGGCGCGAGCGCCGAGACCATGGCCTCGACGGTGGCCGAGCCGCTCGAACGTCATCTCGCGCAGATTTCGGATCTCGACGAGATGACGTCGCAGAACTCGATGGGCAACACGGCGATTGCCCTTCAGTTCGATCTCAATCGCGACATCGATGGCGCCGCGCGCGACGTGCAGGCGGCGATCAACGCCGCGCACGCCGACATGCCGACCTCGATGCGCACCAACCCGACCTACCGCAAGGTCAACCCGGCCGACCAGCCGATCCTGATCCTCGCGCTGACATCCGATTCCCGATCCCCGGGCCAGCTCTACGACGACGCCTCCAACATTCTCCAACAGCGCCTCTCGCAGCTCAACGGCATCGGGCAGGTTGACGTAGTCGGCAGCGCGTTGCCGGCGGTGCGCGTCGAACTCAATCCGCAGGCGCTGGCGCAGTATGGTGTCGGGCTCGAGGATGTCCGGGCCGCGCTGGCTTCGGCGAATGCCAACAGCCCGAAGGGCACAATCGAGAGTGGCGAGCGCCGGTTCCAGATCTACACCAACGACCAGGCGCTGCGGGCCGCGGACTATGCGCCACTGGTCGTCGCCTTCCGCAATGGCGCGCCGGTGCGACTGACCGACGTCGCCGAGGTACTCGATTCGGTGCAGGACGTGCGCAACGCCGCGTTTGCGAACGGCAAGCCCGGCGTGCTGCTGATCCTGAGCCGGCAGCCCGGAGCGAACATCATCGCGGCGGTGGACACGGTGCTGGCGGCGCTACCGCAGCTCGCGGCGGCCATGCCGGGCGACACGGAGATCAGTGTCATCGCCGATCGCAGCAAGACCATCCGAGTCTCGTTGCTCGACACGCAGCGCACGCTGCTGATCGCCGTGGCCCTGGTCGTGCTCGTCGTCTTCGTATTCCTGCGCAAGCTGCGTGCGACGCTGATCCCGAGCGTGACGGTGCCGATCTCGATCATCGGAACCTTCGCGCTGATGAACCTCGCCGGGTTCAGCCTCAACAATCTCAGCCTGATGGCGCTGACCGTCGCCACCGGGTTCGTCGTCGACGACGCCATCGTCGTGCTCGAGAACGTGACCCGCCATGTTGAGGCCGGGATGCCACGCCTCCAGGCGGCGATCCTCGGCGCACGCGAGGTTGGGTTCACCGTCGTGTCGATGAGCGTGTCGCTCATCGCGGTGTTCCTGCCGATCCTTCTGATGGGTGGCATCATCGGCCGGTTCTTCCGGGAATTCGCACTGACTTTGTCGATGGCGATCATGGTCTCGATGGTTCTGTCGCTGACCCTGACGCCGATGATGTGCGCCTTCTTCCTCAGTACGCGGCGGGATGAGCGTGCGCGGGCGTTGCATCGCCTCGCCGAAAGCGGGTTCGATCGGATCGTCGCCGGTTATGCCAGGACGCTGGATGTCGCGCTGGACCATCCCCGGCTGGTGCTGCTGGGCCTTCTGGCGATGATCGTGCTCAACGTCCACCTGTTCACGATCATTCCGAAAGGGTTCTTCCCGCAGCAGGACACGGGACGATTGTTCGGGGCGATCGTTGCGGATCAGGCGATCTCGTTTCAGGCCATGCGTGGCAAGCTCGCGGAGTTCATGGCCATCGTCCAGAGCGATCCCGCGGTCGCAACCCTGTCGGGCTATACCGGGGGCGGGCGCCGGATCAATTCGGGCCGGGTGTTCGTCAATCTGAAGCCGCGTGACGAGCGCGACGTCGGGGCCGACCAGGTGGTGGCGCGGCTGCGGCCACGGCTCAACGCGGTCTCCGGGGCCCGGCTCTATTTGCAGTCCGTGCAGGAGGCGCGGTTCGGCGGCCGGCTCGGCAACGCCCAGTACCAATATACGCTGCAGGCGGACTCGCTCGAGGATCTCGTGCTGTGGACGCCGCGCCTCGTCGAGGCGCTCGCCGATGACCCGGTCGTCGTCGATGTCAGCTCCGACCTGCAGCAGGGAGGCCTCGTCAGCGAGGTCGTGGTGGATCGGCCCGCCGCGGCGCGCTACGGGCTGCTTCCCAGCATCATCGACAACAATCTCTACGACGCCTTCGGGCAGCGCCAGGTCTCGACCATCTACAAATCTATGAATCAGTATTTCGTGATCATGGAGGTGGCGCCGCGCTTCTGGCAGGATACGGGCACGCTGCAGAAGCTCTATGTCAGCACGGCGTCGGGCGCAGTGCCGAACGGGACGGCGCGGAGCAACGCCGTGATCGGCACGGTGACGGATTCGGTCGGCGCGGTCGCCGCCAGCCCGGTGTTCGCGGCCGGCAATGCCGCCGCCGGGGCGGTGAATGCGGGTGCGGCCGGCACCGCGGCGCTCGCGGCCGTGCGCAATCTCGCCACCAACTCCATCGGCAATACCGGAAAGTCGGTCGGTTCCACCGGCGCGGCGGTGAGCACGACGGCGAATACCATGGTGCCGCTCGCCGCGGTCGCCCGTTTCGAGCCCGGCCACACGGCGCTGGAAGTCAATCATCAGGGCCAGTTCGTTGCCGGCACGGTGGCCTTCAACCTTCGGCCCGGACGTACCTTGGGCGAGGTCGGGCCGGCGTTCAACGCGGCGATGCGGCGCATCGGCATGCCGAGCACGATCCAAGCCGGATTCCAGGGCACGGCACGGGTCTTCCAGCAATCGGTGCAGAACGAGCCGATCCTCATCCTTGCGGCGCTGGCAGCGGTCTACATCGTGCTTGGCATGCTCTATGAGAGTTATGTCCATCCCATCACGATTCTCTCCACCCTCCCGTCGGCGGGCATCGGCGCGCTGCTGGCGCTGCTCGCGTTCGGCCAGGAGTTCAGCATCATCGCCATGATCGGGATCATCCTGCTCATCGGCATCGTCAAGAAGAATGCCATTCTGATGATCGATTTCGCACTGCAGGCGGAGCGGGAGCAGGGAATGAATCCCCGCGACGCGATCCGCCTCGCCTGCCTCAAGCGCTTTCGCCCGATCCTGATGACCACGTTCGCCGCGATGTTCGGGGCCTTACCGCTCGCACTCGGTCGTGGCGAGGGGGCGGAGTTCCGCCATCCGCTCGGCACCTCCATCGTCGGCGGGCTGATGGTGAGCCAGGTGCTGACGCTTTATACGACGCCGATCGTCTATCTCTATCTCGACAGCCTCCGCCTGGCGGCGCAGCGCCGCTGGCGACGTTTGTTCCCGGCCCTGCCCGGCGCGCCGGAGGCAGGCGAATGAGGCCGCTCGCGCTGCTCATGGCAGGCGCGCTGGCGGCCTGCACGGTTGGTCCCGACTATCAGCGGCCAACCGCGCCGCCGGCAGCGCAGTTCAAGGAACTCACCGGGTGGAAGCCCGCTGCCCCGCTCGATGCCATCGACCGTGGCGCGTGGTGGTCTATCTACCATGACGCCACCCTGGATGGTCTGGAGCGGGAGATCGATGTCTCCAACCAGAGCATGAAGTTCGCCTATGCGAATTTCATGGAGGCGCAGGCCCTCATCACCGAGGCCGAAGCGCAGCTGATGCCGTTCATGACAGTCAATCCGGTGACCCAGCGGCTCGGTGGCGGAACCGGAAGCGGTACCCCGCAGATTTCGTCCGCTGGTGTCGGTGTCAACAGCGCTTCGGCACGCAAGCTGACCTATGCGAAGTCGGTCTACAGCTTGCAGGGCCAGATGAACTGGACCCTCGATGTCTGGGGCGGCATCCGCCGCACCATCGAAAGCCGGGTCGCCGGTGCTCAGGCCAGCGCCGCCCAGCTCGCCTTCGTCCGGCTCTCGGCGCAGTCGGCATTGGCCTCCGCCTATTTCAACATGCGCGCGGCGGACTCGCTGCAGAAGCTGTTGAACGATACTGTGGTGCAATATCGCGCCGCGCTGAAGATCGTGCAGAACCAGTTCGATGTCGGTGTGGCGCAGCGGCTGGACGTGCTGACCGCCGAGACCCAGGTGAGGACCACGGAAGCGCAGGCGATCGCCGTTGCCCAGACCCGCGCGCAGTTCGAGCATGCGATCGCGGTGCTGGCCGGCCGGCCGCCTTCGACACTCAGCATTCCGCCCGCGATGCTGACGAGCGCGGTGCCGGTGGTTCCCTCCGGACTGCCTTCGACGCTGCTCGAGCGCCGCCCCGACGTGGCGACGGCGGAGCGGCAGATGCAGCAGGCGAATGCGCTGATCGGTGCGGCGATCGCCGCCTATTTTCCGGACGTGACGCTGAACGCCGCGGCGGGCTACACCGGCAATCCGCTCGACACGCTGATCCGCCTGGCCAACCAGGTCTGGTCGGTCGGCGCCGCGGCGGTGACGCCAGTGTTCGAAGGCGGCTTGCTCACCGCGCAGGTGGCGGCAAACCGGGCGCTCTATGAGGCCAGTGTGGCCACCTATCGGGAGACGGTTCTCACCGCGTTCCAGCAGGTTGAGGATGCGCTGGTGGCGCTGCACGTGCTCCAGGACGAAGCCGCCGCGCAGGACCTCGCCGTGGCGGATGCGCGCCAGACCGTTGCGTTGGCGCTGAACCAGTATCGCGCCGGCACGGTGATCTACACCACCGTGCTGACCGACGAGACCCTCGCTCTCTCCGACGAAATCACCGCGCTCACCATTCGCCAGAACCGGCTGCTGGCCAGCGTCGCCTTGGTGACGGCGCTCGGCGGTGGCTGGAGCAATGCGGATCTGCCGGATACCGGTCGACTGTGGCGGGAGAACTTCATCGTTCCCGCTGGCGGATAGGCTCAGCCCTCTGCGGGCCAGAAGCGCGCGGCGATCGTCGCGTGCAGGCCGATCAACTCACGCTGCACCCAGTCGAGGAATTCGTGCAGGCCGCGCGCGATCAGGGTGTCGATGCTCGTCTCGGTCAGGACGGCGCTGAGGTCTTCCAGCCGCTCCAGTGCCGCGTCCGCACCGCGCAGTCGGTAGGAGGAGCGCAGTTGCGCCAGCGTCGCCTGGGTCAGGCGAACGCTGTGCACGAGCGAGCGCGGAAAGCCGTGATTGAGCAGCAGGAAACCGGCCACCATCGCCGGGGTCATGTCGCGGGGGAATTTGCGGCGGAATGCGTGGTAGCCGGCGGCGGCCCGCAGCAGCGCGTGCCACTGCCCGACATCGAGTGCCGAGCCCACCGCGTCGGCCGAGGGCAGCAGCATGTGATACTTGATATCCACCAGCCGGGTGATCTGATCGGCGCGCTCGATGTGCCGGCCGAGCATGTAGAAGGTCCAGCCAGCATCGCGGTAGAATGTTCCCTCGGTGATGCCGGTGTGGGTCTGGCAGGCCTGCTTGATGTCGGCGCAGAGCTGCGAGAGGTGGGAGGGGGCGATGTCCGCTGCGTTCAATTGCCGCATCCGGTGGTGGAAGATGTTGATCTGGGACCACATCTCGGTCGAGATCAGCGGGCGCAGCAGACGTGCGTTTTCGCGCGCTTGCGCCAGTGTGGCGGCGATCGAGGTCGGATTGTCGCGGTCGAGCACATAGAAATGCGTCACCGCCTGTGCCGTCGGCGCCGCGTGCGTGGCGAAGAAGCGCGCCTCGTCGGCATTGATGCGCACGACCGCCAGCCAGCCTTCCTCGTCGCGGGCATGGCGTGTGAAGGTCTCGGTGACGTCGAGGATCCGCGCCAGATTCTCCGTCCGCTCCATCTGGCGCGCGAGCCAGAAGATGCTGCCGGCGTAGCGCGAGAGCAGTTGGGCAGGGCGCGGCGCGTCGGTGCTGTCGGCCAGCGTATCGCTCATGCGAGCACCCAGGTGTCTTTCGAGCCGCCGCCCTGCGAGGAGTTCACCACCAGCGAGCCCGGCCGCAGCGCCACCCGGGTCAGGCCACCCGGCAGCACCCACGTATTGTGCCCGGTGATGGCGAAGGGCCGTAGATCGACATGGCGCGCAGCGATGCCTTCCGCGCACAGCGTCGGCGCCACCGACAGGCGCACCATCGGCTGGCTGATGTAGTTCGCTGGGTCTGCCAGCAGTTTCTCGCGGAACGCAGCAAGTTCGGCGCGCGTGGCATGTGGACCGATGATCAGCCCGTAGCCGCCGGACTCACCGACCGGCTTGACGACGAGCGTGTCGAGATGATCCAGCGTGTAGCGCAGCCCGTCCGCCTCGCGGCATATATGGGTTTCGACATTGGCGAGGATCGGCTCCTGGTCCAGATAATAGCGGATGATGCGCGGCATGTAGGCATAGACGGCCTTGTCGTCGGCGACACCGGTGCCGACCGCGTTGGCGATGGCGACCCGGCCCTTGCGCCAGGCCTCCATCAGTCCGCGCACGCCGAGCACGCTGTCGGGGCGAAACATCGCAGGATCGAGAAACTCGTCGTTCAGGCGGCGATAGATCGCATGCACGGGGGCGAGGCCGGCGACGGTGCGCATCCAGACGCCGCCGTCCTCGACGACGAGGTCGCGCCCCTCGACGAGCGGCACGCCCATCTCGCGGGCGAGGAACACATGTTCGAAATAGGCCGAATTATAGATCCCGGGCGAGAGCAGCACGACCTGCGGCTCGCCCACGGAGGGTGCGGCGATTTCGGCCATTGCGCCGAGCAGCCGCATGCCATACTCGCCGATCGGGCGAACCGCGAGCCCGGCCATGAGATCGGGGAACACACGCGCCATCATGTGCCGGTTCTCGATGACGTAGGAGACCCCCGATGGGGTGCGCGCATTGTCTTCGAGCACGAGGAAGCGACCGGCCTCGTCGCGCACGATGTCGGTGCCGCAGACATGCACATAGGTCCCGTGCGGCACGTCGAGCCCCACCATCTCGGGGCGGAAATTACTGTTGCCGAGCACGAGATCCGCCGGCACCACGCCGTCGCGGAGGATTTTCTGCTCGTGGTAGATGTCGTGCAGGAACCGGTTGAGCGCGGCGACGCGCTGGATGACGCCGCGCTCGACGATGTCCCACTCCGCCGCCGTCAGCACGCGGGGCAGGATGTCGAACGGCAGGATGCGGTCGATCGCGTCCCGTTCCGAATAGACCGTGAAGGTGATGCCGAGATTGTAGAGTTCGGTCTCGGCGACGGCGGCGCGGCGGCGAAGCTCGTCGAGGTCCATCCCGGCAAGCCGCTGCAGGATCAGCCGGCGCGACGGATCGAGGGTGGCGGGATCGGCCGCGGCGGTCGCCCCGAGCAGTTCGCAGAAGAACTGCCCGGGATCGTAAGCGGCGAGCGGGCCGCCCAAAATCCGGCCCATGGCCGAAGGCGCCTGGCGCTGGGGCATCGCGCTCATCGCCGGTGGTCACAAGCGGGAGAAATGGGCATGCTCTGCTCCCTTCCCGGGCAGGCAGGGGACCGGGACGCCGGCCACCATGTCGCCTGACACCTGGCAGAGTAGACCGAAAGCAAAATCCGCGCCATGCGGACGGCGCTGGCCAATTCCCCGCGGTCGCCAAACCGCCTAATCTCGGGCCCCGACCCGCGACGGAACCTTGCACGATGATCGAAACCGTCTCGTCGGCCTCGCCCTACCCGGACGCGCCGAACCCCGACCTGCTCGACCGCATTCCGCAGACGGCCCGGGTCGTGCTCGATATTGGCTGCGGCACCGGGGCTCTCGGCGCGGCCTATCGGCGGCTCAATCCCCGCGCGGTCCTGCTCGGCATCGAGCACGACGAGGCCGCCGCCCGCCTCGCCGCCAGCCGGCTCGACCAGGTGATCCTGGATGACATCGAGACCGCTCCGCTGCCGGCGGCGTGGCAGGGGCGGGTGGATTGCCTGATCTACGGCGACGTGCTGGAGCATCTGCGCCAGCCCGAGGCAGTTCTGCGGCGGCATCTCGGCGCGCTGGCCCCGGACGGGGTCGTGCTCGCCTGCATTCCCAACGTGGAGCACTGGAGCTTTCTCGACAGGCTGCTGCGCGGCGGCTGGCGCTACGAAACGCAGGGCCTGTTCGACCGCACCCATCTCCGCTGGTTCACCCGCCAGGGCATGGCCGATTTCCTGGATGGCGTTGGCCTCGCGCCGCTCGACGCCGCGCCGCGCGTGTTCGAGCCGGAGCGCGCCGAACGCTTCGTCGCCGACCTCACCCCGGCGCTCCCCGCGTTCGGCGTCGGCGGGGCGGACCTCGCCGAGCGCACCCGGCCGCTGCAATATGTCTGGCGGGCGCAGACGGCGCCGGCGGAGCCGCTGCATCTCGTGCTCACCATGCTCGCCCCGGTCGGCGGGGTGAGCGAGGTGCGCGTTCTGGAGCCGCTGCGCGCGCTCGCCTCGGTGCCGGGCGTCGTCGTGCATCTGTGGAACGGCCGCGAACAGCTGACGATCCCGGAGGGCGCGGCGCGGCTGCTGATCCTGCACCGGCCGGCCCTGGTCGGTGCCGAGGGCTTGCAGACCATCCGGGCCGCGCTGGCCCGAGGCTTCGTGATCGTCACGGAGTTCGACGACCATCCCGATTTCATCCCGGTGCTGCAGCGGCCGGACATGTATAATTTCAGCGCCGTGCATGCGGTGCAGACGACGACCGCGGCACTCGCCTCGGTGCTGCGTCCGCGCAACCCGGAGCTGGCCGCCTTTCCGAACGCGGTGCGCGCGCTCGCCGAGCCGCGCAATTTCCTCCCCGAGCGCCCGCTCACCCTGTTCTTCGGCGCCCTCAACCGGGAGCGCGACTGGCCACCCTATCTCGATGCGCTCAACGCGCTCGGTGCTGAATTCGGGCCGCGGCTGCGCTTCGCCATCGTGCACGACCATGGCCTGTTCGAGCGCCTGGAGAGCCCGTTCAAGAGCTTCGCCCCGACGCTCGAATACGCCGCCTACCGCGACATGCTCGCGCGCGCCGAGCTCTCGTTCATGCCGCTGGCCGATACGGCGTTCAATCGCTGCAAATCGGACCTCAAATTCCTCGAAGCGGCGGCGCACCGCGTCGCGGCGGTGGCCAGCCCGACCGTGTATGGTGAGACGATCCGTCACGGTGAGAACGGTTTCCTCGTGCCGGACGGCGATGCCTTGCACGCAGTCGTGCGTGCCCTCGTCGCCGAGCCCGGGCGCGCGCGGCGTGCTGCGGAGACGGCGCGGCGGCAGTTGGAGGAGCGGCGGATGCTGGCCTATCAGGTCGAGGCGCG
This sequence comes from Acetobacteraceae bacterium, assembly GCA_027449745.1. Lineage (GTDB taxonomy): Bacteria > Pseudomonadota > Alphaproteobacteria > Acetobacterales > Acetobacteraceae > JAJZVV01. The sequence continues at coordinate 2,280 of DAIDKZ010000001.1, read as the reverse complement.
CGTCGCCTGGTACCGGTCCCTGTGGCAGCGGCGGGGGCCGCTGACCGAGGCGCTGCTGGCACGGGTGCCGGAACTCCGCCTGCCATGATTGCGGCGGCGGCCCTAGAGCGGGATGGCATCGCTTTCGCTCGGCCATCCCACTCCAGCTCTTTGGTTGATCGCGTGATTCAGACCTCCGGCGATTCCGCCTACGGTCATCACGCTCTAGCGGCGCTGTGGCGCGACGCGGGTCTGCCGGAGGCGGCTCTGGACTACGCCGCGCTCGATGAGGCGCCGCCACTGCTGGCCTCCTCCTTCGCGGTCGATGCCGCCGCGCGCGCCGCCATCGGCGCCGCCGCGCTCGCCGCGGCCGAGCTGTTCTTCCAGCGCGGCGGGGTGCGGCAATGTGTGTCGGTCGGTGCGACGGCGGCGGCGGCGGCCTTCCACTCGGAGCGGCTGCTGCGCATCGCGGGCCGCCCTGCCGCCGATTTTCACGATGCGGTGGGCGGGCTCTATCGCACCGGCGACGGCGGCTGGGTCCGCCTCCACACCGCGTTCCCGCACCATCGCGAGGGCCTGTTGCGCCTGCTCGCCTGCCCGCCCGAGCGGGAAGCGGTGGCCGCGGCCCTGGCGCGGCGCGGGGCCGAGGCATTCGAGACCGAGGCGACGGAGGCCGGGCTGTGCGTGGCGGCGCTGCGGCGGTTCTCGCTGTGGGACGCGCTCGCGCACGGCCAGGCGGTGGCGGCCCGGCCGGTGCGGATCACCCGCATCGGCCCGGCGCCCGCCCGCCCACTGCCGGCCGCCGAGCGCCCTCTGGCCGGTGTCCGCGTCCTCGATCTGACGCGGGTGATCGCGGGCCCGGTCTGTGGACGCGCGCTCGCTTCCCACGGCGCGGACGTGCTGCTGATCACCGCGCCGCATCTGCCGGCGATCGCGCCGTTGGTGGTCGATACCGGTCCGGGCAAGCGGGCGGCGTTTCTCGATCTGCGCCAGGGGGCGGATCGCGGGCGCCTGGCGGCGCTGCTGGCCGAGGCCGACATTCTGGTGCAGGGCTACCGGCCGGGCGCGCTGGCCGCGCTCGGCTTCGGCCCGGCCGAGGCGGCGCGGGTCCGCCCCGGCATCGTCGCCGTCTCGCTCTCGGCCTATGGCGAGGAGGGGCCGTGGCACGACCGGCGCGGCTTCGATTCGCTGGTGCAGACCGCGACCGGGTTCAACGCCGCGGAGGCCGAGGCGGCCAGCGAATCGAAGCCGCGTCCGCTGCCGGTGCAGGCCCTCGATCATGCCTCGGGCTATCTCATGGCGTTCGGCGCCCTGGCCGCGCTGCATCGCCGCGCCACCGAGGGTGGCTCCTGGGATGTCCGCGTCTCGCTTGCCGCCACCGCGCGCTGGCTGCGCGGGCTGGGGCGCGCGCCCGATGGCTTCGCGCGGCCGGCACCGGCGGCGGAGGCATTCGCCGATTGCATGGTGGCGATGCAATCGCCCTTCGGCGCTCTGGAGCTGGTCCGTCCGCCGGCGGCGATGGCGCTCACGCCGGCGCGGTGGGATCGGCCGCCGGTGCCGCTCGGCACCCACCCGCCGTCCTGGGCCTGAGGCTCAGGGCGGCGCATCAGCCGCGTCCACATCGAAGTCGAGCTCGTCCCCATCGAGCCCGAGCAGCCGCTCGGCGTCCTGCGGCGCCACCGCCTCCACCCCGCGCAGCTTGCGCCCGATGGCGCGGGTGCGCCGTCTTGCGCTCTCGATCGTGTTGCTGAAGGAGCCGGCCTGCTTGGCGAGCTTGCTGAGCACGTCGTCCATCTTGCCCATTTCCTCCCGCGCTGCGCCGAGCAGGGTGCGAACCTCGTCCGCCTTCTGCTCCAGCGCCAGGGTGAGATGGCCGAGATGGATGGTACGCAGCAGCGCCGGCGCCAGGCTCGGGCCGAGGACGAGCACGCGGTTCTGCCGGCCGATCTCGTCGATCAGCCCCGGCACGCGCGCGATCTCGGTGTAGAGACCATCGGTGGCGAGATACATCACCGCGAACTCCATGGTCACCGGCGGCATGATGTATTTGGCCTGGATCTTCTTCGCCTCCTCGCGCACCCGCCGCGCCAGCGCTGCACGTGCGGCACGCTCGGCTTCGATATCGCCGGCCTCGGCGGCGTTGAGAAGCCGCTCATAGTCCTCGACGGGAAACTTGGCGTCGATCGGCAGATAGACCTTGTCCGCACCGTGCGCCGGCATGACCACGGCAAACTCCACCGCCTCGGCGCTGGTCTCGGTGAGACGCTTGTTGGTCTCATAGGCGCCGGCCGGCAGCACGTC